>QMOV01000044.1 GCA_003650305.1 Bacteroidota bacterium | reverse complement strand
TTACTTTCGTAAATATCCATAGCAACTATTTGCCCTTTGTTTTCCATTAAAGATGTAAGGTGTAATGTTTTACCTCCAGCTCCTGCACAAGTGTCAACAACTTTCATGCCTGGTTTTACATCTAGAAAAGCTGCTACTAGTTGAGATGATGCGTCTTGAACTTCGAACCAGCCATTTTTAAAAGCTTCAGTAATAAATACATTTGAACGCTCTTTTAATTTTAAAGCATGAGGATGATTTGGTAGAAAATCTGTTTCTATATCTTCGGATTGTAATTTTAATTGTAAATCTTTTTTATTGGTTTTTAAAGTATTTACTCTTAAAACAACTTCGGCTTGTTTATTGAGTGCTGCAAGCTCTTTGCTCCATAAATCTTCTCCTAATTCTTTTACACCTTGTTGGTCTATCCAATCTGGAATGGACTCACGAAATTTTCTAATTTTTGACAGCTCATCAAATTTGCCTTTAATTTTACGAGTTGGTGTGCTTTCAAAATATTTCCAATCGGGTAATTTTATACCTTTAAGCGTTGCCCAAACGGCAAATAAACGCCACATATCGTCTCTACTAAAAGGCTCATTTACATTTGCTATTTCTGCATAAAGACGTTTCCAGCGTACAATATCGTATGTGGTTTCGGCAACAAAACCTCGATCTCGACTTCCCCAACGTTTATCTCTTTTTAAGAGTTGTTGTATTACTTTGTCTGCATAGTCACCATTGTTGAAGATTAAAAGTAATCCGTCAATAATTGCAAAGCATAAATTTCGGTGTAAGCGCATTTTAAAAAATTAGGCATGCAAAGGTAGTTAAAAGCCACTAATACACGAATGTTTTTTTGAAATGTTAGTTGGAGAAATGTTTGTTGCTAATTAATAGGAATTAATGACAGATTAAAACTGCAGTGATTCAGTATCAAGATTGTACTTATAAAAAAGAGAAGCATTTTGCTTCTCTTTTTTATGGTTTGTTTTTGTTTATTCTTCTTTGTCGCATGTTTTTCATTCTTTCTAACATCCTTCTATTAAATTCATCTTCGGCGACTTTAAGAAGTATTATTTTTTGTGCAGAAATTACTTTTCGTAGTTTAGATAAGAGTTGAGTTTTTTCTTTGTGAAGTTCGTTTTCAGCTTTAATAAACCGATCTAATAATTCATTGGCTTTAGCATCAGATAAATCGCCTATATTTTGTCTTATTTCTTGGCGTATTTTAGTTATTTCTTCTCTTTTAATTTTAGATGTATTCTTATCGAAGGTATTATAAATAGGCCAAAATTTTTGTGCTTCAGTTTCGGTTAAATTCAGTCTTTCTGTAATAAAGGCAATCTTAAGTGCTTTAATTTTACTGTTGTTTTGCTGTGCTAAACTACTTGCAGAAATTAAAAAAATTGTTATGTATAGTACAATTTGTTTCATGTGTTAAGTTTATTATTCAATGATTAATTCTTCAAGATCTAAATTGTCTAAAAGATAATTTTCTAAAGTTTCATCGGCTATATTTTGTTCTATAAAATCGGCTTCTGAAAAATCGTCTTCCGAAAGTAAAGCTGCTAATTCGTAAGAATCGATACCTTCATCAATAATATAATTCACAATGGTTTCAGTATCTAAAGAATCCCAAGTTACTTCTTTATCAAAAAATGACAAATTAAAAAGCAACAATACTGATGCAGCAATACTTGAGGCATATAGTATGTTTCTCTTGGTAAATAGTGAAACTACTTTTGGTGTGTTTTTCTTTTCAATTTTATTTATAATAACATCTTCAAGAGTATCGAAATAATTATTAGGTGTTTTAAAACCTACTTCATTTACTTGGTTGAGTTTGCTTTCCAGTTTTAAAGCGCTCATTATCTTGTCCTCAACAGTATTGAAGTAATTATTTGGCGTTTTAAAGCCTGTTTTGTTTTTGTTATTTAAGTTAAGTTTCATTTATAGTTGTTAGACACAATTTAGTTTAAATGGTTTAATTCCCTCTTGCGTTTAAATTTCAAGAGGACTTGTTTTTTTAAATAATATAAAGTTTTATTATTCATATCGAGATTAAATATGTTTCAATTTTTTTAACAGCAATATGATATGATGCTTTTAAAGCACCTTCACTAGTTTCTAAAATTTCCGACATGTCTTTGTACTTTATATTATCGAAATATTTCATATTAAAAACCAATTGTTGTTTTTGTGGTAGTGCTGCTATTGCTTTCTGTAATTTTAATTGAATCTCACTACCTTCAAAATAAACATCAGCTCTTAAATTATTGATAGCATATTCTTGTACTGCCTCATTAGTAATTTGTAAACGTTTTGCATTCTTGTTTAAGTGTGTAATAGCTTCGTTTGTAGCAATACGATACATCCAAGAATATAATTTACTATCGCCTTTAAAGTTGTTTATGTTTTTGTAAATTTTTATAAAGGTATTTTGTAGCACATCATCACTATCGTCATGAGAAATAACAATTTTACGAATATGCCAATACAAGCGTTCTTTATAGAGTGTAATTAATTCTCTAAAAGCTTTTTCTTGTTTTTGGGCAGATTTGAGTTGTGATAATAGTTCTTTTTCGTTATCCACAAAAAAATTAATTTCTTCTTTAGACTCACTAATTTAAGAAAAGTTTAATTATTGACTTAATATTATTAAAATTATTTTAAAACATTATATTTTGTTAAACATCTATAAAACAACATATTGTATATATTTATATCGATTAAGTGTATTATATTATCGATAAAATGCATATTTTCTTTGGTGGTTTGAATAATTTGTTATACGTTTATAGCAACTTAACCAACTAGTTTATTACCATTTCCCCAAATGTGGTAATAATAGAAGAAAAGGACGATACCCAAATTTCGTCCTTTTCTTGATTTATAAGGGTTACTAAACGTTTACTGAATAGATTGCATTTCAACAAGTTTATTATAAATACCTTTTTTATCCAGAAGTTCCTGGTGTTTTCCTTGTTCTACAATTTCTCCTTTTTGCATAACTACGATTGTGTCTGCATTTTGGATAGTAGAAAGTCTATGAGCAATAACAATAGATGTTCTGTTTTTCATCATGTTTTCCAGGGCGACTTGAACTGAACGTTCGCTTTCTGTATCGAGAGCTGATGTGGCTTCATCCAGAATCATAATTGGTGGATTTTTAAGAACAGCTCTTGCAATACTTAAGCGTTGTTTTTGACCTCCAGAAAGTTTGTTACCAGAATCACCTATGTTGCTATCTATACCATTTGGCAAGTCTTTAACAAATTCCCATGCATTGGCAATTTTTAGGGCTTCAATAACGTCTTCGTCTGGAGCATTTTCTTTGCCGAGTAGAATATTATTTTTAATGGTATCATTAAATAAAATAGAATCTTGAGTAACCAAACCCATTAAATCACGAAGTGAGTGTTTTGTTAAATCTCTAATATCTTGCCCATCTATTGTAATTTTTCCTTCAGTCACGTCGTAAAATCTAGTAACAAGATTTGCAATGGTAGATTTTCCGCTTCCAGATTGTCCAACCAGAGCAATGGTTTTTCCTTTATTAACAGTAATTGAAAAGTTTTTAAGTACAGCTTCATCTTCATATTTAAAAGATACATTTTCTAAAACTATTGAAGTTGTAAACTCTTTTTTATCGCTCGCGTTTGGTTTGTCTTTAAGTGAAGATGTTGCATTTAAAATTTCTAAAACACGCTCTGCTGCAGCATTTCCTTTTTTCACATTATAACTCGCATTACTTATAGCTTTTGCTGGAGTAAGAATATTATAAGCAAGTCCCATATATACAATAAATAAGCTGGCATCTAAGGTTTTATCTTGCAGTACCATTTGCCCTCCATACCATAATAAAATTGCAATTACTGAAATGCCAAGAAATTCGCTTGTAGGAACAGCTAAATTTTTACGATTCAATAAGGTGTTGGAAAAATTATAGAAACGTGTTGTTGATTCTCTAAATTTTTCACCAAATATTTTTTCCGAATTAAAAGCTTTAATCACTCTTAATCCTCCTAAAGTTTCTTCAACAATAGAAAGAAATAAACCTTGCTCTTTTTGAACCTTATCCGATTTTCGTTTTAAAGATTTTCCTATTAAAGAAATTATAAATCCAGAAACTGGAATAAAAATGAAAACAAACAGCGTGAGTTTAGCACTAATTAAAAACATGGTTAAAACCGTAAACAGAATCATGAGTGGCTCACGAACTATAAGTTCTAAAATGGATAAAAATGAATGCTGAATTTCTAAAACATCTGTAGATATTCTTGCCATAATATCTCCTTTTCGTTTTTCTGAAAAATAGGAGAGAGGCAAATCGGTTATTTTATCGTAAAGGTCATTTCTTAGGTCTTTAAGCACACCATTACGCAAAAACGTTATGAAATACATGGCTAAATAGTTGAATATATTTTTTAGAAAAAACATACTTATTACAAGAGCCACCATAAAAATTAATACATCTTCATGACCTTGATCTGCTTTTTGTGTTACAAAATAATTTAAGTAATCTTCGGCATAATCTTTTAAACCTGAAATGCCTTCCCAGATTGGTTTGGCATCAATACGTTTAGACTGATCGAAAAGTACTTTTAACATTGGAAACAATGAAACCATAGCAAGCGTGCCAAATAAAGCATGAAAAATATTCGATAGGATATTTAATATTGCATAACCTTTATAAGGTTTTGCAAAGCGTAGTATTTGCTTAAAATATTTCATTAGCTTAAATGCATATCTTTAATTATAGCATCGATTTTTTCTTCTAATCCAGCATCCTTTTTACTGAATTCAGAAACAGAATCTAAAGAAGTGTTTACGCTAATATAAAACTTAATTTTTGGTTCTGTACCACTTGGTCGTAATGCAATTTTGCTTCCGTCTTCGGTATAATAAATGAGCACATTAGATTTTGGTATATTAATAGCTTCAATTTTGCCGGTAATCATGTTCTTTGCAATAGATGTTTGGTAATCTTCAAGCATCGCAACTTTTGATTCATTAATAACTGTTAGTGGATTTTCTCTAAAGTTAACCATCATTTGTTTTATTTCTTCAGCACCTTCAACACCTTTTTTAGTTACAAAAATTAAGCGCTCTTTATAAAAGCCATGTTTAATATAAAGCTTAATTAGTTCTTCGTAAAAAGAACTTCCATTGGCTTTGGCTTGAGCAGCAATTTCGCAAGCTAAAAGCGTTGCTGTTACAGCATCTTTATCTCTTACAAAATCGCCTACCATAAACCCAAAACTTTCTTCACCACCACCAACAAAATCTAGTTCAGGAAAGTCTTTAATCATTTTGGCAATCCACTTAAAACCGGTTAACCTAATTTTACATTCAACATTAAAAGCTGTTGCTAAATCATTCATCATTGGTGTAGAAACAATAGTAGATGCTATAAATTCTTTGCCTTTTATTTTATCTTGATTTTGCCATTGCTGCAGCAAGAAATTGGTCATCATAACCATGGTTTGATTTCCGTTTAACAAAATCATGTTATCATTTAAATTCCTAACAGCTACTCCAACTCGGTCACTGTCTGGATCTGTACCAATAACAATATCTCCATTAGTTTTTTTGGCTAATTCTAAAGCCATTTTTAAGGCTTCGGGTTCTTCAGGATTTGGAGATTTAACTGTTGGAAAATCACCATTTGGTTCTTCTTGTTCTTTTACTATATGTAAGTTATTGTAACCAGCTCGTTTTAAAGTTTCAGGAATGATGGTTATAGATGTACCATGAAGCGAGGTAAATACAACATTTAAGTCTTTTTTTGCTTCCTCAGAAGTATTAAAACTTCCGTTTTTAACTGAAGCATTTATAAAGACATCGTCTATATCTTTTCCTATATAGTTTATGAGATTTTCGTTGGCTTTAAAATTTATTTCTGAATATTCTAAATGATTTATTTCTTGAATAATTTCTTCATCTTGTGGGGGAACTAATTGTCCTCCATCTTGCCAATAGACTTTGTAGCCATTATATTCTGGTGGATTGTGAGATGCTGTTAATACAATTCCGCAATGACAATTTAAGTGTTTTAAAGCGAAAGATAACTCAGGTGTTGGACGTAAGTCTTCAAACAAATACACTTCAATTTTATTTGCCGAAAACACGTCTGCTACCAATTTTGCAAACGATTTACTGTTATGTCTGCAATCGAAAGCAATTGCAGCTTTTAATTTTTGATTTGGAAAGCTTTTATGTAAATAATTGCTTAATCCTTGCGTGTTTTTTCCTAGCGTATATTTATTAATGCGGTTTGTGCCAACTCCCATGACACCACGCATTCCACCAGTTCCAAATTCTAAATCTTTATAAAAACTTTCTTGTAGCTCTTTTGGGTTTGAAACAATTAAATTGTTAATGTACTCTTGAGTTTCTTCATCGAAAGCAGGAGTTAACCAGTTACTAACTCTATCTAATAATTCGTGTTTAATATCAATCATATGGTAATAAATATGCTGTAAAAATAAGCATTTAGCTAATTGAAGCTTTGTATTAAGATGTTAATTTGGATGTTAAGTTATAAATTCAATTCTTCTTTAATTGAATATCGTTTTTTGTCATGTTGAGAACGCAGAATAATTTCGCCTAAAAAGCCTGCTACAAAAAACTGTGTCCCAATAATCATTGTTACAAGAGAGATATAAAATTGAGGACGTTCGGTAATTAATCTACCCAAAGGGTTTACAAATAATTTGTCAATACCTATATATAAAGCAAACCCAAATCCGATAATAAACATTATTACTCCTAAAGCTCCAAAGAAGTGCATTGGTCTTTTGCCAAATCTAGAAACAAACCAAATAGTTATAAGATCTAAAAATCCAAAAATAAATCGTTCCATACCAAATTTTGTTTTTCCATATTTTCTAGCTTGATGCTGTACTACTTTTTCTCCTATTTTATTAAATCCTTCATTTTTAACTAAAACAGGAATATAGCGATGCATTTCTCCACTAACATCAATATTTTTTATAACTTCATTTTTTAGAGCTTTTAAACCACAATTAAAATCGTGTAGTTTAACTCCAGATGTTCTTCGAGCAACCCAATTAAATAGTTTTGAAGGTAAATTTTTTGAAATTACAGAATCAAATCGTTTCTTTTTCCAACCAGATACTAAATCAAATCCTTCATTAACTATCATATTATAAAGCTCTGGAATTTCTTCTGGATTGTCTTGTAAATCGGCATCCATAGTAATAATAACATCGCCTTTAGCTTTATTAAAACCAATATGTAAGGCTTGGGATTTCCCATAGTTTTTAAAAAACCGAATGCCTTTAACGTTTACATCTTTATTTACTAAAGATTGTATAGTTTGCCAAGACTTATCTGTACTACCATCGTCTATAAAAATGATTTCATACGAAAAATGATTGGATTGCATAACTTTAGCAATCCAATCATGTAATTCGTTTAAAGACTCTTGTTCGTTAAGTAGTGGTATAACTACAGAGATGTTCATCTATTGAATTTCTTGTTTCAATGTATAAAAGTAAAGAAATTATTCTGTCTCAGGATTCTTTTTCATAATTGCTGCTACAATTAGACCAACTATGCTAAACATTACCATTTGTACAGCTAAACTTGTTAATATATTACCAATTGAAAATTGATTATCTTTTTCTAGTTTATCAACAGTTTCTGCTATAGCTTCAGCAGGAGCACCAAAACCTTCCATAAAACTTATTGTAGTTTCAATGGTTTTCTCTTTTAAAATATTGGCAGCTTCTGGATCTATAATATTAAAAATGATATAAGATACAACAGTACTTATAACTAAGCCAATTAAAACGGTAATAAAATAAGCCGTAAAACTTTGTTTAAATGTAATAAATCCTTCTGATAATTCTTTGGATTTTTTAACAGAAATGATTCCAAATACTACAATGGCAAGTAAAACAAAAATGCCATACCACATATTTGTCATTAAGTCTAAATTCACTGCATATACAAGAACTGTTAATATTGCTAATAGTCCTCCTAAATAAACTCCATAATTTGTTGCTATAGATTTAATAGTAACGATCTTTTCTTTCATGATTTATATTGTTTTGGTTAATAATACTTGTTTGTAAACAAAGATACAAAAACGTTACATTTAATTCCCACGATTTATCCTGAACTTGTTTTAATAAAGTGGGAATCTTGTGTGTTTAATATATCTTAAAATAAATTTGCAAGTAAAGTATTGTACTTTTGTAAAAAATACTTAAATTTGCAGCTCGAAAAATAAAACGATTTTAAAGTTTAAGTGATGAAACGAGCATATTAAAAGTTTTTTCATTTAAGGAAATGATTAATTGCGAACAGCATGTGACCGTTGAAAATCAATAAATTAAACACATGAAAAAAGGTATACATCCAGAAAATTATAGATTAATAGCTTTTAAAGATATGTCTAACAACGATGTGTTTTTAACAAAATCTACAGCAAAAACTAGTGAAACTATTGATGTTGATGGTGTTGAGTATCCATTAATTAAGATGGAAATTTCTAGAACATCTCATCCTTATTACACAGGAAAATCTAAATTAGTAGATACAGCTGGACGTATTGATAAGTTTAAAACCAAGTACGCTAAGTTCAAAAAATAATTTGAGCAAAAAAATATATTTCACAAAAGCCTTTCAATAACTGAAAGGCTTTTTTATTTTTACGTTTATTATACATCTATAATGAGCAAACATTAGTTTTTGGTTTAGAGCGTAAAACTTTGAACTTTAAACTTTAAACTTTAAATTGATAATGAACTATATACTTTTTGATGGTCCTTTTAGAAACAACTTGCTGCCTTTCACATTTACACGACCAGTTGCAGATATTAGAGTAGGTATTTTAACCATTAGAGAAAAATGGGAAAAGTTTTTGGGTTGTACAATCACCACTATTACCGAAGATTATTTGTCCGATAAATACCCAATGGTAGAGCTAGACGAAAACATCATGATAAATGCATCTTTTTTACCAAATATGGAATTGGTAGAAATGGTTAAGAATTTAAAAGAAAATCAAGCCATTTTTAAAGATGAAGATGTTATTGCATTTTTTACAAAAGAAACACAAGAAGAAGTAGATTTAGATGCTTATGAAGCTATAGAGTTTAATAGTAATGTTTTAAAAATTGAACATACTTGGGATATTTTTACAATAAATGCTGAAGCCATAGAAACAGATTTTAATCTGTTAACTAAAGGAAGACAATCTCAAGATATACCAGAAATAGTACATTGTATAAATGCTAAAAATATCTTTATAGAAGAAGGTGCAAAAGTAGAAATAGCTGTGTTAAATGCATCCACTGGGCCAATTTACATTGGAGAAAATGCAGAAGTTATGGAAGCATGCGCCATAAGAGGACCTTTTGCTTTGTGCGATGGAGCAATAGTTAAAATGGGAGCCAAAATTTATGGACCAACTACTGTAGGGCCTTATAGTAAAGTTGGTGGTGAAGTCAATAACTCTGTCATTTTCGAAAATTCTAACAAAGGGCATGACGGATTTTTAGGAAATTCTGTAATTGGAGAGTGGTGTAATTTAGGAGCAGATACAAATAACTCTAACCTTAAAAACAATTATGCGGAAGTAAAACTTTGGGATTACAATACTGAAGGTTTTGCTAAAACAGGATTGCAGTTTTGTGGACTTATGATGGGAGACCATAGCAAATGTGGAATTAATACCATGTTTAATACTGGAACAGTTGTTGGAGTAAGTGCTAATATTTTTGGTAGTGGTTTTCCTCGCAATTTTGTACCAAGTTTTAGTTGGGGAGGACATAAAGGATTTACAACCTATTTAACTAAAAAAGCCTTTGAGGTTGCTAAAGTAGTGATGTCCCGTCGAAATATTGAGTTTACTGATCAAGATAAAGCTATTTTAGAGCATGTTTTTGAAGACACGAAGACCTTTAGAAGATATTAATTATTACTTTAAAAGCTTAAATCAGTTTTATCAAAATAGATTATTTGTAAATTTGTGAGCTTGAAAATACAAGAATGAACGTCAATAAAAACGTAGCTTTTTACACTTTAGGTTGTAAACTTAATTTTTCCGAAACTTCTACGATTGCTAGAAACTTTTCACAAGAAGGTTTTAATCGTGTAGATTTTTCAGAGCAAGCAGATATTTATGTTATTAATACATGTTCGGTTACCGATAATGCTGACAAACGTTTTAAAACTATAGTTAAGCAAGCTATAAAAGTAAATCCTGAAGCATTTATTATTGCAATTGGTTGCTATGCACAATTAAGACCACAAGAATTAGCAGACGTTAAAGGTGTAGATTTAGTACTTGGAGCAACCGAAAAATTTAAAATTACAGATTACCTAAACGACCTTACAAAAAACGATTTTGGTGAGATTCATTCTTGCGAGATTGAAAAAGCCGATTTTTATGTTGGCAGTTATTCCATAGGAGATAGAACACGCGCTTTTTTAAAAGTACAAGATGGTTGCGATTATAAATGCACGTTTTGTACTATTCCATTAGCAAGAGGTATTTCGCGAAGTGATACGCTTAATAATGTTTTGCAAAATGCAAAAGAGATTTCTGAAAAGGGTATTAAAGAAATTGTGCTTACAGGAGTAAATATTGGTGATTATGGTAAAGGAGAATTTGGAAACAAAAAGCACGAACATACTTTTTTTGAACTGGTTCAGGCATTAGATACAGTTGAAGGTATTGAGCGTTTAAGAATATCGTCTATAGAACCCAATTTGTTAAAAAATGAAACTATAGAGTTTGTTGCCCAAAGTAAATCGTTTGTACCTCATTTTCATATTCCGTTGCAAAGCGGAAGTGATGCTTTACTAAAAAAAATGAAGCGTAGATATAACAAAGCCTTTTATATAGACCGTGTTTCAAAAATAAAAGAAATGATACCCCACGCTTGTATTGGCGTTGACGTTATAGTAGGATTTCCTGGTGAAACAGAACAGCTCTTTTTAGAAACCTACAACTTTTTAAATACGTTGGATATTTCTTATTTGCATGTGTTTACATATTCTGAAAGAGATAATACATTAGCTATAGAGATGGATGGAGTAGTTGCTAAAAATGTGAGAACTAAACGCAGTAAGATGCTACGTGGATTATCGGTAAAAAAACGACGTGCTTTTTATGAAAGTCAATTAGGAACTAGTAGAACCGTTTTGTTTGAAGGCGAGAACAAAGAAGGTTACATTCATGGTTTTACTGAAAATTATGTAAGAGTAAAAACGCCTTGGAATCCAGAATTAGTAAATACACTACATCAAATAGAACTCAATAAAATAGATGAAGACGGCTTGGTTCGACTAGAATTTACTAAAGAATTTGTTGCATAAAAAAAATCCAAAGCATTTTGATTTTGCTTCAGAGTTTAATTTTTTTCGTAAATCGTAAATCAAGTTATATTCTAATACCTACAGGGAGCATTCTTTTATAACGTCTGTTTTTTCTAATAAATTTTGCAATTGGAGGACTTGTAGGAACCACACTAATATTGCGTTCTTGAATGTTTTCCATAACCAATTTTAAAAAATCTTCAGTAAAATCTTCAGTATTAACAGTATCAGGAATAATGAGTTTGGTTAAAAATATTTTTCTGTCTTGAAGCGAATACTCAATTATTGCAAGTTCATCATCTGCTTTTAATTCGAATTGGCGTAAAAAGGCATTGTCAATAAGTTCTGCTGCATCAATCATAATTAGTCTGTTTTATTCAACGGAAGAAGCACTATTTTGTATAGTTTTGTAATGCAAATTTACAAAAAAAATCGCTAGCAACCATAGATTATTGAACCTTAATTACTTATGAGTCAAAAGTTAATTCATGTGTATTTTATGCCAGGAATGGCAGCAAACCCATCAATTTTCGAGTACATAAAGCTGCCAGAAGACTATTTTAAAGTTCATTACTTAGAATGGATTATACCTAATGCAAAGGAAAGTATTGAAGATTATGCTAACCGAATGGCACAAAAAGTTAAGCATGAAAATAGTGTTTTATTAGGTGTTTCTTTTGGAGGAATCATGGTTCAGGAAATGAGTAAATTTCTTAATCTTAAAAAGTTGATTATAGTTTCCAGTATTAAAAATAAACATGAACTATCCAAACGCATGAAGATTGCAAAAAAAACAAAAGCTTATAAATTAATACCTACGCGATTGTTTGGCAATGTAGATGCTTTGGTAAAATATGCTTTTGGTGAAACTGCTACAAAGCGCGTTGAGTTGTATAAAAAGTACTTATCAGTTAACGATAAGCGTTATTTAGATTGGGCAATAGAACAGATGGTGTGTTGGAATCAAGAAGAAACAATACCAAATATAATTCATATACATGGTGAAGAGGATGGAATTTTCCCTGTGTATCATATAAAGGATTGTATTGTAGTTAAAGAAGGAACGCATATAATGATTAATAATAAATATAGATGGTTTAACGAAAATCTACCAAAACTCATATTGAACTCATATTGAGTTTATTAAGTTAAATATAAGTGTTGTATGGTATTTTTTTTTAAATTTAGAGCAAATAAACTTTTAGAAAATGAAGACAATTAAAAATATTTTGGCATTTGTTGGCTTATTAAGTTTATCTGGACTATTTATTTTTGCTGTTCAGGATGCTCCAAGCGACGAAAATTTAGAAAAGAAAATCATTAATGATTATAATGTGTATGCATTAACTGTTCCTGATAATTTAGAGTTTTCAGGAGAACTGATGCCTTTAGATAATCCAGATGTTTTTGAACGTATGGATAGAGAATTACTGGTAAATACCTATTGGCAATCTAATGGGTTATTAATGTTTAAACGTGCCAATAAGTATTTCCCTATAATAGAACCTATATTGGCAAAAAATGGAATTCCGGACGATTTTAAGTATCTCGCAGTAATTGAGAGCGGTTTAACTAATGCAGTTTCCCCTGCTAACGCAAAAGGATTTTGGCAAATAATGAAAGCTACTGGACGAGAAAATGGTTTGGAAATAAATACAAATGTAGATGAACGATATCATCTTGAAAAAGCAACTGAAGTTGCTTGTAAATACTTGCTAGCTGCAAAAGAAAATTTTGGCACTTGGACGCTTGCTGCTGCTGCTTACAATGCAGGAATGACAGGAATTTCTAAGCGATTAAATAACCAATCTGCTACTAATTACTACGATTTGCTTTTAGGAGAAGAAACAGGTCGTTATATTTTTAGGATTGTTGCCTTAAAAGAGATATTAAATAATCCAGCCAAATATGGATTCAATTTTAGATATAAAGATTTGTATAACATTATTCCCACTTATAAAGTATCTGTAGATACAGCAGTTACCGATTTTGTTGCTTTCTCTAAAGAGTTTAGAATTAATTACAAGATATTAAAATTGCACAACCCTTGGTTAAGAGAGCCACACCTTAATAATAAATCTGGGAAACATTATTTAATAGAAATTCCAAAAGATGGCTTTTATACTATTAAACCTTAATAGATAAACAAATTAACGTCTTCTTTGTTGACGATGACCACCAAAATGCTGATTAGGTATTTGTGCTTTCTTCATTTGTTGCTTCATCATCTTAATTTGGTCTGCTAACATATTTCGCTTATCAAGTTTTTGTGCTTCAGCTAATAATTTGTTAGCTTCTTGCCTGCGTCTTTTACTAAATGCTATTCCAGCTAAATTTAATTTTGCCATTGCCAGATCATGATCCATAGATAAGCCTAAAGTAATTGCAGTTTTAAAATACTTTTCAGCTTCATTCATATTGGTTTGAGAAACCATTATACCATTTAAATAATTATAATAGCCTTGTTGCTTCTTTGTTAAAGCACTTTTAGGATTCTTAATCTTATCAAGCCATTTTTTTGCACCTTCAAAATCTTGTTTCCTTAACTTTAAAAAAGACAATAAAATAAATTCGTTTTTTAAATAGAGAAATATAAATATAAGTGATAAGAGAATATACATGATTCCGTTGCCAATATACCCTTCGTAAAATTGATAAACGGCAAAAGCATTAAGTAAAACTGCTATAAATAGTTTTATATTTTTGTTGTACATTTTTTCAGTTTTATTTAGAGATTACAAAGGTAGTAAAAACTATTCAAAATATTTTTTATTTAAGGTTTGTCAAAGTGAAAACTCTTTGTATATTTGCGCCGCACTTTTAAGAAGAAAAAAGTGTTAGTAATAAGAGATATTTTAGAAGATTTTTAAAGATAGATTATAATGAAAAGAACATTTCAGCCATCAAAAAGAAAGAGAAAAAACAAGCATGGTTTTAGAGAAAGAATGGCATCTGTTAATGGTAGAAAGATCCTTGCTCGTAGAAGAGCAAAAGGAAGAAAGAAATTATCTGTATCTTCAGAAATGAAGCATAAAAAATAATGATTAACAATTGTTAATATATTAAAGGTGTTACTACGGGTAACGCCTTTTTTTATACCTGTTTGATACCTATTTTTGAAAAATTTAAAAGTAATAACTACTAATGCCAAAAAGACAAGACCTTAACACTGTTTTAATTATAGGATCTGGACCAATAATTATTGGTCAAGCTTGTGAGTTTGATTATTCTGGCACACAAGCACTACGCTCATTAAGTGAAGATGGAATAGAAACTGTACTAATTAATTCTAATCCTGCAACAATAATGACAGATCCCTCGATGGCAGATCATGTGTATTTATTGCCGTTAACCACTAAATCTATTGTTAAAATTCTTGAAGAGCACCCAAATATTGATGCGGTTTTACCAACTATGGGTGGACAAACGGCGTTAAATTTGTGTATTGAAACCGATGAAAAAGGTATTTGGAAAGATTTTAATGTTGAAATTATTGGTGTAGATATTGATGCCATTAACATTACCGAAGACAGGGAAAAGTTTAGAGAGCTTATGTTTAAAATTGGTGTAGGAATGGCACCTCAAGCAACAGCAACATCTTATTTAAAAGGAAAAGAAATTGCACAAGAGTTTGGTTTTCCGCTTGTAATTAGAGCATCTTACACTTTAGGTGGAGATGGAGCTTCTATTGTATATAAAGAAGAAGATTTTGACGAATTGTTAGAACGTGGTTTGGAGATTTCTCCAATTCATGAAGTAATGATAGACAAAGCACTTATTGGTTGGAAAGAGTTTGAATTAGAATTGCTTCGAGATTCAAACGATAATGTCGTTATTATCTGTTCAATTGAGAATATGGATCCTATGGGAATTCATACAGGAGACTCCATTACTGTTGCTCCAGCAATGACTTTAAGCGATACAACCTATCAAAGAATGCGTGATATGGCAATACATATGATGCGTAGTATAGGAGATTTTGCTGGAGGTTGTAATGTTCAATTTGCAGTGAGTCCAGATGAGAAAGAAGATATAATTGCAATTGAAATTAATCCACGTGTCTCGCGTTCTTCAGCATTAGCTAGTAAAGCAACAGGATACCCAATTGCTAAAATTGCTGCAAAATTGGCTATAGGTTACCATTTAGATGAATTGGAAAACCAAATTACTAAATCTACTTCGGCATTATTTGAGCCGACATTAGACTACGTTATTGTAAAAATTCCACGTTGGAACTTCGATAAGTTTGAAGGAAGTGATAGAACATTAGGGCTACAAATGAAATCGGTTGGAGAAGTGATGGGAATTGGACGATCGTTCCAGGAAGCCCTTCATAAAGCAACACAGTCTTTAGAAATTAGAAGAAATGGTCTGGGAGCAGATGGAAAAGGCTATAAAGATTATGACCAGATTATTAGTAAACTCACACATGCAAGTTGGGATCGCGTTTTCGTGATTTATGATGCAATTCAAATAGGAATACCGTTAAGTAGAATTCATGAGATCACTAAAATTGATATGTGGTTCTTAAAACAATATGAAGAATTATACTTTTTAGAAAAAGAAATCTCAAAATATAAAATTAAAACTATTGAACGCGATTTGTTACTTGAAGCGAAGCAAAAAGGATATGGAGACCGTCAAATAGCACATATGTTAGGTTGTTTAGAAAGTCAGGTTTATAATAAGCGTGAAGAATTAAATATTAATCGAGTTTATAAACTTGTAGATACTTGTGCAGCAGAGTTTAAAGCAAAAACGCCTTATTATTATTCTACTTTCGAAAACGAAGTTGAAACTATTGATGGTAAACGTTTGGCAGATAATGAAAGTGTGGTTTCCGATAAGAAAAAAATTATTGTTTTGGGTTCTGGACCAAACAGAATTGGGCAAGGTATCGAATTCGATTATTGTTGTGTTCATGGTGTTTTAGCTGCTGCCGAATGTGGTTACGAAACCATTATGATTAACTGCAATCCAGAAACTGTTTCGACCGATTTTGATACAGCAGATAAATTGTATTTTGAACCCGTTTTCTGGGAACATATTTACGATATTATTAAGCACGAAAAACCTGAAGGTGTTATTGTACAACTTGGAGGTCAAACTGCCTTAAAACTTTCAGAAAAGTTAGATAGATATGGAATTAAGATAATAGGCACTACGTTTCAATCACTTGATTTAGCAGAAGACAGAGGAAGTTTTTCAAACTTACTAAAAGAAATTAATATTCCTTATCCAGAATTTGATATTGCTACAACTGCAGATGAAGCACTTGCTGTGGCTGATAAATTGAACTTTCCAATTTTAGTTCGTCCTTCGTATGTACTTGGTGGACAAGGCATGAAAATTGTGATTAATAAAGAAGATTTAGAAGAGCATGTTGTTGGTTTACTTCGTAAAATGCCAGATAATAAATTGCTTTTGGATCATTATTTGGATGGAGCAATAGAAGCAGAAGCTGATGCGATTTGCGATGGTGAAAATGTATATATTATTGGTATAATGGAACATATCGAACCTTGTGGTATCCATTCAGGAGACAGTAATGCCACATTGCCTCCATTTAATCTTGGCGATTTGGTAATGCAACAAATTAAAGATCATACAAAAAATATTGCTTTAGCTTTAAATACAGTTGGTTTAATAAATATACAATTTGCAATAAAAGATGATATGGTTTATATTATAGAGGCTAATCCAAGAGCATCAAGAACAGTTCCTTTTATATCTAAAGCGTATGGTGAGCCTTATGTAAATTATGCTACAAAAGTAATGTTAGGCGAAAAGAAAGTAACAGATTTCGATTTTAAACCTCATTTAAATGGGTATGCCATTAAGCAGCCTGTGTTTTCTTTTAATAAGTTCCCAAATGTAAATAAGCAACTTGGACCTGAAATGAAAAGTACTGGAGAAAGTATTTTATTTATAGATAGCTTAAAAGACGACCAATTCTACAATCTTTATTCAAGACGAAAAATGTATTTAAGTAAGTAAATGTATTAATGACAATTTTAATTACTTATTAAAAGTTTATAATTGATGATGATAGAATTTATATCTATCAGAAATAGAGAGAGATAAATCAAAATCTTCACGGAAAGATTTCTTTTGAAATATTTTATGATATCTTTGATAAATATTTCAAGGCTATGAAATTTAAGTTTATTCGCTACCGTCTTCACTTTTATCTTTTTGCATTTTCCAGCATTGTAATTTTAAACACGAATTGTATTAATAATCTTGAATTTGGAACTGAAAACAACGTTGAGGATGTAGTAATAAATCCTGAAGACCGATTACCTCAAATTATTGTAAACACAAATGGAGGTGTTATTGTTGATGAACCAAAAATAAATGCTCAAATTACTATATCTAAAGCAGACGCTATTTCTTTTGAAGGTAATATTGGAATTGAATTTAGAGGTGCTACTTCTCAAACGTTCCCTAAAAAATCGTATGGATTAGAAACTAGAGATGAAAACAATGAAGATTTAAATGTGTCATTGCTTGGATTTCCCGAAGAAGAAGATTGGATTTTATATGGTCCTTATAGTGATAAATCACTTATGAGAAATATTTTGATTTATGATTTGTCACGGGATATAGATAGGTATGCTAGCCGAAGTATTTTTGTAGAACTAACAATAAATAATGTATACGAAGGCGTTTATGTTTTTATGGAAAAATTAAAACGTGATAATGAAAGAATAAACATAAACAAATTGAAAGATGATGAAAATTCTGGAGAAGATTTAACTGGCGGATATATTTTGAAAATTGATAAAACAGCAGGATCAAATCTAGGTGAAGGTTATAATGTACTTAATTCATTTACTTCACAATACGCTCCACAAAACGCAACTTCGGGTCAAGAAATTAATTTTTTATATGAATATCCAAAAGCTGGAAATATAACTACACAGCAAAAAGATTATATTTCTACATATGTTTCAAATTTTGAAGACGCGCTTGCTTCTGATAATTTTACGGATTCAAATCTTGGATATAATGCTTTTATTGATAAGGCGAGCTTCATTGATTTCTTTTTATTGAATGAATTGTCAAATAATGTAGATGGTTATCGCTTAAGTACTTTTATGTATAAAGATAAGAATGAAAAATTGAAAATGGGCCCTATTTGGGATTTTAATTTAGCTTTTGGTAATGCCGATTATTGTAGTGGCGGAAACACAAATGTTTGGGCGTATAAATTTAATGAAAGATGTTCCTCTGATTTTTGGCAGATTCCTTTTTGGTGGGACAGATTACTACAAGATCCTAACTTTATTTCTCAATTAAAGCAAAGATGGAACACACTTAGAGTAGGAGCCTTTTCAGAAGCATCTATTTTAGCTAAAATAGATGCTTATACAAATACTTTAGAAAGGGCTGGCGCTATTGAAGAAAATTTTGATACCTGGAATATTTTAGGAATATACCTTTGGCCTAATAATTTTGTAGGCAACACATACGTTGAGGAAACCAGTTATTTAAAAAATTGGGTTTTAGATAGATTAACATGGTTAGACGGGGCTATTAACATTCTTTAAAATAAAATAAAGAAAGTACCTTGTTTACTGAGAGGTTAAATGACTGCCAATTTTAGACGTAAAATGTATTTAAGCAAATAATTATCTGTATTTAATCGAATAAGTTTTGTCTAATTTATAATACTGATAAAAATCATATTTTAATTTTCTTTCTTTCTTTCTTCTTCTTTGTATTTATTATGAAGACTAGATTATTTTTAATTTTTTGTTTCTTATTTCTTTCAATTAAAATAAGCTCACAAAGCGGTATTTATGAAATAGCTAGGCATGGTTGTATAGAAGATTTGCAATACGTTTTGAATAATAATTCTGATGCAATCAATTATAAAAATTCAAGTGGGTTTACACCTTTAATACTAGCAAGTTATCACGGAAATGTTAAAGTGGCTACACTTTTAGCCAAACACGTTGAAAATATTAATGTAAATAGTGATTCTGGTACTGCACTAATGGCTGCTGTATTTAAAAATAATATTGAGATTACCAAAATGCTTTTAGATTTAGGTGCAGATACTAATATTTCAGACTCAAATGGCACTACAGCTTTACATTATGCTACTCGGTTATCCAATGAAGAACTTATAAAACTTTTAGTTGCTTTTGGAGCAGATATAAATTTAAAAGATGATAAAGGCTTTTCTTCATGGGATTTTGCTTTACAAAATAATAATGAATCTATTTTAAAACTCCTTAAAAATTAACAATATGAAAACAAAACTACTCTTACTAACTTTTAGTTTCCTTTGCCTTATTTCTACCTTGTCTTTTGGTCAAACCTATACTTCAGGATTACAAAGTATTACGGGATCTTTAGAGGTGCAAATTGATATTAATACAACCACCAATATAGTGACACTTACACTATTAGGGCCAGATAATGGATGGCTAGCTTTGGGTTTTGATTCTTTTGGGCATGATAATAAAGATGTCGTAATGTTTGATGGCACAAATTTAGTTGACCGTTTGTTTACTGGTGGTTTTGCAGAACCAAATAGCGATCCTGTCGGGACCCATGATTGGACTGTTACAAGTAATACTACTAATGCAGGTGCTAGAACTGTTGTTGCAACAAGGGCAAGAGTTTCAAGTGATGCTGGTGATTATGATTTTTCTGCTTCACCAACAACTTTAAATGTTGTTGGAGGTTATGAAAATAATTTTGATATTGGTAATAGACATACTACAAGAGGTACAAATACATTAACCTTCGCATTATTAGGGATTGATGATTATAATAAAATTCAGTTTTCAATGTCTCCTAACCCAGCGACATCAAATTTAAAAATTGTATTACCTAGTAATTTAACAAATTCATCTATAGAAATATACGATATGTTAGCTAGGAAAATTTTTGAGGGGAAGATGATTAACACACATTTTTCTATAATTGATGTTTCTGCTTGGAATAGTGGTGTCTATTTAGTAAAGGTCTCCAATAACAATTCAACTCAAACTAAACGCTTTATAAAAAAATAGATAATTCTATTAAATAATAAAACAATATAACTTATGAGTTGATTTGCTGATGAGTTTTTATTTAGTTGTTACTGTTTTTATAAAAATATTAACTGGTAGAAGCCTTATCTAAATACATGCTTCTATTCAAGAAGTTTTAATTATTATCTCCTTCAGTATGAGCTAAAGCTGATGCAGTTTGCGATGGAGAAAATGTATATATTATTCGGTATAATGGAACATATAGAACCTTGCGGAATACACTCTGGAGATAGTAATAAACTTTGTCACCATTTAACCTGAGAGATTTAGTGATGTAACAAATAAAAGATCATACTAAAAATATTGCATTAGCTTTAAACACAGTTGGTTTAATAAATATACAATTTGCAATAAAAGATGAGAAAGTATATATCATTGAACATGCTCTTATCATAAGTAATGATAATGTACTTAGATTAACGGATTTCCCTATAAAAGAAAATATAGATACTGGTAGTAATTATTTTAGTTTTTCTTCATTAAAATTAGAGGAAG
>QMOV01000043.1 GCA_003650305.1 Bacteroidota bacterium | reverse complement strand
TAAAGCAATGCTTCTTTCTTCTATTTGTAATTTAATTTCCTTATTAAGGGCATTTAATTCTTCTAAATTTAATTTTTCTGGATGATATCTAAAACACACAATATCCATCCCAATTGGAGCGATGAGTTCAAGATCTTTAGTGTTGTTTACCAGTTCTCCTAAATAGTTGGCTTGTTCAACATTTCGGGTTATCATTCTGCCAAAACGTTTGCTACCATGTTCTTTTAAAGACATCCATACTTTTAAGGCTCTAAAACGCCTTGAGAGTTGTAACCCGTATTCGCTAAACCAATTTTCGCCTGCAGCTAAACCTCGTGTATTTTTTTCTAAATACTCTGGTATGAGTGAAAATGTATTTTTATGTCCTGCATCATCTTTAATCAATACACAACCAGCCTCAAAAGGCATATGTAACCATTTATGTAAATCTAGTGCTACAGAATCACTACGTTCTATTCCTTTTAGTTGTGGCTTGACTGTATTTGATAACATCGCTATAGCACCAATAGCACCATCTACATGAAACCAAAGGTTTTCTTGTTCGCATATATCAGCAAGAGTATTTAAATCATCTACTGCACCTGTGTTTACGGTTCCTGATGTGCCAATAATACAAATGGGTTGTAATCCGTAAGCTTTATCCTCTTTAATTTGAGCTTTAAGTGCTTCAATATTTATAGTGTAATCCTCATTAACTTTAATCTTTCTAAGTCCTTTTGTGCCTAAGCCTAAAAGTTCTACTGCTTTAGTGTTACAGCTATGAATTTCGGTAGAGGCGTAGTACACCAAATTATTTGTTTTTAATCCTTCTGCTCTAATATCATATTCTGCTTTAACATTTCTAGCGACAGCCAAAGCTGTATAATTTGCCATAGAGCCACCACTTACTAAAAGTCCGCTAGCCGATTTAGGAAACTCTATAATTTCCTTTATCCAGTTTATAACTTGTTCTTCAACTTTATGTCCTGCATGGTTACCACCTCCTAAATTTGGGTTGAGTATGGAAGCCCAAAAATCACCCATAACTCCCGAAATAGTTCCGCTTCCCATATACCAAGCCCAAAAACGAGGATGTATATTTCCCATTGGATACGGCAATACAGTTTCCTGAAGTTCTTTATAGACATCTTCTGCATTACTGGGTTGTTTGGGTAAGTTAGATTTAAATGTGCTTAAAACATCTTCTGGCATTACTTGCCATATCTTACGATCTCTTACGTTTTGTGTATAATCAAAAGCATCATCTACCATTTTATGCATTAAAGCTTTAGATTTCTCCCAATCTTTTGGGTCTAAAGTTTCAAAGGCGTTAGATTGATTATTCATACATTATAAGACTAAGGAGTTTTATTGTTTTTTTTTGGTGGCAAAGGGCCACGTAAATGTATAATAAGACCATCAAGAAAATTGCGTAAAAATTGATCGCCACACTCCACATATTTAGGATGGTTTTCATTTCTAAAAATTGCCCCTATTTCACTTTTAGAAACTCTAAAATCTTTTAATGCACAAATTTTCACAATATCGTCATCACGTAATTTATGTGCAACTCGTAGTTTTTTAAATATATCGTTGTTTGTTAATCCCATAATGTAAATGTAGTAGTTTTATTTTTCATCTTCAATCCTATTATCATCAAAGGCGGAAGGGAGTAATTTGGGAATAAACTTCACAAACAGTGGCAATAACAATGCACCACCTGGCAACATAAATATAGCCAAGCTTGGGATGGATTTAAATACATCTAATAACTGGCTTTGTACTTTCTTTTGCTCGTCTTCGCTTAAATCTCTTATGGTAGATTGCGTAAGTAAAACCATAAGCTGTTTACTTTGTTTCAACTCTTTTTTTAGTCGTTTACCATTTCTAGAAATAAGTTTACTTACCATTTTACTGGAGTTATCGTAAAAGGTTTCTACAATATTTTTTGAACTTAATAAAGCAATGTCCTCCTTATGAGAGTTGTAAAACTGGTTAACGGTATTAATAGATTGTTTTACGATAGTACTATTTAGCTTAAAATCTTTGCCTAATTGGTACAAAAAGCGTTGTTCATCTTCATCAATAGTTCTATCGCTCCAAGTTGCCATACATGCAATATCTAAAATGTAATGTTTTTCTTGAGTAGTATTAATTAGTTGTATGGCTTCCTTATAGTTTATAATAGTGTTGTTTTGATAACGTAAAGACGACTCGAATAGAGCAATTAAACTATTATCGTATTTGGTTTTATGCACTTTAGAGTTTAATACACTAATCGAAATATTTTCTATGGAAGCTTCTAATTGTTTTATATAAGAATTAGAAATAGATTGGTTTTTTAGATATTCTTGATAAGCTAAAACATCTACATATAATAAGGCATTAATAACAAAATAATTAAAGTTTTTGGTAATGATATTGTCATTTATTTGAATGCGCTTATGTATAATCTTTTCAAGTTGAGCATTAGACTTTCTTCCTTTTAAAATCTCTTGAAAAAAAGAAGTTTTACGCTTATCTATTTCAGAATAAAAATTAATAATACTGTTAGTTGGAGAAAGTTCCGAATCTGAATTGTGATGTGTGTGGAGTAGTGTAAGCAGAAGGTTTATTTTGCAAATTTCATCAGCAGTAAGGTCACTTTTTTTAATAAAATCTTTAACAACGTTTACATTACTTCCATATATAAATCCACTTTGCTGTAATGCAGTATAGAAATCTTCCTTTGGACAATCCAAAAAAGAGTTAGAAAGTGATACTTCCTTAAGTAATTTTTTTATCCAACCAAAGGCAGACGGATTCATGGGCTAATCTTTAAAGTATAAAAATAAAAAAAGCTACTAATTTAGTAGCTTTTAAAAAGTTTTATTTAAGTATTTCTATTCTATAACGCCTCCACAACTTACTCTACTTCCTGCTGCACCACTTGGTTGCGACGTAAAATCGTCTGTGCCTTGGTGCACAATAATTGCTTTACCTAAAATATCTTTAGTCTCATCACCACAACCTATACACCACTGGTTTGTTGAGAATGTAACAGAGCCATTTCCTTCTGCATCTGCTTCAAAATTACCTATATCTCCTTTATGAAAGCCTTCGTCTGCTCCCCATTTTCCATGTGGTTGTGCAGTTGGATTCCAGTGTCCACCAGAGGATTTTCCATCGTCTGAAGAACAGTCTGCTTTTTCGTGTAAGTGTATAGCATGAGTACCTTCACTTAAGCCACTTATAGTAGCAATCATAGTTACAATTTTACCTTCTTGTGTAAAGTGGATAGCTCCAGCAACATTACTGCTACTCTTTGCTTCTAGAGTAACAGAAATATGTTTTGTTTCTGAAGTTGTGATTTCAGTTTGTTCTTCGGTTATTTCAGCTTCAGTATCAGTAGTTGTTTCGTTTTCTTTTTTTTCGCCTTTGCAAGCAACTGCAAAAACTATAGTCATTATTAGAATAAAAATTGATGCTTTTTTCATAGAATTAGTGTTTTAATTGAATTTTGATTGAAAGTTAAGTAGATAATTCGCTAATTGCAAGTTTCTTTTACTGAATCAAATTTGTAATTATTTGTGTATCGCTATGTAATGTTTTATGTACAGGACATTTATCTGCAATCTGCAAAATTCGCTTTATTTGCTTATCGTCCAAATTACCTTCTAATTTTATCTCTCTATTAAATGTATCAATTTTAGAAGCATTTTCATCGCAAAGTTCACAATCTTTGGCATGAACCTTTCCGTAGCTTGTATGAACTTCAACGTTTTCAATATACCATCCCTTACGTTTTGCATACATCTGTATAGTCATTGCTGTACAAGCTGATAGACCTGCTGATACATATTCGTAGGGAGAAGGTCCAAAATCGTTTCCGCCATAACTTATTGGTTCGTCGGCAACCATATAATGATTTCCTACCTTTATTTGAGTTGTAAATCCATCGTCGCTATCTAAGCTTGCTACAACCTGAAGATTGGTTTTTAATAGTTCAATTTCTGGTAAATCTATGTAACGTTTGGCCCAGCTAGCAATAATGTTACCAGCATAAATAGAATCTGCTTTATTGCTTAATAAATGATCTGCACCATCTAGTGAAACAAAACTTTTAGGATGATGTGCAGCTTTATAGATTGCTTCAGCATTATTAACAGTTACAGTTGTATCCTGTGGAGAATGCATAACTAGTATAGCTTTATGTAATTTTTTCGCTATATCCGGAAGCGAATTATCTTCTAAATCATCTATAAACTGTTTTTTTATAGTAAAATTGCGGCCGCTTAAATTTACTATTGCTTTTCCATAAGTTTGAATTTCTTCAAGGCTACTATGTAATAAATGCTGTACATGTTTTGGATTAGATGGAGCACCAATTGTTGCTATTGCTTTTATAGAATCTATTTGGGCTGCTGCAAAAATAGCTGCAGCACCTCCTAACGAATGTCCAACAATAAGAGTTGGCGATTTGTAATTCTCTGATAAATGCTTTGCTGCACTTAACAAATCGTCTACATTACCAGAAAAATTTGTATCCGAAAAATCGCCATCACTTTCACCTAAACCAGTAAAATCAAAGCGCAGTACACCAAATCCATTTGATGTTAATGCACGACTAATGTTTTTAACTGCCGATAGATTTTTATTACAGGTAAAACAGTGTGCAAAAATTGCAAAGTTATGTGGTTGTTGGTTTATTGGAAGCTCTAAACGTCCAGATAATTGCTGACCTTCATTATTTAAAAATGTAACTTTTTGAATTTTCATAAATGTTATATTTATTGATTATGTCGAAACCTGTCAACATTCCTTTCTATTAATAAGTTTAGTATGATAATTATCATGGGAAATGATTAAAATTTCTACTAAATTTGCCGTACTATTGTTATGTATGTCCAACTTATTAGTAGAAAAATATAATGTTGCTGGTCCAAGGTACACAAGTTACCCAACTGTACCTTATTGGGATAATAATACCTTTTCTTTAAAGCACTGGAAAACGTCTTTAATACAGTCATTTAATGAAAGTAATAAAGACGAAGGTATAAGTATTTATATTCATTTGCCATACTGTGAGAGTTTGTGTACGTTTTGTGGTTGTAACAAGCGTATAACTAAAAGGCATGAGGTAGAATCTCCTTACATAAGTGCGCTTTTAAAAGAGTGGGATTTATATTGCGATTTATTAGAAACTAAGCCAAAAGTTAAAGAATTGCATCTTGGTGGAGGCACACCAACCTTTTTTAGTCCAGAAAATTTAAAGCGATTAATTAATGGAATTACTAGGCGTTCTATTCTAGCCGAAGACTATGAATTTAGCTTTGAAGGTCATCCTAATAATACCACAAAAGAACATTTACAATCACTTTATGATGTTGGCTTTAGACGTGCAAGTTATGGAGTACAAGATTATAACGAAACTGTACAGAAAGCAATACATAGAATTCAACCGTTTGAAAATGTAAAAATAGCTACTGAAAAAGCAAGAGAAATTGGCTATACATCTGTAAGTCACGATATAATTTTTGGATTGCCATTTCAAACTTTAGAACATGTTGAGCACACCATTTTAAAAACTAAAGAATTACTTCCAGACCGTTTGGCGTTTTACAGTTATGCACATGTGCCTTGGATAAAAGGGAGTGGCCAACGAGGTTTTGACGAATCGGATTTGCCCTCACCAAAATTAAAACGGCAACAATACGAATTGGGCAAAAAATTATTGAGTGAAGTTGGTTATCATGATATTGGTATGGATCATTTTGCATTACCAACAGATTCGCTTTATCAAGCCATGACTAATAAAACATTGCATAGAAATTTTATGGGTTATACTGCATCTAAAACTCAAGCTATGATTGGGTTAGGTGTTTCTTCAATAAGCGATAGTTGGTATGGTTTTGCTCAAAATGTAAAAGGTATTGAAGAATATTATCATTTATTAAACGAAAATATTTTGCCAGTATATAGAGGTCATATTTTAAATAATGAAGACCTTATTATTAGAAAGCATATCCTTAATTTAATGTGTAACTTTAAAACGTCATGGAGTAAAGATTTTATGTATGTTAAAGAACT
This sequence comes from Bacteroidota bacterium, assembly GCA_003650305.1. Classification (GTDB taxonomy): domain Bacteria; phylum Bacteroidota; class Bacteroidia; order Flavobacteriales; family Flavobacteriaceae; genus PRS1. The sequence continues at coordinate 14,944 of QMOV01000043.1, read as the reverse complement.
TCCAGAAATACTTATAAAATTAAAAGAAATGGAAGCAGATGGTTTACTTAATATAGATTCAAATGCTATCGAGGTGACTAAAAAAGGATATCCTTTTGTTAGAAATATATGTATGGCATTCGATTTATTATTGCAGAGAAATAGTCCAGAAACACAACTGTTTTCAATGACTATTTAGTATTAAAACACCATAACCCATTAGTTATGAAAAAAATTATTGTTCCTATAGATTTTTCAAAACATTCGGAATATGCTATAAAGGTTGCTGCAAAATTGGCTAAAAAGAATAATGCACAAATTTTGGCACTACATATGTTAGAAATATCTGATATATTACTTACTAAATCAGATTCTGAACAACAACTAAAAGCTATTTACTTTTTAAAATTAGCTGAACAAAAATTTGAATCTTTTATTAAGAAAGATTATTTAAAAGGCGTAAGTATAACACCAATTGTAAAGAATTTTAAAGTGTTTAGCGAAGTAAACGATGTAGCTAAAGAACATGATGCCGACCTTATTGTCATGGGTTCTCATGGTGCTAGTGGAGTTAAAGAATTTTTTGTAGGCTCTAATACAGAAAGAGTTGTTAGAAATGCAGATGTTCCTGTATTGGTTGTAAAAAACGATATAGCAAACCCAAATTTTGAAACTGTAGTTTTTGCAACCAATTTTGATGAAGAATGTATCAATCCTTATATTAAAGCAACTAAATTGTTTGATAAATTTGGAGCAATTTTAAAATTGCTTTATATAAACTTACCCAATGAACATTTTAGGAGTTCTGTAGAAATTGAAAAAAGGATAGCAGTATTTTTACAAAAAGCTGATGGTAACCTTAATAAAATAAACGATGTTGCTTATCAGGCAGATTACAGTGTAGAACATGGTATAATTAATTATTCGAATAAAATAGGTGCCGATTTAATTGCAATTCCAACACATGGCAGAAAAGGTGTTTCTCATTTTTTTGCAGGAAGTATTGGAGAAGATATTGTTAATCACGCTTCGTTACCAGTAATTACATTTAAAATATAGAGCAAACTAATATCTTGGTCAATTATAAATACGGGAGTTTATTAAAGTGATTTTCTTTTATCGTGTTGCACATTCCATAGCAGAATTTGCTACATCAAAAACTGGAGCAGGAGAGATGTAAGGAATACCTAAACCAAGACCTCGCAAAATAAAAAGCAAGCCAATTAAGATTACAAATACTGGAATAACTTTTTGAATCTTTTGCCGAACCGAACCTTTTAAAAAAGAGCTAAAATAAATAGCAGTTGTCATAAGTGGGATTGTTCCTAATCCAAAAATCAGCATATAAAGACTTCCTTGTAGTGTGTTTCCTGTTGCAATTGCAGCCAATAAAGCCATATAAACTAATCCACAAGGTAAAAAACCGTTTAAGAAACCAATGGTAAGGAAAGTATCTGGTGTTTTTTTCTTAAGTGATTTTCCAAGTGTACTTTTTAATTTAGAAATGATTTTAAAAACGGGTTTTGAGAAGTTATAATTACTAAAAGTTTTATGAGGAATTAAAACTGCAATAATCATTAAAACTCCAATAACAATAGATAATTGCTGTTGAAAACCAAAAATATAAAGGCTTTTCCCAACTAACCCAAAAACAAGCCCAATACTACCATAAGAGATTAGTCTACCTATATGGTAAATTGTAATTTGAGTAATTTTTTTAACAGAATTTGTTCGATCTACAGGAAGCATAAAAGCTATAGGTCCACACATGCCTACACAATGAAAACTTCCTAATAATCCTAAAACAAATGCAGAGATTAACATGATTAATAAACTATAGATTCTTTAAATAAATAAGATTTTCCATTATATTGCCAATCTATTATAATGTTCCAACGACCATCTACCAAACGATTGTCAGGTATGAGCAAATATGTATTAGATAATGAAATAAGAGTTTCAAAATCTAATTGTTTGTTAGATGGTCTATATAGGAACACTTTTCCTGTAATTTTTTCTGTATCAAAGTCCTTTGGAAATTGAATAACTATGCCTTCGGCAGTTTTACTATATGTAATATTTTTGCTTAATGTTTTTGTATTATTTTGTTTATCAATATCGTTTTGATATTCTAATTCTTCTTTATAATACTCTTCCGTAACTAAATCATGTTCGTATTTTTTGTTAGTATTCATAGATATAACAAAATATAGTATAAAGGCTATAAAGACGATAAACGCTATTACGATTCCAGTTCCCCAATTTATTTTCATAATTTTTTCCTGCGTAGGCAGGAATCTCTTTTTAGTTAATACTTGTTTTTTGGCATTGCGAGTCATGCTTTTAGCATGAAGTAGCAATCTGTCAATTAATGAGTGTACCACGTCGTTTCACTCCTCGTAATGACGTTTTAATTATAACCTCTAGGTCCTAAAAAATTTGATTTAGTTGTTTCTATTAATTTATCGCCACTATAAACACCTATTTTTAGTGTGTTCCTGTCTTTAGATAAGACTGAATTATTTATTTCTATAAATATAGTTCCTTCAGTAATATCCTGCTTTTTAACAATAAAACTATCTTTAGTAGAAACTATTATTATAGTTCCTTTATGTGATATTAGTTTAAAACTAACATCTTTAATATCTTCAGTTGTTTTATTAACTAATTTATATGTAAAAACGTTACTAATAATATTATTGTCCTTGTGTTCGTACAATTGTCCAGGTAATCTTAAGATTGTGGCTTCAACATCATTTCTTAAGAATAACATTCCTGTTAAAAGGCCAGTTAAAATAATTAACACAGTAATATATCCTTTAAGTCTTGCTGTAAGTTTAAATGGTGTTTTCTTTTCTATATTATCTTCGCTGGTGTACCTTATTAACCCTTTTGGTAAGTTCACCTTTTCCATAATGATATCACATTTATCTATGCAAGCTGTACAGTTTACACATTCTAGTTGAGTACCATTTCTTATATCTATTCCTGTAGGACAAACATGTACACATTGAAAACAATCTATACAATCTCCATAACCTAAAGTTTGCCTGTCTTCATTTTTTCTAATTTTCTTTCGTCCTTTTTCACCTTCACCTCGTTTATGATCGTAGGCAACAATAACAGATTTGTTATCTAATAATACACCTTGAAGCCTTCCGTAAGGACAAGCAATAATACATACTTGTTCTCTAAACCAAGCGAACACAAAATAAAATACAGCTGTAAAAATTATTAATGAAATTAGTGTATTTACATGCTCTAAAGGACCATCTACTATGTACCTAATTAATTCATCTCCACTAATTAAATAGGCTAAAAAAACATTGGCTATTAGAAAAGATATAAATGCAAAAACAATTTGCTTTAAACCTTTTTTTCTAATTTTTTCTGCATTCCAAGGTTGTTTATCCAACCTAATTTGTTTCCCTCTATCGCCTTCAATCCAATATTCTATACGCCTAAACACCATTTCCATAAAAATGGTTTGTGGACAAATCCAACCACAAAACAATCGTCCAAAAGCGACGGTAAATAGTGCAATGAATATTAGACCAATAATCATCGAGATAACGAAAAGATGAAAATCTTGTGGCCAAAATGAAAAACTAAAAATGTTAAAACGCCTTTCAAGAACGTTAAACATTAAGAATTGATTTCCATTAATTTTAATAAATGGCGCAGAAAATAAGAAAGCTAATAAACCGTAGCTTACCCATTTTCTATAATTATAAAACCTTCCACTGGGTTTTTTAGGAAATACCCAAGCACGTTTACCTTTTTCATCTATTGTTCCAATAGAGTCTCTAAATATTTCGTTTTTGGGCGTTTCCAAGTGTATTAGTTAATTATATTAAATACTTGTTTTTGATGAATTCCGAAATATTAGAATCGCTCAAAGTGACGCTTTTTAGTTTTCAATAACTGAAGTTGAATCTACTGCTTGAGTGTTAGTTTCAATTGTAGCTTCAGTTTCATTAACCCAAATTATTTCGCCTTCAGCTGCTTTTGGGTTTGCTGGTGTTGTGCCTTGTAAAGTTAATAAGTAACTCGATACTTGTACTATTTCTGAAGGATTTAAAATCTGCTTCCAGGCAATCATTCCTTTTCCATCACGACCACCATCAGAGACAACTTTAAATACATTTTTAATTCCTCCACCTAAAATCCAATGTTCATCTGTAAGATTTGGACCAATACCTCCGCCACCATCAGCCATATGACAAGCCACACAATTCAACTCAAAAACAGTTTTACCAGCACTTAAGTCTGAAGCTTCTGTAAGTAAAGTTACCGTATTCTCATCTATCAAATCTTTAGCTGTTTTTTTGTACTCTTCGATTGCAGTTTTCGCTTCTGCCAATTCAGTTTCATATTCTTCAATTTGGCTTGGACCATCTAATATTTCAAATCTTACTAAATACACTACAGCAAAAATAATTGTAATGTAAAAAGCATATATCCACCATGGCGGAAGCGCATTATCTAATTCTTTAATGCCATCATAATTATGATCAATTATAATTTCACCTTCAGATTCAATGGGTTTAGATTTTGTAAGTTTTTTATAGATATTCTTCCACCAGGTAAACTCAAATCTCTTTTCTTTATCTGCCAAAAAGCGTGCTTTAGCTTCTGCATCTAAATTTTGTAGCTTTAGATTTTCTAAAGCTCCAACAATAGCTTCTATTGCAACTAAAATTATGAGTACTAATACTAGAAATAGCATTATCATTGGATATTCTATAAATGCTGGATTTTCTCCAGAATCTATTAAATACTCTATTAATCCAAAAATAATAAAGAATACAAATGGGACTCTTATAAATGAAGGAATTAAGTTTTTCATGATTTTTCTTGGTTTAAGTTATTATCTAATGGAATGTTACTTACGGTTTCTATGTATTCTTTTTTAGCAGTAAAAACCCACCAAAATAAGACTACAAAAAATATAAAAAAGATGAGTAACGAAATCATAGGATAAATCTCGATTCCTGTAATACTCTCCATATGGTTTTTTACATATTTTAACATGATGTATTATTTTTTAAGGGTTATTCTTCTACAGTTTCTACTTTAATGTCTGTTCCTAAACGCTGTAAATAAGCGATAAGCGCAACAATTTCTCTGTTACGCATTTCAACAAAATCTTCACCACCTGATTGTATGTCGGCTTCATAAGTTGAAGCAAAATCTGGATCTGTATATAGGTTTTTCTCTATTTGAGTTCCTTGTTCTAACATATTGTCTTGCGCATTGGCTATCTCTTCATCAGTATATGGCACACCTAGTTTTACCATAACTCTCATTTTAGCTTCGGTTTTCGATTTGTCTAACTCATTTCTAACCAACCATTGATATGCAGGCATGATAGAACCCGATGAGGTACTTTGAGGATCGTACATGTGGTTTAAATGCCAACTATCGGAATATTTTCCACCAATACGATGTAAATCTGGTCCAGTACGCTTACTTCCCCAAAGGAATGGATGGTCGTACACAAATTCTCCAGCTTTAGAGTATTCGCCATAACGTTCTACTTCACTTCTAAAGGGTCTAATCATTTGTGAATGACAACCAACACAACCTTCACGTATATAAATATCTCTTCCTTCTAATTCTAAAGGTGTATATGGTTGTACACTAGATATGGTTGGAATATTTGATTTTACCATTATGGTTGGCACAATTTGCACTATTCCTCCAATTAAAATAGTTACAGTAGCTAGAAGTGTTAATTGAACTGGTCTTCTTTCAATCCAAGTATGCCATCCTTCTCCAGCGAGACGTTTTTTAGAAATACGTTGTAACGCAGGAGCTTCAGCTAACTCGTCAGTTACTTTACTTCCTTGTTTAATGGTAACTATTATGTTATAAACCATTATTAACATTCCTGTTAAGAATAATGTTCCACCAATGGCACGCATCCAATACATTGGCATAATTTCGGTAACTGTTTCTAAAAAGTTTCCGTAAACTAAAGTTCCGTCTGGATTAAACTGTTTCCACATACTTGCTTGAGTAAATCCAGCAACATACATTGGTAATGTATATATGATAATACCCAGAGTGCCAATCCAAAAATGAATATTTGCCAGTCTGACAGAAAATAGTTTTGATTTAAATAGTCTTGGTACTAACCAGTAAATCATACCAAAGGTCAGAAATCCGTTCCAAGCTAATGCACCAACATGAACGTGAGCAATAATCCAATCGGTATAATGCGCTATTGCGTTTACGTTTTTAAGAGCAAGCATAGGACCTTCAAAAGTTGCCATACCATAACCTGTAATTGCCACAACCATGAATTTTAAAACAGGATCTGTACGTACTTTATCCCAAGCTCCTCTTAAGGTTAGTAAGCCATTTATCATTCCACCCCAAGAAGGCAATATTAACATTATAGAAAAAGCAACTCCTAAATTTTGAGCCCATTCTGGTAATGCAGTATATAATAAATGATGAGGTCCAGCCCAGATGTATATAAAAATTAATGACCAAAAATGGACGATGGATAATCTATAAGAATATACAGGTCTATTAGCTGCCTTTGGTACAAAATAATACATCAAACCTAAAAAAGGTGTGGTTAAAAAGAAAGCTACAGCATTATGACCATACCACCATTGTACTAAAGCATCTTGTACACCAGCATAAACGGAATAACTTTTTAGTGCACTTACAGGAAGTTCTAAACTATTAAAAATATGAAGTACTGCAACTGTTACAAATGTTGCTAAATAAAACCAAATAGCAACATATAAATGACGTTGTCTTCTTTTTAAAATAGTACCAATTAAGTTTGCTCCAAAGACTACCCAAATTAATGCAATGGCAATATCAAAAGGCCATTCTAGTTCGGCATATTCTTTAGAAGTAGTAAAGCCTAACGGAAGTGTTATAGCAGCACCAACAATAATAAGTTGCCATCCCCAAAAGTTAATTTTACTAAATAAATCGCTAAACATTCTTGCTTTAAGCAATCTTTGAGTTGAGTAGTACACGCCAGCAAAAATGGCATTCCCTACAAAGGCGAAAATTACTGCGTTAGTATGCAAGGGTCTTAAACGACCAAAGCTTAACCAAGAGATATCATCGGTTAGATTAGGGAATATAAACATGAATGCTAGTAGTAATCCTACTAACATACCTACAACTCCCCAAAGCATAGTGGCGTAAATAAAATTTTTAACGATTTTATTATCATAATGAAATTGTTGTACTTCCATAGTTGTTTTTATTAATCTTTTTTGGTTGGTATTGATTTTTTGGATTTTTCTTTAATGAGTTCGTCTTCGAATAACATACGAACGGAATGTGTATAACTGTCATCAAACTGTCCTTTTCTTACAGCAATAATAAAAGCTATAAAAAAGGCAACAGCAATAATTATACTAATAATTAGTAATACATAAATGACACTCATACCTACCTGAAGTTAAGGCTCAAAAATACTTTTATTTGTTTTTAAAATTATAACATTTGTCATGTTTTTTTTATTTTAGTTTTTTACCTAAAATATTTGAAGCAATTGTTGTAAATATAACAATACTTATAGAACTTAAAGGCATTAATATTGCTGCAATTACAGGTTCTAATTGACCAGTAACTGCAAAATATAATCCTATAATATTGTATAAAAATGACAGCATAAAACTCCATTTCACAATTTTTATCGCCGATTTTGAAGCGTTTATATAATGATATAATTGATTAAATTTTGAAGCGTCTAAAATCGCATCACATGCAGGAGAGAAAACATTCACATTTTCTGAAAGGGCAATACCAACATTGCTTTGTGCTAATGCTCCAGCATCATTTAAACCATCTCCAACCATTAAAATATTTGCACCTTCATTTTGGTGATATTTTATATATTCTAATTTATCTTCTGGCTTCTGATTGAATAGCAACTTGGTTTTAGTAGGTAATAATTTTGTTAAATTATCTTTTTCTCCTTCATTATCGCCTGAAAGAATTGCAATATCATAATCTTTTTTAAGAGCATTAAATAATTTAGATAATCCTTTTCTGTACGCATTGTGGAAAGTAAATTTTCCTTTATAGGTATTATTTGTGCTAATATGTACAGTTGTATTTAAGGTTGCCACATTTGTTGTAAGACCAACAAAAGGTGCAGAGCCTACTTTTAAATAGTCTGATTTATGCCTAGCTTCTATACCTTTACCTGTATGTTCCTGAAATGTGTCTAAAGTAACAATGTTATGCTTATCTAAAAGCGTGTATAAAGCTCTGCTTAATGGATGGTTAGAGCCTCTTAATGTACTTTTTAACAGTGACTCTTCGTGAGTAGAAAGTTCTAATCCTTCGTAGTTAATTGTCGTCTCTTTATTAGCTGTGATTGTTCCGGTTTTGTCAAAAATTACAGTATTTATTTTGGCTAATTGTTCTATAACACGAGCATTTTTTAAGTAGAATTTTTTCTTCCCAAATATGCGTAATAAATTCCCAAAAGTAAAAGGAGCAGATAAAGCTATTGCACAAGGACATGCAATAATTAAAACTGCAGTAAATACATTTAATGCTTTGCTTGCATCTGTAAGTAACCAAAAATTTGTGCTAACAAAAGCAATTAATAAAACAGTTATCGTAAAATGTTTGCTTATTCTATTTGTTAAAGTAGTAAAAGCGTCATCTTTGTTTCCTTTAAAAACATCATTGCTCCAAAGTTGGGTTAAATAACTTTGTTCAACAGATTTTAGCACATCAACTTCTATAATACTATTAAGTTGTTTTCCTCCAGCAAAAAGTTTGTCGCCAGATTGTTTTGAAACCGTTTCAGATTCTCCTGTAACAAAGCTATAATCTATACGAGCTTTTCCGTTTATTAAAATACAATCAACAGGAATGAGCTCTTCGTTTCGTATTAATAATCGGTCTCCTTTTTTTATATCGTAAACCTGAATGGATTCTTCTTTACCTTCCGAAGAAATTTTGGTAATTCCTATTGGAAAATACGATTTGTAATCCCGTTCAAACGATAAAAACGAATAGGTTTTTTGCTGAAAAAACTTTCCTAATAATAAAAAGAAAACCAGTCCTGTTAAACTATCAAAAAATCCAGTTCCTAAATCGAAAATAATATCGACAGTACTTCTTATAAATAAAACAGCAATTCCTAAAGCTAATGGAACATCTATGTTTAAAATCCTGGAGCGCAATCCTTTGTAAGCCGAAATAAAATAATCTTGTGATGCGTAGAATACCACAGGAAGCGAAAATGCAAACATTAACCATCTAAAAACAGGTTTGTATTTTTCCAGCCAAAAGCCATCTACCTGAAAGTATTCGGGAAACGATAAAAACATAACATTTCCAAAGGCAAAACCAGCAACACCAAGTTTGTAGATTATAGACCTATTAATTTTAGTTTTATCAGTTTTAAAATCTTCTAAACTTATATAGGGTTCGTAACCAATTCTGCTTAAAAATTCCACTATATTCTTTAGAGAAAGTGTTTCATTTTTATAAGTTATGCGAACTGTTTTTTTTCCAAAATTTACTTGAGATGTTATTACTGCAGGAAGTAGTTTGTTTAAATTCTCCAAAATCCAGATGCAAGAACTACAATGAATATGTGGAATAAATAATGTTACAATTTGAGTTTTATCATCGTTAAATTCTAATAGCTTTTCTAAGATTTTTTCATTGTCTAAAAAATCGTATTTGCCTTCAATTTCTTTAGGCGTTGCTCCTGGAGCATTTTGTAAATCGTAATAACTTGTTAGATCGTTTACAGAAAAGATTTCGTAAACGGTTTTACAACCATTACAACAAAACGATTTACTATCAAAAGAAATAGGAGAAGATTCACAATCTAATCCACAGTGGAAACATGTTTTATGTTTCATCTGATGGTATTTATTTGATTATTATCTGACAGATGCAATTCGTCAATAGATAAACCAAATGGAATCAAAATTTTATAAAGACTCATTTCATAAATATTTGCTCATTTATACCTGCAACAAAAGTCAAAGATAATATATGTAAAAAATATGATAATTGTCGTGTTTTAAGTATTTTTACACAATGTAAAAAATTGGTATGAGTAAGTGCGAACAATGTATAATAAGACAATTTAATTCTCTTAAGTCTTTGACAAATGATGAATTGATTAGAATTACAAACTTAAAGACATTAAGAGTAGTTAAAAAGGGAGACGTTATCTTTGAAGAAGGAGAAATGTTAAATGGAGTGTATTGCGTAAGAAAAGGTATTTGTAAGCTTACAAAATTAAGTGCTAATGGGAAAGATCAAATCATTAAGCTTGTCGAAAAAGGGGAGTTATTAGGGCAACGTTCTGTGGTGAGTGATGAACGCACAAATTTACGTGCTACAGCTTTAAAAGATATGGAACTGTGCTTTATTCCTAAAAATGAAATTATTAATAACTTAACCAAAAACTCTGAATTTACATTTGATGTATTAAAACACATGGCTCATGATTTAAAAGAGTCTGACGATGTTATTGTTAATATGGCTCAAAAATCTGTGAGACAGCGTTTGGCAGAAGCTTTAATAAATATTGATAAAAATTTTGGAACCAATCCTGATGGTACTTTAAGTGTGCTGCTTTCTCGTGAAGATTTTGCAAGTATTGTAGGCACAGCAACCGAATCGGCAATTAGAGTGTTGTCTCAATTTAAAAGAGAAGGTTTAATCTCTACTGTTGGTAAGCAAATAAAAATAGAAGACCTTGAAGGTTTAAAACGTGTAGAATAATATTTGTCGTTGAAAGAATTAAAAAGGATATAAAAATTGCTGATTTTTATACCCTTTTTTGTTAGTCAATTTTAAAAGATTTAATTTCTTTAAATGGATTCGTATTGAGTTCTTCCATTGTAGCTTGATAAGGTTTCCATTCTTCATTAAAAAATGTATTCGTTTTATCTAGCGCCTCTTTTACAGCATCTTTTGCATGCTTAATTAATGTTTTTTCTGTTGTAGTTAAACCATATGGTCTCGATCCTGCATAAAAACTTGCATTTCTAATACGTTGATTAACATTAACTTCTGGATTACGTGTTATGCCTTGACGTTTATCTTCTTTACCTAAGTAAATCGCAATAACTTTATCAATTTTTTTAACAATATCTTTTGAAGCTTTTATTTGCTCTTTATATTGTTTCTTATCTAATTTAGCCAGTTTTTTACTGTAATCTGTTGCGATATTTTTGCTTTCTACTAGTTGCTTCACAGCATCTGCAGCAGCTTGTCTTAAACTTTGAATTTCCTTTGAAACATCATAAGTTTCGTTTATTGCTGAAGTAGAAATAGTAAAACGAGGATCAGATTTTACGGTAATCATTTCTTCTGAAGTTTGATCCCCAAAATTTATAACGACTTTGTAAGTTCCTGGTTTAACTCTTGCTCCACTGGGTTCTCGAGTGCGTTTTCTAATGGTTCTTGAAGGTCTATCTCCGCCTTTTTCATTCATTCTCCAAGTCCATTTATGTACACCATTTTCTTTAGGAGCTTTTTGCTTCAAGGTTCTTATTAATCGTTCGCCATCATAAATTTTCATGGTAAGCGAATCCCATTTCACTTTGTTCTCATCTTTTTCAGAGTCATCTTTATCTTTTTCATCATCATCATCTTTCTTTTTATCTTCTTCTTTCTTATCAATTGTTACATAATAAGAGAGTTGAGCACCACGACCACGATTCTTTCCATTATAAAGTGCATCACCACCAAAACGGCTTCCTGTTGGTTGTTGGTAAGCTGCTTGATAGGCTGTTGGAGGAGAGAATAATTCTAATTTAGCGTTAAGCACTTGGCTGTTTTTTGCAATAGCTCTTAATGGTCTAATATCATCCAAAACCCAAGCAGCACGTCCAAAAGTACCAATAACCAAATCGTGTTCACGAGCTTGAATAACTAAATCTTTTACCGAAACTGTAGGAAATCCTTCAGTCCATTTTGTCCATTTTTGTCCTGCGTTAATAGAAATATATAATCCATCGTCTGTTCCTAAAAACATGAGGTTAGGTTCTTCAATGTCTTCAACAATTGATAAAGCAAAACTTTCTACATCATTTGCATTTACAATACGTTTCCAAGTTTTACCATAATCTTTAGTTCTATATGCATAAGGTGTGTAATTAAAACGTCTGTAATCGTTAGCAATTAATAAGGCTTCTCCTTTATTTTTATTTGACGCTTTTATTTGTGGAATCCAACTGCCAGTAGGCAATCCTTTTATATTTTTTGAAACATCTGTATAGGTTGCGCCTCCGTTTTGAGTTATATGAACTCGACCATCATCTGTGCTAATCCAAAACATATCTTTTTCTAAAGGTGAAGGTTCAATCACTAATATGGTACAATGGTTTTCTGCTCCAGTAGCATCCATTGTTAAACCACCACTTTCACTTTGTTTTAATTTTTCTGGGTCGTTGGTTGTTAAATCTTCTGAAATAATTTGCCATGTTAAGCCTTTGTCTGTCGATTTGTGTACAAATTGACTTCCGAAGTAAATGGTGCTATTATTAAAGGGATCGATATTAATTGCAGAATTCCAGTTGAAACGCAATTTTACATTAGCATCTGGATGCGTAGGTCTTACAATATAATTGTTTCCTGTTTGCCAGTCATATCGACTAACAAATCCTTGTTGACTCATTGTCCATCCATAACGAGAATCATCTCTGTCAGGTACAACATCAAAACCATCTCCAAACGAAATTTCTTGCCAATACGAATTACGAATACCTTGTGCTCTCCACACATACGCAGGACCACGCCAAGACCCATTATCTTGCATACCTCCATACACGTTATAAGGATATTCGTTATCTACACTAATATGATAAAATTGAGCCACTGGCAAGTTGCCAATAAAACGCCAAGTTTTGCCACCATCTTTAGTAATATTTAATCCACCATCATTTCCATCAATCATAAATTGACCATTTGTTGGATGAATCCACCAAGCATGATGATCGGGATGAATACCATTGCTTACACCATAAGCAGGCATTAATCGAGTGAATTTTTTGCCTGCATCTTCACTAACGTTTACATAAGTGTAAATTGAATATACACGATTTTCATTTTCTGGATCTACATAAATTTCGGCATAATAGAAAGGTCTGTTACCAATTTCACTCATTTTGTCGTTGACCTTTTTCCATTTTACGCCACCATCTACACTTTTGTAGAGTCCATTTTTTTTAGCCTCAACCAAAGCGTAAATTATATTGGGTTTATTAGGAGCAATAGCAACACCAATACGTCCTAAATCTCCTTTTGGAAAACCATCTTCATCAGTAATTTTTTTCCAAGTGCTTCCACCATCGTGAGTTATATGTAATCCAGAACCTTCACCACCAGATTTAAAAAACCAAGGGTCACGTTTGTGCTCCCACATGGCAGCAATTAATTTATTCGGGTTTGTTGGATCCATAACCAAATCGCCTACTCCAGTTTTATTATTTACAAAGAGTATCTTTTCCCAAGTTTCTCCACCATTTGTAGTTTTGTAAACACCACGTTCTGGATGAATTCCCCAAGGCGAACCTATTGCACCTACATAAACAACATCTGGATTTGTAGGATCAATTATAACACGATGAATGTGTCGCGTTTTTTCCAATCCCATTGCTATCCAGTTTTTGCCACCATCTAAAGTTTTATAAATACCATAACCACCATTTAAACTATTGCGTGGATTTCCTTCTCCAGTTCCTACCCAAATCACACTTGGGTTTGATTGTTGAATTGCAACTGCCCCAATGGATGCAGTAACTTCTTTATCAAAAATAGGTTTCCATGTTATACCTCCAGAATTTGATTTCCATAAACCACCAGAAGCAGTTCCAACATACATAATATCTGGGTTGCTATGTACAACATCAATTGCTGTAACACGTCCAGACATTCCTCCAGGACCAATGTTACGAGGTTTCATATTTTTGACTAAATCCATTGAGAATTCTTGTGCAGAAAGGAATGTAATGCAAAACAGCATTACAAGGGAAATGACTTTTTTCATTTTGAGTTAAGTTGGTTATTTAAAGTTCTAAAGTTAGTGAAAAGCACTCATAAATCTCTTAATGCGATGTTAATGCTTTTTTATTTTGTGCTTTTTTATTTGTTTTGGTTTTAACCATAACCAAAATCCACTAAAGGCTAGTAAAATTAGACCAAACGAAGTTATAGTAGAATAAAAGAGTTTGACATTTTCGGACTTGCTTTTAAAGAGATAATCCATAATAGAACCATCATGAATCATTTCTATAACAGTATCTGGACGTTGTTTTACTGAAATAATTTTACCTGTATAGCAATCTATTTGAAGTTCTGTAAAATGATTTTCAAAACGTATTTTTGCTATGCCTTTAGCTGGACGATAGTCTATTCTATTTATTGTAGATGATAATTGAAGAGAATCTGCATATCGTATGGCATTTTTCTCAATTATAGATAATGAAACTAATGATTGATTTGTAAAAGCACTTTGTAGTGAGGGTGGTTGCAGTTTTAATTCTGCTTTCCATGTTAACAGCAAACCTGTAGTACCCAATAAAAGCATGAAGAACAACATAGGAACAGCAATAAACTTATGAAACCTTCTATAAAAGCGTGTTTGTTTAGCTAATTTCCGAATGTCTTTACGCATTTATGAAGTTTGATTTAGCTGCCGAAAATATGAAATTTAAAGCGAAAAATTTCTTAAAAGCATGTTAACTATTATGGAGTTTTCTTATTGTTTATGCAGAGTTTAATAATTTTCTCAATTCTTTTTAATCGTGTTTCTTCTCTTTTGGCTTGTTTTAACCAATGCAAATATGACTTTCTATAGCTTGGTGCAAAATTTTTGTAATTTTCAAAAGCCTGTTGGTTATTGTTGAATGCAACCTGTAACTCATTAGGAATTATTTCATTCTCTACATCGTCTAATGCTGACCATGAACCATTAGCTTTTGCAGTTTCAATTTTA
>QMOV01000042.1 GCA_003650305.1 Bacteroidota bacterium | reverse complement strand
TTTCTTTTAGATTCTGCTAACACACCATTAGTATTTATAAAATATTTAAAGGATCATGATTTAAAATATATTGATTTCTCTAGTGTTTTAAAAAAATCTAAAACACCTACTACTTTGATTTATGATATGCACTGGAATAACCATGGAAGAAATATTATTGCTGAATTAATAGTTAATTATATTAGAAATACTAAATAATATAAACGAGTTTAATCTGAATCTCTATATTCTGGAAAATAATTATCATAATTATTTTCTTTAATTACATCTGTTATATTTTCATTTTTTTTATTTAAAAGCTTGTCGTAAACATTTTTGTTAATTATTTTTTTCCCTGTATAGAAAATAACATCTTTATCATGTGGGAAAAATGATTTTTTATATTTATATAAATCATCATCATCATTAATACCTCCTCCTAATACGTAATACTTTATATTATGTTTGCGAGCCCATTTCATAACCTCTATTTTTAAGAAATCGTTGGGTCTGACATAAAAATAATCCTCTAAAGTACCTCCAAGAAAAGAATATATAGTGTCATTTGATAATAAGATTAACTCTGTTGAAATGGCAATATCCTCTTTATAAATTAATGCAATAGCACACTTATTATCGTTTTCTTTAATAAATTTTTTAAAATAAGATAATGGATAAAGATATTGTTTTCTAGCATTTTTCCTTTTCATTGTAGAGGTATAAATATTGAAAAATGTTAAAATTGTATTATCGTTTATTTTTTCTTTAGTTGCTATTGTAACCTTAAGATTATTCTTAATGGCCTTTCTATAATTGTTTCTAACTTTTTGTTTGAAACTTTTCCACTGTAATTTTTCTTCAAGAATACGTCCTTTTATATTTGTTAATGTTGGGATTAATTTACCGGAATAGAAGTGATGATTTTCTTTTAAACAAAATCTAATAAATTCTGAAACTATATTGTTGTTGGCATACCACTCATCTACAGCTGACCAAAACTCAAACAAACATTCTTTTTGTATGGTGTCATTGTAAAATGGACCACTATAACCATAGGGAGAGCACAAATCAAAGTAGGATGTTAATTCATCATTAATATAAATTTCTCTAAGGTAAAAAGGCATTATAATAATTGGGATATCATTTTTTGTATATACAAAGTAACTGAACATATCATTTTCATGTTTCAAAAATGAATTAATAACTCTTAATTTATAAAAAGGGTTATCACACTGCAATGTGTTTATAAAATCATGATATGTTTTTATATCACTCTCTGTCTTAACTTTATTTACAAATAAATTTGTCTTTTGACTTTGGTCACTAATTTTTAGAAGCCTGTCGCATTTAGAAAAAGTAATATCTTGTTTATAATTGTTATATTTCAATACCTCAGCATTACTACTTCCGTTAAGCCATCCAATGTAAGTGGCTACTATATTGGCTCCTGCTTCATGAGAAAATGGATAGCCACTACCAAGTCTGAGATTTAATTCTAAAATATATAATTCATTCTTTACAAGAAAAACATCACAATCCATATTTCCAATATGTTTTAGATTGTCTCCAATTATCTTTCCAATAGATTCAAAACGGTCATCAATTATTGATACTGCTTGATCTGTTTCTCCAGATCGCATTGACAATTTTTCTCTAACAAAAGTACCGAAATAATCACCTTCAAAATCATTAACAATGTCCATTCCGTATTCTATACCATCAAGTTTTTCTTGAATTAAAATAGATTGCTCGATATTTACTTCGCTAACTTTGCTTAATATTGATCTTTGCAATTTAATTTTTTGAAGTTTATAAAATAGGTTTAACTCTTCAATAGACTCTGGGTATTCAATACCAATAGATTCGCTTCCCCAACGAGGTTTTAAAACTAATGGAAAATGTAACTCATCATTTTCAATAGCTTTAATTGCATTTCTTAAATTAATATATGTTTTAGGAGTATTTAAACCGATGTCTTTAATAAAATTAAATGTTTTCCATTTATCAAAACAAATTGCAACAACCTCTTCATCAGAAACTAATACTTTTACTCCTTCTTGTTCAAATTCTGCCTTGTGTTTTGATAAAATTGGGAGTTCTAAATCATTTAAAGAAATAATTGCGGTAACTCTATAAATCTTTACAATCTCTTTCAGTGTTGATATATAGGATTTGTCATAAATATCAGGAACTCGAACAGTAATGTCGGCATCAATAAGAGCTGGAACTAGAAGATTATTATCTGTTGCGATAACATTTCCAATCCCATCTAACGCTTTTTTAAAATAATTAATAAGATAATTACGTCTTCCAGCGCATGTAAAAAGAATATTTTGCTTCATTCTTTAGTAATTTATCGCTTGTTTCTCTATAATCCGGATGGTTTTTAAAATAATTTTTTTTCCTTCTTTTGCAAACTTGGGATATAAAGATTCAAAAGTATCATTGTCTCTAATTTTAATCCCTTTTTGGCAAAGAATAATTCCTTCATCTATTTTATTGTCAATGATATGGGTTGTGATTCCTGTTAACTTTACACCATAATCTAAAGCGTCTTGTATAGCAGTTTTAGTTACTAAAAAACTAGGAAACAATGATGGGTGAATATTAATTATTCTATTTGGAAATGCATTGAGCATTTTTTCTTTAATTATGTACTTGTAACCAAGCAAAAAAACATAATCAATTTTCTTTTTTTTTATTTCTTGAATCAGTTTGTCCTGATAGCTTATTGAGTTCGAAAAATCTTGTTTTATTAGTTTTAAAGTTTCAATACCGTAATCCTCTGCTAACTTTTTAGCTCCACAAGGTTCTTTTTCATAAATAACTAATTTAATATTTGATTGTTTTAGTTTTCCTTTATGGAAAGCTTCAATTGTGTCTCTAGCATTTCGACCCCATCCCGTAATCAAAATGGCCCAATTAATTTTTTGATCTGATTGCATTTAAGTCATCTATAACTGAATTCGGGTTAATAACAATGTCTTTTTTTATTTAATAACGTTAATTATAGTGTTAAAAAATATTTTTAAGTCAAACATGAAACTTATGTCTTCAATATATGAAATATCTTTTGATAAACGACTTGCCTAATCTAATAAAATTCTATTATAAATTTGTGCCAAACCTGTAATATCTGGTCTTAAGTTGTGTCGTTTTTTTTCTTCAGTTACCGATTGGATTAATAAAGAAACAGGAGAATGCTTGACTGGATATGCACAACCTATAGAATTAAGTTATTTACTTATTAACATTTAAATTAAACAGAGATTTACGTGATAAACAATAAAGCACTGTCAACCATACTGTCAACTAAAAAACAAAACCCTTAATAATCAAATGATTAAAAGGGTTTTTGCGGAGAATGAGGGATTCGAACCCCCGGAGGTGTGACCCTCAACAGTTTTCAAGACTGCCGCATTCGACCACTCTGCCAATTCTCCGTTTGTAATCTGCGTCCTCTATAGCAGTTTCTGCGTAAGAGGATGCAAATATAGAATGCTTTTTTATTTCTTTCAAAGGTTTTTTAATTTATTTTGGACACAGTTATTCTTATTTTTGTACATGAACTAAAAACTCTATCATGAATATTATTAAAAAGTTACAATGGCGTTATGCAACAAAAAAATTTGATAGCAAATTATATATTCCTGTAGATAAATTAAGCATATTAAAAGAAGCATTTAATTTAACCGCAACATCCTATGGTTTGCAGCCTATTAAACTGGTAATTATAAAAGATAAAGTATTACAAGCGAGTTTGGTAGAGCATTCTATGAACCAGAAACAAGTTGAACAAGCTTCTCACGTTTTAGTGTTTTGTATTGAGACAAATATTGATAAAAATTACATTGAAACCTATTTTAAAAGAGTAAAAACTATTAGAAACACTCCAGAAAAAGTTTTAAACCCATTTAAAGATTATCTGTTGGATGATTTTAAAGACAAGCCAATAAAATCCATACAAGACTGGGCAATCAATCAATCATATTTGGCTATGGGAAATTTACTCACTGTTTGTGCTATTGAAGATATTGATGCTTGTCCAATGGAAGGATTTAACCCCAAAAAATACGATGATTTATTAAAGCTTAATGATAAAGGATTACAATCGGTTTTAGTAATGCCAATTGGTTATAGAGCAAAGGATGATGTGTTTGCCGATTTTAAGAAAGTTAGAAAAACAGTTGCCGAAAGCACATTGGAATTGTAATTTTGAATACTGAATACTGAATACTGAATACTGAATACTGAATACTGAACACTGAACACGGAACACAGAACACAGAACACTGAACACTGAATTATGCCTGGATTTGAATTATTTGGCGAAGCCGAACGTAAAGAAGTAAACGATGTGCTTGAAAATGGAGTGTTAATGCGTTATGGTTTTGATGGTTTACGAAACGGACATTGGAAAGCTAAAGAACTTGAGCGAGAATTAGAGGATCAACTTCAAGTAAAACACGCCCAATTAGTTTCCAGCGGAACTGCTGCAGTAACAATTGCATTAGCATCAGCAGGTATTGGAGCAGGAGATGAGGTAATTATTCCAACGTTTACGTTTGTAGCAAGTTTTGAAGCCATTATGATGCTAGGAGCAATTCCAATTTTGGTAGAAATTGATGACACTCTAACTTTAGATCCTGAAGCTGTAAAAAAAGCTGTTACTCCAAATACTAAAGCTGTAATGCCTGTGCATATGTGTGGTAGTATGGCAAATTTGGATGCTTTAAGTTCAATTTGTAAAACACATGATTTAGTTTTAATTGAAGATTCATCACAAGCCACTGGAGCAACTTATTATGGAAAACCACTAGGAAGTATTGGCGATTTAGGGTGTTTATCTTTAGATTATGTAAAAATAATTACTTGTGGAGAAGGTGGAGCAGTTCTTACAAATAATGAAGAATATTATAACAATGCAGACCATTATAGCGATCATGGTCATGACCATAAAGGGAATGATAGAGGAGCAGAAACACATCCTTTTTTAGGGTATAATTTCAGAATTTCTGAACTGCATGCAGCAGTTGGTTTAGCGCAATTAAAACGTTTAGAAGAGTTTGTAGCTATTCAGAAAAAGAATTATACAATAATTCGTGAAGCACTTTCTACAATTCCAGAAGTTACTTTTAGGACAGTTCCTGAAGGAGGCGAAGAAAGCTATTCGTTTTTAAGTTTCTTTTTACCCAATTTAGAAATTACTTGTAAAACTATGTCTGCTTTTAAAGAGAATAATATTGATGCTTGTTTTCATTATTACGATAATAGTTGGCATTATGTTCGTAAATGGCAACATTTAAAAGATTTAAAAGTATTGTATCCATTATCTAAAGAAGTTATAGACGGATTAAAATATCTTCAAACAAAAACTTTCCCAAAGTCTGACCAATATATTGGTAGAAATATATCGTGTTTAATAAAACTCTCATGGACAGAAGATGAGGTTAAAGAAAGAGCAAATAAGATGCTAATAAGTATTAAGGAAGTCATTTCTTAATAGCTTACATACTCAACAATTTCCAATCCATAACCAATCATACCAACACGTTTAGCATGTTTGGTGTTAGAGATTAATCGCAGTTTGTGGATATTTAAATCGTGAAGTATTTGGGCACCAATACCAAAGTCTTTGGCATCCATTTCCATTCTTGGTGCTTTTACAACTTTATTTTCAACTTGACTTTCCTTCAAAATGGTTAAACGTTTCAATAAATTCATTGACTGAACTTGTTGATTAATAAACACAATAGCACCTTTACCTTCATCATTTACTACTTTAAACATGTCGTCTAATTTCTTATCTGCATTGTTAGTAAGAGTACCCAGAATATCGTTATTAACCAAAGTAGAATTTATACGTGTTAGAACAACATCGTTAGTATTCCAAACTCCTTTTGTTAAAGCTATATGTATTTGATCGTTAGTTGTTTGTTGATATGCTCTTAAACGATAGCTTCCAAAACGTGTTTCAATTTGAAAGTCTTCTTTTTTCTCAATTAAAGAGTCGTGCTCCATGCGATAAGCCACTAAATCTTCAATAGAAATAATTTTAAGATTAAATTTTTGTGCTACATCAACAAGCTGAGATAATCTAGCCATTGTACCATCTTCATTTAATATTTCTACCAAAATACCTGAAGGTTTAAAACCAGCCAAACGTGCTAAATCTACTGCAGCTTCTGTATGACCTGTTCGACGCAAAACACCACCATTTCTTGCTCGTAAAGGAAAAATATGTCCAGGTCGTCCTAAATCGAATGGTTTTGTATCGTCGTTAACAAGTGCTTTTATAGTTTTTGCTCTATCCTGTACCGAAATTCCTGTGGTACAACCATGACCTATTAAATCTACCGAAACAGTAAACTGCGTATGGTGCAAAACAGTATTGTTTTTTACCATCATTGTTAAGTCTAACGCTTCACATCTGTCTTCGGTAAGAGGTACACAAATTAATCCGCGACCTTGTGCAGCCATAAAATTAATCATCTCTGGTGTTACCTTTTCCGCAGCTGCAATAAAATCACCTTCATTCTCACGATTTTCATCATCGACAACTATAATTACTTTGCCCAGACGAATATCGTTTATGGCGTCTTCAATAGAGTTTAGCTGTATTTTAGAAGTTTTATGTGCAGTATTAACAGTTGTCATATCTTATTGTTATAAATGCAAAGATATTGCATATTTTAAGACCTATCTAATTTGTTTTAAATCTTCTTTGAGTTTATTCTTAAAATAGAAGTGATAAATGAAGTATAAAGGAATTCCAAGAATAATAAGAACTATTGCATTCGACATTATTTTGCCTCCTTGAATTTTATAAAAATTTGATTGACTCATAAAAGATTTAAAAAAAGAAATTAGATATAATAGTGTTGCAATAGTACCAAGAACAATTAATATTTTGCCAATTATTGGAAACCCATTATTATTTAAAACAACTCCAATTATTTGAAATGCAAGCGTTATAAAATAGAGCTTAAAAGCAATACTTGAATTCTCATCGTAATCTATTTTGAAACGAAGCGCATTTTCGTAATTTTCGTTAACAAGGTTGCCTCCAAAACGTAACTCATCTTCAGATATTCCTCTATTTTTAAGTAGAAGCAATGAAGTATTTCTATAACTATCATCAAAATCGTATTGTCTATAGTTTTTAATAACATCTATAAGGTTTTTATTTGAGTAACTATTTAAATTTGAATATGCTTCAGAATTTTCATCTAGAAATACATTACTATTTACAGGCGCAATAGTCTTATTGCTTAATAATTTTTTTAGTGGAACCAAAATACTATCAACATTAAGTAAACTTCTATCTTTTGTTGCTCTATTAGTAAGATAAATACTTAAGGGAAGCATCAATAATGTAGAAACCCAAGAGGCAGCAATAGGATTTAAACTACTATCTTCAGCACTATTTTTTGCAAAGATGCCAATAAAATGATAGGTTAAAAATAAAGATATAGCAATAATAATAGGCAATCCAAAACCACCTTTACGAATTAATGCTCCTAAAGGTGCACCTATAAAAAATAAGATGATACAAGCAAATCCGAAAGCAAATTTTTCATAAAAAGAAATGATATGTTTATTAATATTTTTTTCTCTTAAAGCGATTGTTCTTTTTTTAGTGTTTATTATTTGAGAAGTACTATTAATAGAATTAATTGCAACATTAATAAGTTGTACATTCTTTATTGGCTGGAATAGCGTATAAAGACTATTTTCTTGAAATACTGAATCCGATTTTTTTGGCTCTATATTATTGTTTAATGATGCTACAGTAGAACGATTATACATAGTAGTAGTGAGTTCTTTATAATTGTTCGTTTCTATTATCTTTAAAGAGTC
The DNA here is from genome assembly GCA_003650305.1 of Bacteroidota bacterium. Taxonomy (GTDB): domain Bacteria; phylum Bacteroidota; class Bacteroidia; order Flavobacteriales; family Flavobacteriaceae; genus PRS1. Next base: position 14,161 of record QMOV01000042.1, on the reverse strand, counting down.
GATGGAATAATTTAACTCTTTAACATTAAGCATACTGTATTTTGTAGAATAGTCTTGCTTGTCGAAATCTACATTGTTAATTTTTGAAAGATCTACATTAATTGTATATTTTTCGAATGTACTTTTTGCATGTGGTTTTCTTTCACGTTCTTTATAGTCTTTAGGTTGAAGGTCGTCATGGTAATTGCCATCATAAAGAACTAATTTTAGCACATCGGAATCTTCACTACTAGCAATTTCACCAGTTCTTGAAATTATAACAGTATGATTTTTAAAAGAATTTCCTTTCTTTTGATGAATAATAACACCTTCTAAAAACTGTCCCCGATCACCAGTCTTTTTATCAACTTTTATGTTAATACTACCTATTTGATTAAACTGTCCTTCTGCAATTGCCATAGCAGGTTTAACCTTTGCAATATTCTTTCTTAAATTATAAAAATTAAATTCTGCCCAAGGCGTTACATTGTTTGCAAAGAAAAAAGTGGTAATTGCTAGTCCTACAATAAAAATACTAAGAGTTCTCATGGCGCGTTGTAGCGATATTCCTGTAGATTTCATTGCTGCAAACTCATAGTTTTCGGCAAAGCTTCCAAATACCATAATAGAAGCCAACAAAATAGTAAGCGGTAAAACTAAAACAACAAGTCTTGGAGAAACGTAGAGTAAAAATTTTGCAACAACGTCTATTTCTAAATCTTTACCAGCAAGTTCGTTTATATATAACCATACTGCTTGTAAAACAAAAATTAACATGAGAATAATAAACACGCTAAAAAAAGTTTTTAAAAAGGTAATAAGTATATATCTATCTAAAATTTTCACAGAGAAAACCTAATCTATTTTATTGATGTAATAATCTTTGTACTTACTTTCATCAAAGGTAAACAAGGTTTTTGATAAGGGTTCGTTTGTTTTAAAAGAATTAACAGTAAGTGTTGTTTTTGTATCATTACTGCCAATCTCAATTAAATTATAGATATGTTTGGTTATAATATCTATTCCTAATAACACATGTTTAATTTCTGAATTAGAATCAATAGGAATTAATTTTACATATTGTATTTTTCTACCATTAACATTTTGAATAATATCCATATTATAATTATATCCATTTTCATAAAAAGAAAGCATTTTACTTGGCGTAATAGTATTTTCATCTTCAATGTTTTCAGAAGATATTGTTACCTCTTCATCTTCAGGGCTTATACTGTAAAGCGTTTTACCGTCATATATTCTGTTAATTCCTAATATATTTAGCACGTACTTTTCGTCTTGCATAACAACGTCACCTCTTGTTTCCTGACTAATATTTTCTTCGGAATTATTTAAAACATATTTAAAATCTATTGAAATATTCTCATAAGATTTTACTTTGGCTGAAACATCATCTAGTAGAGACTTTGCTTCAGAAGAATTTTGAGCAAAGTTTACTGTGCTTAATAATAAAGCAAATAACATTATTAAATTTTTCATTTTAAATATTTTTCTCATTTTCTAAAAGCTGATCTAATGCAGCTAAATCTGGCACTAAAACCTGTCTTGCTTTACTACCTTCAAAATGACCAACTATGCCAGCAGCTTCTAACTGGTCTATTAAACGTCCTGCTCTATTATAGCCTAATTTTAGCTTACGTTGTAATAAAGATGCAGAACCTTGTTGTGCAGTAACAATTATTTCGGCAGCTTGTTTAAAGAGCTGATCTCTTTCCGAAATATCTATATCAAGACTTGTGCCACTTTCCTCACCAACATATTCTGGAAGTAAGTGCGCATTTGGATATGCTTTTTGCGATCCAATAAATTCTGTAAGACGTTCTATTTCAGGAGTATCTACAAAAGCGCACTGTATGCGAATAAGATCGTTTCCTTGTGTATAAAGCATGTCTCCTCGACCAATAAGCTGGTCGGCTCCAGAACCATCTAAAATAGTTCTCGAATCTATTTTACTTGTTACTCTAAATGCAATTCGCGCTGGGAAATTTGCCTTTATTAAACCTGTTATTACATTTACCGATGGTCTTTGCGTTGCAATAATTAAATGTATGCCAATAGCACGAGCCAATTGAGCTAAACGCGCAATAGGTGTTTCTACTTCTTTTCCGGCAGTCATAATTAAATCTGCAAATTCATCTATTATCAAAACAATGTATGGTAAAAAATGATGACCATCGTTAGGATTTAGTTTTCGTGCTTTAAATTTTGTATTATATTCTGTGATGTTACGGCAAAAGGCATTTTTGAGCATTTCGTAACGATTGTCCATTTCAATACATAAAGAGTTTAATGTATTGATGACTTTAGTGTTATCTGTAATAATGGCTTCTTCACTATCTGGAAGTTTTGCTAAATAATGACGTTCAATTTTATTAAAAAGAGTGAGTTCTACTTTTTTAGGATCTACTAATACAAATTTTACTTCGGCTGGATGTTTTTTGTACAGTAATGATGTTAATGCTGCATTTAGTCCAACCGATTTTCCTTGTCCTGTAGCTCCTGCCATAAGTAAATGAGGCATTTTAACCAGATCGACAACATAGGTTTCGTTGCTAATGGTTTTTCCTAAAGCAATAGGTAATTCCATTTCTCCTTTTTGGAATTTTTGCGACGCAATTACCGAATACATTGATACAATCGTTGCATCTTTATTAGGAACTTCTATACCAATTGTTCCTCTTCCAGGAATAGGAGCTATGATACGAATACCAAGTGCTGAAAGTGATAGTGCAATATCGTCTTCTAGATTCTTAATTTTAGAAATTCTAACTCCTGCTTCTGGTATTATTTCATAAAGCGTTACTGTTGGACCAATGGTTGCTTTAACACTCGAAATACCAATCTTATAATTACGAAGCGTTTCTACAATTTTGTTCTTGTTTTCTTCAAGTTCATCTTTATTTACCGTTATGCCTTCTCCTTCATATTTTTTTAATAAATCTAAGGGTGGAAACTGATAATTACCAAGCTCTAAAGTAGGATCAAATTTTCCAAAATCTTCTACAAGTTTGCTAGCAAGATTGTCAGTCACCGATTGTTCTTCAGTTAAAGTTTCAATTTCAATTTCTACATCATCTTCAATGGTTTCTTCTTCTTCTTCTTTATCAATTTTTGAATGATGAGATATGGTAGGTTCTAAATTTTCTACTTGAACATCGAAAGCAGATTTAATATCTTCTGCTTCTGCGGTTAGGTCGTTATCTATTGGGACAAACTCATGCTCATTTTCTGTACTAAATTCTTCTTTAATTTCTTTTTTTGCAGATTTAAATAGTTTTCCAAAATGCTGCGCTGTTACTTTTAATCGAATGGCTAAATATGTAATTAAACCTAAAACGAGTAGGAGTGCAGTTCCGATTTTGCCAATATAGTCCTGAAGAAAGTCATTCATTTCAAAACCAATTGTCCCTCCAAGAATTGAATTTTTTTCAGCAAGAAAACCAAAAAGAATAGAAGTCCATATTACAATAAGCGTTCCCCAAAACCAATGGCGACGTAATCGATTTTTTTTTATTCCTAGTAAGACATATATTCCTGAAATAAAGATGAGTCCTGAAAAAATGAAAGCAGCAATACCGAAACCACGATATATAAATAAGTCACTTACCCAAGCACCAATTTTACTTAACCAGTTTTGTGTTTCAATTCCTCTTGAAGAGAATTTTGTTAATGTGCTTTGATCTGCTTCACCAGTAAAAAAATAGGATAAAAATGCAATAAAAAGTAAAATACCAAGAATTAACAATAAGCTACCAAATACTAATTTTTGTTGATTAGATAAGGTAAAGTTTAGTTTTTTAGTTTTTTTAGCTGATTTTTTTTTCTTCGCCATTAATGCGTCCTTATTTTCAACATGAGATCCTGAAACCATCCCGATAGCTATCGGGACAGGATTGAATCGTTTCCACGATTCAACAAAAATACAAATTACTAACGTTAACGAAACTTTATTTTGAAAAATTGCATATAAGTGTTTTCAAAATATTTAGTTGAGTTAATCTCGCTGAAAAGCGAGATCTGTTTTTTTTTGTATTCTTTAAAGTATAGTATTTTAAAAAACTTTAGGAAAGTAAATTATAATACCTATTATTATTGCAGCAATAGAAGCTATAAAAACTGCACCAGCTGCAACATCTTTAATAAAACCAATTTTACTATTATGCTCTGGATGTACAAAATCTGCTATTTCTTCAATGGCAGTATTTAATCCTTCGATGCTCATAACCAATCCAATGGCTAAAATTTGTATCATCCATTCTATTAAAGAGATATTGTAGTAAAATCCTGCAATAGTTACCATTATAGCAATAATGAACTGAATTTTTATACTAGCTTCAGTTTTTATAAGCAATATTGCTCCTTTAAAGGCACAATTAATCCCTTTTAATCGGTTGGTAATAAAGTTGCCTTTTTTTTCCATTAAGATAATGCGTCTAAAGCAACTTTATAATTTGGTTCATCTACAATTTCAGGAACTTGCTCTGCGTATAAAACTTCATTGTTCTCGTTTAAAACGATTACACAGCGTGAGTGTAAAGCTTCTAATGGACCATTTATAAAATTTAAACCATAGGCTTTTCCAAAACTCCCATCTTTATAATCTGAAAGATTAATTACATTATCTAATCCTTCAGCACCACAAAAACGTCCTTGTGCAAAAGGTAAATCGCGTGAAATACAAAGTACTTTTGTGTTTTCTAAATTGCCAGCTTCTTTGTTAAATGCTCTAACAGAAGCTGCACAGGTTCCTGTATCTATACTCGGAAAGATATTTAAAATGACTTTACTGCCTGCAAAATCACTTAATGATTTAGTAGATAAATCTCCTGCTGTTAATGAAAAATTAGGAGCTTTATTACCAACTGATGGAAGTTCTCCAGAAGTTTTTATAGGATTTCCTTTTAATGTTACTGTTGCCATGCTATATTTTTTTGTTGAAAGTAAAAAATCCCTTTTAAACAAAAAAGGATTTTAATAATAAAGTGTATTTAGTATGAATTAAGTATCTATTGAACCCAAAACTCGCTTCATAAACCCATTTAAAGCTTCTTTTTTTGGAGTACCATCTTTAATCATTTTATTGACTTCAATCGCTCCATACATATTAGAGATTAGCTCTCCTATAACGTCCAGTTCTTCATCTTTTAATGAAGACACTTCTGTTAATGCTTCAAGTGTTTCAATAGTTTCAATAACAAAATCTTCGTCATTGTCTTCTATAAACTGAGTAAGGTGTTTAATTATTGGTAACTTCATTTACGAGTTCTTTTAAAACTTCAAATTTGTTAGTTTGTACTTGATCAATGAAACTTCCGTTTTTAAATGTGGCAAATGTTGGTAAATTATCGACAGTTGCCATTTTACGAGACTTAGGAAATTTTTCAGAATCAACAATCACAAATGAGATATCTTCATTTTCTGAAGCAAGTTTTTTAAACTTGGGTTTCATAATACGACAGTTGCCACACCAAGTTGCGCTAAATTGTACTATTACAGTATCGTTATTTAAAACTATTTCATTTAAGTTATCTTGAGAAAGTTCTTGAATCATTATTGTATGATAAAAATACCTCAAAGGCTTTAAAACCTCTGAAGTTTAAAGTTTATTAATGTGTAGATAAGTATTCAGCAGTGCCTTTTGCATTTGGCTTCATTGCATCTTTACCTTCTTCCCAGTTTGCTGGACAAACTTCTCCTTTTTCCTGTACATGAGTTAGTGCATCAATAAGACGTAAAAACTCCTGAACATTTCTACCTAAAGGCATATTGTTTATTCCTTCATGCTGAACTGTACCTTCTTCATCAATTAAATAAGTTGCCCTGTACGTTACATTATCTCCTTCAACTTGGATTGTATCAGTGGCTTCGTCATAGGTTTCATTAGAGATGTCTAAAATTCCTAATATACTGGATAAGTTTCTGTTGCTGTCTGCAAGAATAGGATAAGTTACACCTTCTATTCCACCATTGTCTTTAGCAGTACTTAACCAAGCAAAATGTACTTCTGGAGTATCGCAAGATGCACCAATTACAATAGTGTTACGTTTTTCGAACTCACTTAATGCTGCTTGAAAAGCGTGTAATTCAGTTGGACATACAAACGTAAAATCTTTAGGATACCAAAATAATAATACTTTTTTCTTATTGTTTACAGCTTCTTCAAGAACGTTTACTTTAAAAGTGTCTCCCATTTCGTTCATTGCGTCAACGTTTAAATCTGGAAATTTTTTACCTACTAATGACATTTGTTTTTATGTTTAAATTATTAATGTTTTTCTTAATTACAAAGATAATCACAAGGCTTCTTTTTTGTATCATTAAAGAGTTTTATTTTTTATTAAAATATAGATATTATTTATAACTAACATCAAAAGAAATAAAAATATTTTATTTAGCAGTTAGCTGTCTTATTTTTATAGAAAATGCAGCAAAAATTAAAGTAGTAAATGGACTCAGCCAGTTAAAGATTGCATATATAAAGTATTCGCTAACACCAACACCGAGAACACCACTTTGGTAAGCACCACATGTATTCCATGGAATTAGAACAGAAGTTACTGTTCCTGAATCTTCAAGTGTTCTACTTAAGTTTTCGGGAGCCAAACCTTTATCTTCGAATGCATTTTTAAACATTTTTCCTGGAATTACTATGGCAAGATATTGGTCGCTCGCAACAACATTTAAACCTAAACAGCTAACAACTGTACTTGCAAATAATCCAAAAGTAGAAGCAGCCAATTTTAGTAAAGCTTTTGTAATTCTAGATAATGCTCCAATAGCATCCATAACGCCTCCAAAAACCATAGCACAAGTGATAAGGTAAATAGTCCAAAGCATTCCTTTCATTCCTCCAGAAGAGAATAGATCGTTTAGTTTTTCGTTTTCGGTAGTTATTTCTGTGTCAGTTAAAACGGAATTTATTATAGCTCCTAATTTAGATTCAGATATTTCGCTTAATATTTCTGATTGAAATAAAAACGCAAAAATAATTGCTGTAATTACACCTGCTGCTAATGCAAATAACGGTTTTGTTTTTACTAATATTAGAGCAATTACTACAGCAGGAACTATAAATAAATATGGAGATATTTGAAATGTATTATCAATAGTATTAAGTAATACACTTATATCTGCACTTCCTGTAGTTTCAATATTCATACTGATAATGCTAAACACAGCTAAAGCAACAAGTATTGTTGGAGTGGTTGTAAAACTCATATATTTTATATGTGTAAACAAATCTGTTCCAGCCATAGCAGGAGCAAGGTTTGTAGTATCGCTTAAGGGCGACATTTTATCACCAAAGTAAGCACCAGAAATTACAGCTCCAGCAATCATTCCTGGATTAATTCCTAATGCAGTTCCTATGCCAACTAAAGCAATACCAACAGTTGCAGACGTGGTCCAGGAACTGCCAGTTGCTATAGATATTATAGCAGCAATAATAACAGATGCAGGTAAAAATATTTCTGGACTTAATACTTGCAAGCCATAATATACCATTGCAGGAATTACACCGCTAACTAACCATGTTCCAGCCAAAGCACCAACTAAAAAAAGTATCATAATAGGGACAAAAACACTTCTTAAGTTTTCCCAGATTTCGGTTAGCATTCTTCTAAAAGACACTTTGTTAAACATTCCAACTACAGCAGCTACAACACCTCCTAGTAAAAGAATAATTTGATTTGTGTAAGCACCAAACCATTCTTGATCTTCAACAAAAAAGATGTTATAAGCCAGCATTGCCATTAAGATTACAACAGGAACTAAAGCCTCCCAAATATTGAGTTCAACATTTTCTATTATGTTTTGATCTTCTATATTAATCTTGGAAATATTATTATCGTCTTGCATTTTTATTTTTTTTGAAACGTAATGTTACAAAAATCCAAAAGAATATAAAAATTACGAAACCATAATAACATTAATTCATTAATAATTGATTCACTCTAATAAATTAGTTACTATTAAGTCTAATTAAAACCAAAAGAATTATGAAAAAATCAATTATTTATTTTGTACTCACTGTATTTGTGTTAAGTACAATTTCTTTTGTTAAGGTTGAAAACACTTCGGCAAAAGAAAATTCATCTAACTCTTTTGTTATGATGATGAAAGCTACAAAAGCTTATACCTTAGAAATTGCAGAAGCAATGCCTGAAGATAAATACGCTTTTAAACCTTCGGACTCAGTTAGAAGTTTTGGAGAACAATTGGCACATATTGGCATGTCGTCTAAATTTTTATTAGGTATGTTTATAAAAGGTGAACAAATGCCAACTGATCCTGAAGTTTTTGCTAATATAGGCAAGATGGAAAAGGAGATGGGAGCTTCCAAAGCAGCATGCATTAAAACACTTAACGAAGCTTTTGATGAGCTTATTTCGATTTATAAAAGTATGAATGCTGAAAGTTTAAGCGAAACTTTTGAAGTGCCTTTCGATCCAAATAAGCCAACGTTTACCAAAGAGCAAGGGTTTCAGTTTATTAAAGATCATATTATCCATCATCGAGGACAAGCCTTAGTCTCGTTACGAATGCAAGGAATTAAAGCTCCAGCTTATAGGTTGTATTAAAATTATGAGGCTGTCTGAAAAGGCAGTCTTTTTTTAATTACAGTTAGAATTAGAGAATGTAACGCTACATAATTTCCTGTAATCTGTCTTTTGTTTCTAAAATATTTAAGTCTTCCATACATTTTCGCATCATTTTATAAGTGCGCTCAATGTCATCATCTAATCCAATTGAAAAGCGAATAAGACCGTCACTTAATCCCATTTCTTTTTGTTCTTCTTCAGGGATTTCACTAGAAGTTGAACTTCCAGGAGCAGAAAATAAGGTTTTATAAAATCCTAAACTTACAGCGAGATACCCTAAATTATTGTGCTGCATTAACTCCATTAAAGCATTGGCATTATCTAGCGAACCAACGTCTATGGTAAACATGCCTCCAAATCCATATTCGGAATTCATCATGCTTTTAAATAATTCGTGAGATGGATGAGATGCTAATCCAGGATAAACAGTTTTAAACCCAATTGCTTCAAATTGTTTGGCAATATACATTGCATTTTTGCTGTGTTGTTTCATTCTAATATGAAGCGTTCGCATATTTTTTAAAATTGAAGCTGCTCGCAAACTATCCATTGTAGAGCCTAATAGCATTGAAGCTCCATCATTTACGTTTCTTAGATCATTTATAAATTCTTGTGTACCACAAACCACACCACCAACAGTATCGCTAGAGCCATTAATGAATTTTGTTAAGCTATGTATTACTACATCTGCACCTAACTTTGCTGGAGAAATTGATAACGGAGAAAAGGTATTATCTATTACTAGTTTTAGGTTATGTTTTTTAGCAATTTTTGATAAACCTTTAATATCTGCAATTTCTAATAAAGGATTACTAACTGATTCGCAGTACAAAACTTTTGTGTGTTTTGTTATAGCAGCTTCAACTATATCAAGTTTAGTGATGTCCACAAAAGATGTTTCAATATTAAGTCTAGGTATAAAGTTTTTTAAAAAGGCATAAGTACCACCATAAATAGTTCTGCTGCTAATAATATGGTCACCAGCATCACATAATTGTAATAAAACTGGAGTAATAGCTCCCATTCCTGATGCCGAAACGTTAGCAATTTCAGTACCTTCCATAGCAGCAAGTGCTTCTCCTAAATATAAATTACTAGGTGTTGTGTGTCTAGAATAAAGGTAACAACCATCTGCATTGCCTTCAAAAGTATCGAACATGGTTTTAGCCGATAAAAATGTATATGTTGAAGAATCTGAAATGGATGGATTTACTCCACCAAATTCTCCAAAGTATTGTAAGTCTTGTATTTTATTTGCAGGTTTAAATGACATAATGCTAGAGTTTAATAATTATATACAAAATTGATAATAATTAGATTAATAATCAAGCATATTTTATTTATTGAGAAAATAAATCTATATTAAGATGATAAATTAGTTAAATATTTATAATTTAGTTGTTTGAATTCAGTTTAACTGAAAAATTTTCAATAATGAAACATCCATGATTAATTTTTAAACATACAGGGAAATGATTATATGGATGTTCCATCTGACAATTAAAAAAACAAAAAATATAAACAGATGAAATTTGATAACATAGATAAAAAATTATTAGCGTTACTACAATTAGATAGTAAACAAACAAATAAAGAGCTTTCAAATAAATTAAATCTTTCTGTTACTGCAGTTTACGAGCGTATAAAAAAAATGGAAAGGATAGGTGTAATAGAGAAATATGTAGCTTTAATTAAAAAAGAAATAGTAAATAAATCCTTTGTAGCATTTTGTCATATTAAGTTAGTTCAACATTCACAAGATTATGTTATAAAGTTTGAAAAAGATGTTGCAAATTTAGAAGAAGTTTTAGAATGTTATCATATTAGTGGTGATTACGACTACTTATTAAAAGTTATTGTAAAAGATATGGAAGCTTTTAGAGAATTCATGGTTAAAAAATTAACCACAATCGACCATATTGGTAGTACACATAGTACATTTATGATTAGTGAAGTAAAGCATACAACTGCAATTAATATCTAAATTTCATGCATACTATTCAATATAAATTAATAGAATTCTTCCTTTTATTCATTGTTTTGCCAATAAGTTTAGCTTTAAATTATTTGATTTGGGTAAAGTTAATAATTGGGTTTTTTGGTTTTGTATATATAGTTCTTGTCTTGATTAAGACTAAAGGAAATTCATTTAAAGTATCTAAAAACATACAGTGGAAAACTTTCTGGAAGCAGATTTTAATAAAATTTTTAGGCATTGTATTTATAACTACACTTTTTGTTTGGTTTACAAATAAAGAAGCTTTATTTAATGTGTTGCTCAACAAACCAAAATTGTGGATTTTTATTTTGTTTATATACAGTTTCTTTTCGGTGTATCCTCAAGAATTAATTTACAGAACCTTTTTTTTTCAACGGTATAAAACGTTGTTTACCAATAAAAACCTAATAATTTTTATTAATGCAATTGTGTTTTCTTTGGCACATATTTTCTTTAGAAATAGTTTAGTAATGGCACTCACTTTTTTAGGAGGAATTTTGTTTGCCATAACATTCTATAAGACAAGATCTACACTTTTGGTAACCATTGAGCATGCTATTTATGGCTCTTGGTTGTTTACTGTTGGTATGGGAAATATGCTTGGATTTCCTTCATAGTTGTGGATTTTAAAAATTCAACATTAGCCATTCGCAAATCATAAATCTAATACCAAAAGGATTTATAAAATAGACTGAAAAGAAATAGAATTATTTTTTCTTCAGATAAAAAAGAAAAATTAAGCATAGCATTAGTTACGGTTCATTTTTATTATGAAATATAAAGGAAAAAGTAACTATTTATTAGACTGTTTTATTGGTCTTTTTGGTATAAATTGTATTTTTGTCCTCAAATTTCTACAGAAAAATTATGAAATCATACGATGTAGCCATTATTGGTTCTGGTCCTGGAGGTTATGTAGCAGCCATTCGTTGTGCACAATTAGGCATGAAAACGGCAATTATTGAAAAATATGCTACTTTAGGAGGCACCTGTTTAAATGTTGGTTGTATTCCAAGTAAAGCACTTTTAGATTCCTCACATCATTACGAAGATGCTGTTAAACATTTTGAAGAACATGGTATTAAGATTCCAGGAGAAATAAAAGTGAATTTAAAAAAAATGATTGCACGTAAACAGGCTGTAGTTGACCAAACTACTGGTGGAATCGATTTTTTAATGAAAAAAAATAAGATTGATGTTTACGAAGGTTTAGGAAGTTTTAAAGATGCAACACACATCAATATTGCAAAAGGAGATGGTTCTTCTGAAGAAATAGAAACTAAAAACATTATTATAGCGACGGGAAGTAAGCCTTCTAATTTACCTTTTATCAAGCTAGATAAAGATCGTATAATAACTTCAACCGAAGCTTTAAAACTTAAAGAAATTCCAAAACATTTAATTGTTATTGGTGGCGGAGTAATAGGTTTAGAACTTGGTCAAGTTTATAAACGTTTGGGTTCTGAAGTTACAGTTGTTGAATTTATGGATAGAATAATTCCTACTATGGATGCGGGTTTATCTAAAGAATTAAACAAGGTTTTAAAAAAGCAGAAATTCAAAATCAATGCATCTCACAAAGTAACTTCAGTTAAACGTATTGGTGAAGAAGTTATCGTAAAAGCTAACAATAAAAAAGGAGTAGAAGTAGAATTTAAAGGTGACTATTGTTTAGTGTCTGTAGGTCGTCATCCTTATACTGATGGTTTAAATACAGAAGCAGCAGGAGTGAAGATTGATGAGAGAGGGCAAGTTGAAGTGAATGACCATCTACAAACATCTGCATCAAATATATATGCAATTGGAGATGTTATTAAAGGTGCAATGTTGGCTCATAAAGCCGAAGAAGAAGGCGTTTTTGTTGCCGAAACTTTAGCTGGACAGAAACCACATATAGATTATAATTTAATTCCAGGTGTGGTTTATACGTGGCCAGAAGTAGCCACAGTTGGCAAAACAGAAGAACAATTAAAAGAAACGGGAGTAGAATACAAAGTTGGACAGTTTCCAATGCGTGCTTTGGGTAGAAGTCGTGCAAGTATGGATTTAGATGGTTTTGTAAAAATATTGGCAGATAAAACTACAGATGAAATTTTAGGTGTGCATATAATTGGAGCACGTGCTGCAGATATGATTGCCGAAGCTGTTGTAGCTATGGAATACAGAGCTTCAGCAGAAGATATTTCTCGTATGTCTCATGCACATCCAACATTTACCGAAGCTATTAAAGAAGCGGCATTAGCGGCTACTGAAAATAGACCATTGCATATTTAGAATGCATTTAAAACAAATCGTTTAAAACTTTAGCCAATCTAATTCCTGCAATTTGTAATTGTGAACGTACAGTTTCAAAATGGTCGTAAGAATATCTATATCGCAAATTGTCACCTTCGTTTACTGAGGCATAAACTTTTTGAGTTAATTTATGAGTATCATTTACCCAATCTATAACAGTTCCTTCTTGTATGGCTTTTACCTGTTCTTTGGATAAAATATCTGCATTTTCTGCTAATTCAATATAACCCATTCCGTAGCCATTAATCATTTCGGTATCCCAAACACGATGCAAATTAGAGTCCCTATAAAACCATTGCAGTTTAAAGTCATTTCCACCTTTATCACTAGCTAAACCAACATGCATGGGTTGATGTAAATCGCCAATAAAATGAATAAGCATTTTTAAGTAGAATGCTTTGTCAGCTTCGCTGGAATTTTCGTCTTTGATTATTTTTTTGCAATAAGCAATACCAGTAGCCAAATCTCCATTCGGGCTCTTTTCTGAATCTTCATAGTTTGAATTTAATGGCATATTTACATAATGCCAGGTATAGAAATCGTTATATCGTTTATCCGATTTTATTTCATCGGCATAAGTCGATGCAAATGCTAACGACTGACCTTTAAGCAGTTTATTAATTTTACGTTTTGTACTTGATTTTAAGTAGCTTTCTGCAATTTTACCAACAGTTCGATGTCCAGTAGCATTCCATCTTAATGAAGAATTTGCACTAAAGGAAAATAAAAATAAAGCTATAAAGGCATAAATAAGTTTAGGTCTCATCACAATCAATGTTTTTGCTAATTTATAAATTACTAGCATAGAAAATACTTAAAATATAGTTAACTAAAATATTCAGTAATATTTTATATGTTTTAATTGTAAAAAAGATTCCTATTTTTGGAGTATGCAAGACATACCAATTACTTTAAATATTATCGCTTTAATAATTATTCTTGGTGTTTTTCTTGGCTTTTTCATCTCTCTTTTTATTATTAAAAAATCTTTTAGACATAATACTTCCAATTTATTTATGGGAGTTTTTATTTTAATATTGTCACTTGTAATGTTTGAAGGCTGGCTGAATTATACTGGCTATATTTTCAAAGTATTATGGGTGTCAAATTTTGCAGAACCGTTTAATTTTATTATTGCTCCCCTTATTTATTTATTTGTTATTTCCCAATTTAAGGGTTTTAAAAAAGAAAAGCAATGGCCACATTTTATTCCTTTTGTGTTATGGCTAGGCTATTGTATGTTCTTTTTTATACAATCTGATGTATTTAA
>QMOV01000041.1 GCA_003650305.1 Bacteroidota bacterium | reverse complement strand
TAAATGGCTACGTTCAGGAATTCCCAACCTTAAAAAAAACATGGTATAAACAGCTACTATCCCTAACAATATTACTATTTCAATCTTGCTTGGTTTTGTCTTGAGTACATGTAGTAGGATGGTTACTCCAACCAGTATCATACCAAGCAGAAAGATGACAGCTTGTATATCTTGGTTACCAAATATACTGATAAGTGGTTGCCCAACAAAAAGAGTCGAAAAAATTGCTATAAACACAGCAAATGCAGAAAACCAAAGATGTTTTTCACGTGAAGATGTAAAAAGAGACATATATTTAATTTTATCTTTTATTTGCGTTTAGTCAGAGTTACCTGTCTGCCTACAGGCTGGAACGAATTTAACTGTTTTTCTTCAGTAAATCAATTAAGCAAATACTTTATTAAAGCGACAAACAAATAATATTATCTTTGGCTTATGCCATTAAACTCTTCTTTTTTGAAGCATTATAAAATTCCTGCTCTACTTGCTATAACGAGTGCATTATTTTATGTCTCCTTTGCTTACGATTTGGTAAGAACAGATTACACCAAACTAATCATGTTGTATTCTGCTTTGTTTTTTCTGTTCTATAAAATCATAAAAATTACCAAACATAACATTAAATTCCTCACTTGGATAGCCTTTGGTTTTAGAACCATTTTTATTTTAGCAATCCCTAATTTATCACAAGACTTTTACCGTTTTATTTGGGATGGACGAATGATTCTTGAAGGGATTAATCCATACTTATTTACTGTAGAGGCGTTTATCTCTAATGGCGAATTTCCTGTTTCGCAAGCACAAGAACTTTATGCAAGAATGGGAGAACTTAATGCAAGTCATTACACAAATTACCCTCCTATTAATCAACTCTGTTTTGTTATTGCTGGATTATTTGCCGGAAAAAGTATTTTGGGTTCGGTAATAGTTATGCGATTACTAATAATTGCTGCCGATTTTGGAACGTTGTTTTTTGGCAAAAAGCTATTAGTAAAACTTAATATTCCTGTTTATAATATCTTTTGGTATATTTTAAATCCATTTATAATAATTGAACTTACAGGAAATCTCCATTTTGAAGGTGTAATGATTTTCTTTCTGGTTTGGAGTTTGTATTTATTGCATTCTGGTAAATGGAAATTTGCAGCAGTAGTTTTTGCTTTATCTGTTTCGGCAAAGTTAATTCCACTTATGTTTTTACCTTTGTTTTATCAGTGGTTTGCTAAAAACAAAAAGACTTCACAGGTTTTAAAAACCTGTGAAGTCTCAAAAATCAAATTAGTTGGATTTTATAGTATTGTTGGCTTTTCAACTATACTATTATTTCTACCTTTTTATTCTTCAGAATTTATTACTAATTACGCTCAAACTGTTGCACTTTGGTTTCAAAACTTTGAGTTTAATGCCAGTTTATACTATATAGCACGAGAAATTGGTTACTCCTTTAGAGGTTGGAATGAGATTGCTGTTATAGGTAAAATAATACCTGCAATAGTAATTTTGTTTGTACTAATAATAACATTTTTCAGAAAAAATAAAACTACTATTCAGCTTATTACAGCAATGTTATTGGTGTTATCATTCTACTACTTTACAGCAACAACTGTGCATCCTTGGTATATTGCAACACTTTTGATTTTGTCGGTATTTACCAAATACATATTTCCTTTGGTGTGGAGTTTTGTGATTGTTTTAAGTTACTTGGCATATGCTAATAGCGACAATACTGAAAACTTATGGATTATTGGTTTAGAATACTTGGTTGTTTATAGCGTATTTATTTGGGAAGTGTTTTTTAAGAAAACTCCTAAAGAATCAGTCAACGTCCTTTAATTCTTCTTTAATATGTTTTCTTTCAGCTAATCTTTCACCTTTCCAAAAAAATCGCTTTCCGATTTTTCTTAAGTGCTTCATCCATTCTGAATTAGTAGTTAATTGACCTTTCTTTTTTGTTGACATGATATTCTTCTTACAGCATCTTTAAATTATTAATCTCTAGTTCAGTTAAAAGTTTCCAATGTCCACGAGGAATATCTTTTTTGGTGAGTTCAGCAATCATGACACAATCTAACCGAATAATATCGTAGTTAAAGTGTTCGAAAATTGTGCGAATAATTGAGTTTCCTGTATTTTTAATTTTTAAGCCTATTTCTTTTTTTGGTAAATTTTCTATATAACTAATCTCTTCTACAGAAATTTCTTTGCCTTCAATTTTAAAACCTTCATTAATTTTTTTAAGGTCTTCAAATTTTAGGTTTTTATCCAATTCTATATGAAATAAACGTGCAACGCCGTTTTTAGAATTAGTAAACTTTTTAGTAATAGTATCATCATTGGTAAATAGCAATAATCCTGTAGAGTTCCTACCTAAACGACCTATTGGTTTTATTCTTGAAGCTGTTGCATTGGCAACCAAATCCATAACTGTTCTTCCTTTTCCTTCACTTGTTGTTGTAGCAAATCCTTTCGGTTTATTAAGCAACACATAGGCTTTCTTTTCTGGGTTTATTCTCGAACCGTCAAAACGAACTTCGTCATCAAGTTTTACTTTATAACCCATTTCAGTTATTATTTTTCTGTTTACTGTTACGCTACCTATAGCAATATGCATATCTGCTTCACGCCGTGAGCAAATTCCAGAATTAGCAATGTATTTATTTAAACGTATTTCGTCTAGATTTGACGTTTTTTTAGGAATAGCTTTCTTTTTAAAAGGAACATCCCGATAACTATTGGGACCTTTTGCATAACTTTTTTTGTAGCTATTGTTGCCACGTCTTAAAGTTTTTCCTTTGCTTTTATGCTCTCTTTTAGCCATATTCATTTCCCATAAAAATGGGAATCTATTAATTAAAGATGCAAAGGTAAGTAAAGCCTTTGGCTTTCAAGCACCAAATACTAAATTATAAAATTCAATATTGAATTTTGGAATTTGTTATTTGAAGTTATTGAATTCATCAAATTCAACTGTAGATTGACGCTCTCTATTCACTACTAATTTTGTAACATCAGGACGAGAATAATGTCCAACAACATCGAAGTTTTGACGTTCTTCCAACACACGATTAAAATCTATAGTTTCAATAATTAGTCCTTCTTTGATTAAAACAGGTTCTACAATCCATTCGCCATCTGGTCCTGCTATACAACTGCCTCCATTTGCCAAAACATCAGGAGCTTTTTTTAATATTTTATCTAAATGTGGCGTGTTTTTAGGAAAATCGGTTTTATACATTAAACTCGATACTGAAACTACAAACGAACGTGATTCTCGTGCTATAAATCGTGTAATATCTTTGGTGTTATGGTCGCTTCCTGGCCAAACAGCAATATGAAGGTTTTCTCCCAATCCATATAACGCAGTTCGTGGCAAAGGCATCCAGTTTTCCCAACAGTTTAATCCTCCAACTGTAAATTCCTTTAAAGTATGAACTTGTAACCCATTTCCATCTCCTGGAGACCATGTTAAACGTTCATCATAAGTTGGCTGAAGTTTTCGATGAACCGACTTAATTTCACCTTCCTGACTGATATAAACCAATGATGCGTACAAACTATGTCCTCCTCGATTTTTAGCACGCTCAATAATTCCGAGGTAAATAGCAATATTATTTTCTTTGGAAAGCTTACAGATTTTATCTAAGTCCCCTTCTTCATTCTGAACAGAGTTCCTAACATAATGCGCATGTAGCTCTTTATTCACTTTAGTATCCCATTCTGCTCCTCCAGTTAAAGCCAACCAAAACGGATAACCAGGAACTAAACCTTCACCAAAAACAATGAGCTCACATTTTTGTTTTGAAGCTTCTAAAATTGAACGCTCTACTTTTTGAAGTGTAGCTTCTTTATTTAACCAAACTGGAGCTATTTGAGCCAATGCAATTTTTAGTGTATTATCCATTATAATATGCGTTTTAAAACCAAATCCACATCAATCAACAAAATACTAAATACACCAGCAACAATAATAAATTTAAGAATGTTATGTAGTATCAAATAATGCGTTTTAGTTTTAGATTTCCAAAGTAATAGTATGAATATAAAGAGTAAAATAACACTAGAATAAAAGAAATAATTCATTTTCCCAATATGAAAGTTAAAAATGAGCAAATAAGCTGGAATTAAAGTGAATGCAGCAAAAATGGTCAGCATTATTTTCGATGTTTTCTCTCCATATACTATTGGAACCGTTTTATAGTTAAGTGCTAAATCTCCTTTTATGTTTTCGAGATCTTTGGTAAGCTCTCGCATAGCAATTATTAGAAACAAAAACATTGCATGCACAAAAATTACTGTTTCAAAATTCTTATAATAAATAAATACTGCGAAAAATGGTGTAATTGTAAGAATTGCAGAAGTTAGATTTCCAACTACTGGTAATTTTTTTAGTTTATGCGAATAAAACCAAATGCCAAAAATATACAACGAAAAGAAAATAACTGCTCTAAATGACACATAACTTGCCATGATTACAGACACAAAATTAAGCACAAAGTAAAATACCAATTTTGTGTTTTGACTAACCAATCTGTCTAACATCGATTTTTGTGGACGATTGATTAAATCTTTTTCGGAATCATAAAAGTTATTGATGATATAACCTCCAGCAATTGTAGCTGAAGAAGCCAAAACCAACATTAACAAATTTAAATCGAATATAACTTCACCTAAAGGTCTATTATATGCTAAAATGTAAATTGAAGAAAGATATTGTGCAATAACAATAATTAAAATATTATAGCCTCGAACCACAGAAAACATGCTAAAAAACTTAAGCAATACATGTTTTTGTTTTCGAGATAGCATAAAGAATTTTATGTTTTATGAGATCCTGAAACAAGTTCAGGATGACAAACGTCAAAAATTATAGACGACGTCTAATTTATAAGCAGAAAGAGATTGCTTAGCACGATTAAAATCTTCGGTGAATCCAAGAATATAACCTCCTCCACCTGAACCACACAGTTTTAAATAGTACTCATTGGTTTCAATTCCTTTTTTCCAAAGTTCGTGAAATTGCTTCGGAATCATAGGTTTAAAATGATTTAATACTACTTTAGAAAGTTGCTTCGTGTTTTGAAATAAGGATTTAATATCGCCTTTTAAAAAATCGTCCACACAAGCATCAGTATGTTTTATAAACTGATCTTTAAGCATCTTACGAAATCCCTCATGTTTCATATTTTCCATAAAAATACGAACCATTGGAGCAGTTTCTCCCGAAATTCCGCTATCTAATAAAAATACAGCACCTTTTCCTGTGCTTTCTTGTGAAGGTATTCCAGTTGCTTCAATATTATCTTTAGAATTGATTAAAATCGGGATACTTAAATAACTGTTTAAAGGGTCTAATCCAGAAGATTTTCCATGGAAAAAAGATTCCATTTCAGAAAAGATAGTCTTGAGTTTTAAAAGTTTTTTTCGTGTTAGATTTTCTAAAACTGTGATTTTATTTTGAGCATACTTGTCATAAAAAGCTGCGACTATTGCTCCACTACTGCCAACACCATAACCTTGAGGTATTGAAGAGTCGAAATACATGCCTGAAGTAATATCTTGTTTTAGTTTTTCTTTATCAAAAAGAACGATGCTTGAATCTATAGTTTCTAAAAAATCGGCAAACTTTTTAAGGTTATTATTAGATTCGATTGCTTCAACCGATGGATTTACATCTTTTTTTAAAGCACCTTTGAAGAAATTATAAGGAATAGAAAGACCTTTAGAGTCTTTAATAATACCATACTCACCAAAGAGTAATATTTTTGAGTAAAAAAGGGGTCCTTTCATAAAAATAGTATTCAGTAAACAGTATTTAGTAAGCAGCTATTGCGTCTGCTTTGCTCCAAAACCAATTCTGTCACAAATATAGTAACCATTTTGGCAATGTGCAACTAATTCATTTTGAATGAATTTCATCGCTTGCTCTGCCTCTTGTTCAGGATACAAAACATGTACATTTGCTCCAGCATCTAATGTAAAACACACATTTGATGCTGTTTGTTGTCTGAAGTTCCAAATTTTATTAATAATCTCTAGTGTGTTTGGTTTCATTAAAATAAAATAAGGAAGACTTGTCATCATCATAGCATGAAGTGAAAGCGCTTCACTTTCAACAATCTCAATAAATGCTTTTAAATCTCCAGCTTTTAAAGGGTCTATTAATTTACTTAAATTGTTATTTGCTTGTTTAAAACGTTCTTGCGCAAAAGGATGATTATGCATTAAGTTATGCCCAACTGTACTGCTCACTTGTTTTTCGCCTTTATCAACCAATAAAATAGTATCCTGATAGTTCTTAAAATTTTTGTGAACTTTATAAGGATATTTTATTCCGAATAAATCTGAGCTCCCTTTAATTTCTTTATGATTTCCCCAAACAACCAAATCACCTTCAATACTTCTGCAAGCAGAACCTGAACCTAAACGCGCTAAAAAGGATGCCTTTTGGTTGAAGTATCTTTCTGTCATTTCTGGAGTTGATTCTCTTTCAATACTCATTAAGCATAATGCTAAAGCACTCATTCCTGAAGCTGACGAAGCAATACCAGAGCTGTGAGGAAACGAGTTTGAGGTTTCTATTATAAAATGATAGTCTTTTAAAAATGGAAGATAAACTTCTATACGCTTAAAAAAAGTTTCAATTTTTGGTTTAAAATCGTCTTGCTTTTTTCCATCTAAAAAGATATCAAATGAAAAAATATCTCCTTTTATTTTCTTTTTAAATCGTAATGTTGTTGTTGTTTTACATGCATCGAGCGTAAAACTAATAGATGGGTTTTCTGGAATTTGACTTTCTTTTTTTCCCCAATACTTTACCAACGCAATATTACTTGGCGATTGCCAAGTATAACTTCCGTTTTCTATTGCTTTATTGTAAGGTTCTAGAATAAAATCTTGTTCATTCATTTAATTTATTTCTGCTGACAAAGATAACAACTTTACCATTGTTCTGTAATTTCTTGATGTTGACGATGTTTTTAATTTTCGCTCAAAATAATTCATGTTGAATTTAGCTTGACCATATCCTTTTGCACAATAAAAATAAATGCAATCATTAATGATTAGATATTCTTCGCCTTCATAAACTTTTTTTGATGCAATCTCAACTAATTCAGCATTTGGAATACTATGAAGTATAGTGAAATAACTCTTTTCCTTTTTTTCTTTTGTAAAAGGACATGCGTCAAAAATTGCTTGCAATTCATCATTTGTTTTTACAATAACTGGGACATCAAATCCAAAGTAATTTAAAATTGCTGTTTTAATCTGTTCTTCAATAATACTAATTTGCTCTTCTGATGATTCAAGAATCACATTACCACTTTGAATATATGTTTGTACGTTTTTGAATCCAGAATTAGAAAGTAATCCTCTCAACTCAACCATTGGGACTTTTTTATGTCCACCAACATTAATTCCTCGTAATAATGCGATGTATGTTTTCATAATTTAACTCCCCTCCTAACAAGGAGGGATTGAGGGAGGTGTAAAGTTATTTTCTTCGAATTTAAAAATATAATCTTCAATTGCTCTTAACACATTATCAATATCGTTTAAAATTTGATAATCTGAAAACCTCAAAATATTAACACCTAAATTATTTAATCGTTTAGTTTTTTTAACGTCTTTCTCATAAACTTCAATTAATTCATGAGAATAACCATCACATTCTATAGCTAATTGAAGTTTATTACTGAAAAAATCAACAATATATTCATCAATCGGTTTTTGTCTATGAAAATCATAGCCATACAACTGGTCTCTTCGCAAATATGTCCAAAGTTTGATTTCCGACTTTGTAGAATTATTACGAAGCTGTCTTGCGAGTTCTTTTAATTTCGGATTATAATAGATTTTCATTTCTTAATACTCTGTAAATTCAAATTCACAAAAAACACACCCCTAATTTTACATAGTAAAATCTTCCCCTCTTTTTAGAGGGGAAAAACTTATTTTGAAATATGTTGAGCTGCAATATATGCTCCAGTCCATGCATTTTGAAAATTAAAACCTCCGGTTACAGCATCGATATTAAGAATTTCTCCTGCAAAATATAAATTTTTGAGTAGTTTGCTTTCAAAAGTTTTAAAGTTAACTTCTTTAAGATCAACTCCTCCAGCAGTTACAAATTCTTCTTTAAACGTACTCTTACCATCAACACTAAACACAGCTTTTGTTAATTGATATGCCAATTGTTCTAATTGAATTTTATTTAAATCTTGCCAACGTATTTCTTTACTAATGTGTGATGCTAAAACCAATTGTTGCCATAAACGTTTAGGTAATTCAAATTGTGGTGCATTAATCACTGTTTTCTTTATCGAACTCTGCTTCACTTCTTTAAAAAGATTTAAACAATTTTCAAAAGATATTTGAATGAAATTAATTACAATCTTAAATTTATAATCTCGTTTTGCCAACTCTAAAGCACCAAAAGCCGACAGTTTTAAAATTGCTGGAGCACTCATTCCCCAATGTGTAATGAGCAATGGACCTTTGGATTCTAAATCAGCCTCTCTGCCTCTTTGAGGCATCTCTCCATTAGGAGAGAGGATATCCAAAACCTTAATTGAAACATTTTGTGCTACAACGCCTGGAATATTCTTTATACGCTCGTCTTTTATATTGAAGGTAAACAACGATGGAACTGGATCAACAATAGTATGTCCAAGGTCTTGTATTAATTTCCAAATTTTGGTATTGCTTCCTGTAGCAACAAGTAGCTTTTCACAAGAAAAGTCTCCATTATTAGTTTCTATAAACCAATTATTTGTTTTAGAAATATGTTTAACCGAATGGTTTTTTAAAACCGAAATACCGAAACGTTTTACCTCATTTAAAAAACAATCAATTATGGTTTGAGATGAATTTGAAACTGGAAACAAACGTCCATCATCTTCTATCTTTAATTTAATCCCTCTTTTTTCAAACCAATCGATAGTATCTCCTGTCATAAACGTGTGAAAAGGACCTAATAATTCTTTTTCTCCTCTGGGATAATGCTTTACTAATTCTGAAGGTGAAAATTCTGCATGAGTTACATTACAACGTCCACCTCCAGACACTTTTACCTTAGTTAACACTTCTTTGCCACGTTCGAGAATTGCAATACTTAGCTTTGGGTTTTGTTCAGCTATATTAATAGCTGCAAAAAAACCTGCTGCACCACCTCCTATTATTATAACATCGTATTGCTTCATATAAATTTAAACTGCGTAAATTTAGCATTATTTAAATCATTTTTTAATGAATAGAATTTACTTAATATTAATACTATTTATTTTTAGTTGCAATACTGGAAACTTAACTGTTATTGCAAATTTACCTACTAGTTTAAAAGAAGTGTCTGCAATTGAAATTTCTTCTTCATCAAACTTGTTTTGGGTTATTGAAGATGCTGGAAACGACAATAAATTATATGGTTTAGACCTTAATGGAAAAATTGATAAAGCATTAGAAGTTATAAATGCGCAAAATATTGATTGGGAAGATTTAACAACCGATGATAGCGGAAATATTTATATAGGTGATTTTGGGAACAATAATAAAAATAGATCGAAATTTACTATTTATAAAGTTGAACATCCTGAACTGGCTTTAAAGACTATAAAAGCTGAAAGTATAACTTTTAGTTTACCCAAAAATATAAAAAATCAAGATTTTGAAGCCTTCTTTTTATTGAATGACATTTTTTACATTTTTAGTAAAGATGATAAGCTATTTAGAGTCCCTAATAGTATAGGAACTCATCAAGCTGTTTTTATAACTAATTTTAATCTCAACGGAAAACATAATGCAATAACTTCTGCAGATGTTAATAACAACTCCATCATATTATTAAATCATGATAAAATTTGGAAAATATCTAATTATAAAGACGACAATTTTTTTAATGGTGATATTGTAGAATTAATGTTTAATCATAGTTCTCAAAAAGAAGGTGTTTGTTTTAAAAATAACAAAACGCTTTATCTTACTGATGAAAAAGTACATGTTGAAGGTGGAAATTTATATGAATTTGAATTAGACTAGTTTATTTTTTGAAAATTTATTTTAAAGGTCTCATCAAACCTTCTTGGGCAACTGAAGCAATGAGTTTACCATTTCGAGAGAAAATATTTCCTTTTGTAAATCCTCTTGCGTTAGATGTACTTGGAGATTCTATAGAAAATAACATCCAATCGGTAAAATCGAAATCTCTAAAAAACCACATAGAATGGTCTAAACTTGCCATTTGAGTATTGCCATAATGCGCTTTACTAGCATGAGGCTGTAATGCTGATGACAAAATATTATAATCTGAAATATAAGTGAGTATTTGTTGTTTTGTTGCCAGATCTAATGTTGAAGCATCACCTTTAAGTTTAAACCATATCTCTAAAAAAGGAGGTAAATCTTTTTTATCATTTGGATTATAGATTATTGTTGGTTTAAATTCTATCGGACGCTCCATTTGTAGAAACTTCTTCATCTTACTTGGCAAAAATTCACCAAACTGGGCTATCATATTATCCCAACTTATGAGCTCTTCTGGAGGTTTAACATTAGCTCTCATTTTTATCTGGTGTTCATATCCTTCTTCTTGTTTATGAAATGATGCAGCCAAAATAAAAATAATTTTATCTTCTTGTTTTGCAGTAACTCTACGCGTAGAAAAACTACCTCCATCTCTTATAATACTGACCTCGTAATTAATTGTTGTATTTAATTTACCAGCTTCAAGAAAATAGGCATGCATGGAGTGCAAGACACGTTGATTAAGAATGGTTCTATAAGCAGCATTTAACGCTTGTGCCAATACCTGACCACCAAATACATTTGGGCTTCCAACTGTTTTACTGACACCATTAAATTGATTCTTACTTACTTCCTCTAAAATTAAAATTTCTAATAAATCTTTTACAGTCTTCATTAATTAAAAAAGTGTGCTAAAATGAGCCTCAAATATCTTAAAAATTTATTTAGGAAAGAATAATTAACGTGTTAAAAAGCAAAACCTAATGCAAAGGCAAAACGCAAGCCATCATCACTGTTAAAAGTTGATAAATTTAGAGTCATCATGTTTGCCATATTAGCAAAAACTCCACCTCCAATAGAGTTATTCCATTTGTTAGAGCTTTCTCCATCAACCCAAACT
This sequence comes from Bacteroidota bacterium, assembly GCA_003650305.1. Taxonomy (GTDB): domain Bacteria; phylum Bacteroidota; class Bacteroidia; order Flavobacteriales; family Flavobacteriaceae; genus PRS1. The sequence goes on along the minus strand of QMOV01000041.1, from coordinate 12,904 downwards.
CTACCATAATCTACTCCTCCGTAAATTCCGATATTTAAGGGTAAGATTCCTGTTTTAACTTTACGAAGGTTTAAACGTAAGTCAGTACTTTGATAAAATGCATTTTTTCCTGTAAAACGTTGGTTTCTATAACCACGTAATCCGTCGCTTGCACCAAGACTCGCTGCTTGATAAAACTCAAAATCATCTCCCAAGGTTAGATGTGCTTTAACTTTTGTTGCTAATACTAACTGTCCGCTTGAATCTAACTTATAATCAAATCCAATTGATGGAATTACATAACCAAACCCATTAGATTCGTCAATATTAGTTTTATAACCAAATTGTAAACTTGTTTGAAATCCTAATGTTGGAAATGCTTTATTATCTTTATTAATGAAACTATATGAGGCATCTGCTCCAATAAAATTTTTGCTGTTTTCTACTCCATTTATAGTATAAAAAGTATTGATGAAACGTCCTTGTGTTTCTTCAACTTCAATAGATTCGTAACTTAAGCCTATTTTAAAATTAGCACCTAATTCTCCTTTCCAAATTAATGAAGGCGAAAACTTTACTGTTCTCAACTTTACACGATTAAAATCAATACTAAAATTATCTTCATCCTCTACATTTGGATTTATGGTTTCATTACCAAAACCAAAGAAATTAATACTGTAATTTGGACTCGTATAAATGGCTTCTAAACCAAAATTCCAGCGACCTACTATATTTGCAAATTCGCCATTATAAGTTAAATCAAATCCATTAGTTGCAAAATAATACGAACCCGAAAACGTGTGTTGAGATGTAAAAGGATTGCGCTCGAAACCATAAGTTGTGTAGGTGTTTACAATTCCTATTTTAAAACCATCATCTTGATTTGCTCCAATAGTTGGTATTAATTGATTTGCATTGTACTTAAGTTTTTTATAATCGTAAACATTGGTTTCATAATCATCGGTAAGCTTTAATTTTCCTTTATTGTTTACTATTTCATTTTTCTTAGATTTAAAATCGTAAATCTTAACTCTTTTACCATTTTTTGTATTATAAGTATCGTTGTTTTGACCTCCAATTAGTCTGACAGGAATAAGTTTATCTCCATTACCAATAATCTCAAATGTATCTTTATCGTCTAAACCATATATCCAAATTTCTTTTGTTTCATTTCTATTGTATATTCTTTGATGAAATATTGGTCCTTTTTCTTCTTTCTTGATACGATATCCTGTAACTTTGGTATTACCATTTGGCAGACGCTCCACATCAAACCAATCGTCCTTATCAGTCCCTTTTATTACTGCAAATTTGTTGATTTGCTTGTAATACTCATCAGATATTTTTTGAAGATTAGCACGTCTCCCAATGAGTTTTCTTTTAATATCTTGTATTGTTTCATCATAAACTTCATCTGGAAAATAGGTAAAGGCTTTATCTATAATTTCATTTGATAAATTAATTACAATATGTTTTACTTGGTTGTCCCATAAACTTCTATCTGCTTCATTAATTAATGCAACATCCAAAGGATAAGGTTCTAAATTAAACCACTTTGTGCTTTTCAATTCTTTATCGTAAGATTGCATTAAACGTAATCCAGGCACTACTTTTGTAGCAAAACTTAATAATGCTCCATCTGCCATTATAGAAAATGCTTGATCTCTATCTCTTGGTATTGGTCTATAAATAGTTTTTTCTTCTTCTTTAAAAATTGCCCAACGCCATTGGTCTTCATGCCTATCCCAGTCTCCAATTAACATATCGAACAAACGCGCTCGTATGTATGATGCTTCATCAACTTTGTGATTTTCGTTCTTACGAAGTTTTAAAAGCATATCGTTAGTGCTAATGATTTTGTTTGAGAATCCAAAACTTGCTAATTTTCTATGTCTATCGGCTGGACGTTCTTCAATCATATACAATTCATCTCCAAACTCATCATTAAATTGTCCTAATGCATTTTGTTTTGGTATAAAATATAAAACCGGATTTGTATGATACACTCCAACTGCGTTAGATAATGTACCAATAGTAAATGGTGCATAAGGATGTGCTCCTGTAAAAACATCCAGCAGCAATCCTTCTGTATAAGTATCATTAAACTGTCCTTCAATATATTGATCCTTAAAAGCAACTGCTTGTAGATATTGAACAGCATTTTTTCGTAATGCTCGCATTACATATTCACGACCGTAATTATCTTCTAATCGCAAAGATTTTGATTGATGTCCTCCTCCTTTGCGAATAGGTGTTAATCCACCAAAAAGGGTATCCAAATTTACAGTTGGTGCTATAACTTTTGTGCTAAATGCATCGCGATATCTCTCTCCCCAAAGTTTTTTATATAAATTTCCTTTACTTGTTTCTTCTTTAGTGTAAATAGATGCTGATTTTACTTTTGGAAACCTTGCATCATAATCTACTGATTGTTCTTTTTTATCTTCTGAAAGCACTTCGGTTTGAAATATAACCTCGTTGGTTTCTGCTTCATAAAAACGAATATAAGACGAACCATCATTAAATACATCTAATCTCGCATAACCAGAAGCACCATAAGAAAATTGTCCTCCACCAACATTACGTGTTGGATTGGTTTTTGAACCTGCTCCACTAACAATTTGAGGTATATTATCTTCGACTATATATTGCAAACTATGTTCGTGACCTGAAACAAATATTATTTTGTCGTTTTGTTGCGATAAGGTTACAATTCGTTTTTTAAATTCGTTATATTTTGAATTTTGCAAATCTGTATTTGTAATACCACTTGTTTTTCTAATTACATTTTTAAGAGTTCCTAAAATAGGTATTGGAGACATGTGTTGCCCAAAAGAATATTGACCTCCATGAGGACCATTGGTAAACATTGGGTGATGCATTGCTATAATTGTAGTTTTTCCTCTTGCTTTTTTAATTAAGCCTTCAAATTCTTCAAAAAATAAAAATCTTGTTTTTATTTCACAGTCATCATTAATTGTTGGATGTTTGTCCCAATTGGTTAAATACCATTGTGAATCAATTATTATTAATACAATCTCGTCAGATATATTTACTTTTTTAATTGGGCAGCCATTTTCTGGCAAAAAAGTATTCTTCCCTAAAATATCTTCAATATAATTTTCCTGACGTTTTAAACCTTTAAGCCCATCACTATACCAATCGTGATTGCCAGGAATAAAAATAGTAAGTCCTTTAAACTCTTTTGTTGCTTGTGTTTGTACGTTTAATTGATGCTCTGCAAATTCACGTTGTTCATGATTTTTTTTAGGCATTCCTTTGGGATACACATTATCTCCCAAAAACAATGCTGTACTTTTATTTGAAGCTTTACTTAATTCAGTTTTAAAATCTTTTAAAGCTTCTGTTTGAGTTCCTAAAGGAGAATTCCCTCCATCTCCAATTAAATAGAATGAGTGAGCAATTTCTTTATCTGGAAAAGTGACTTCAATATTAGTACTGTTATACTGTGCATTATAAGTAGCACAAGCATTAAAAAAGAAAACTACTAAACCTAAAACTATATGTCTGAAAAATTTCATTAGAGCAGAATTTAAATATCTTTTACTAAGATAATTCTTTATTTACAATGAGCAATTAAAGATGTCTTATTTTCTTACTTTTAAGTAACTCTCTTAATATTTTTTGTCCTTTCCATAAATTATCTTTATTTTTAATAAATATTTTACACATAAAACGTGTTGTGTATTTAGCTATTTTAAAGGATTGAAATAGCTATAGCTCCAACTCTTCAATATTCAATATTCAATATTCAATAACTACATATTTGTACACTATTTAGCTTATTGTACATATATTAATTGATACATTTCTTTATGGAACTAAGAAAATATTTTATTTTTTTGCTAATTTTTTTATCATTGTTTTTTTGTAACTACTATTCTTTTGGACAAGGCGTTTCGTATAATTTATGGAATGAAAAAATGGATAATGCAAAAGTTGCTAAGGAGGATGGTAATATGGCAACTGCACAAAAAGAATTAGAGGAAGCTCTAAAACTTGTAAAAGGTGTATTTAGACAATTTTTGGTGTTCGGAGGAAGTAAAACCGACAAAAAAATTGCCATTGAAAAACTTAGAGAAACTCTTACTCCACTTGTTTACATTTATCTTAACACTAAAAATTATCAAAAGCTATTTGGTATAAGCGAAGAAGGTGTTCAATTGAGTAATTATTATTTTAATAATGGAGATTATTTGAATGCCATAGAAGTTGGACACGTCGCCAAAGAATTGTTGGAGAAGATGAATATTGATGGTTTACCGCTTGGTACAGATTACGGAGTAGTTCTAACTTCTGTAGGTGATGTTTATTATTTATCAGGAGACTACCAAACCGCCTTACCACTATTGCGAAAAGGGTTAAAAATTATTGCTCAAAATGAAGGTAAAGAGAGTCCAAGGTATGGAATGGCTTTATTAAGTTTGTCTAGATTGTACACTAAATTAGGAGAATATGAAAAAGCGTTACCACTAGCTATCGAATCTTTAAAAATTAAGGATTGGGAAGCAGACACTGTAGATAGAAAGCTAATTAAAGCTGATGGATTTAAGTTGATAACTTTAGCCAATTTGTATTCGGATCTTGGCAATCATCCAAAAGCGCTGTCTTTGTCTTTGGAGGCTCTTAAAATTTGTGAAGTAAATTACGGAAAAGAACATTCAAGGTATGGCTGGCTATTAGGACAAGCAGCGTCAAAATACGCTAATGTTGGTGATTTTAAAAAAGCTTTAGCTATGTCATTAGAATCCTTAGCATTTACAGAAAATAAATATGGGAAAGAACATTTAAATTATGGTATAAAGTTAGGAAGTTTATCTAGAATCTACTTTTTAAAAGGGGATTATAAAAAATCATTATCCATAAGATTGAAAGCAATAAAAATAATTGAAGATAAATTAGGAAACAAGCATCCAAAATATGCGGAACATCTAAGTGATCTAGCATCCTTATATAATGAAGCTGGTGATTATCAAAAAGCAATACCTCTTCTAATTGAGGCCTTAAAACTGAATGAAGAAATTATTGGTAAAGAACATCATAGGTATGCTGCAAGTCAGTTTAATTTGGCGACAATTTATTGTAAAATGGGAGATTATAATAATACTATACCCTTACTTTTAGAATCAAATAAGAACTTGCTAACACATTTGGATAATGTTTTTAAATTTAGAAGTGAAAAAGAAAAAAAGATGTTTCTTGAAACCGTTTTAGACAATTTCGATATTAATCAATCTATTGTGTTTCAGAAAGGAGAGGGATATGAGGATCTATTGGAGCTGAACCTAAATAATCAACTGGTTTTAAAAAATTTATTATTAAAAAGCTCAAAAGATATTTCGGCTAAATTAGCGACTTTAAATTTTTCAACTTATGACAAAAGAATCACTATTTATAGATATTTAAAGCAAGAATTAAGTAAACAACTTAGCTTATCAATGTCAGAGCGAACAATATCAGTTGATAGTCTAGTTAATGAAATTAATTCTAAAGAGAGTGAATTAGTGAAGTTATATAATTCTAATTTTCAAGACAATATTAATTTTTCAAAAAACTGGAAGTTATCAAATCAAAAGTTGATGAAAAATGAAATTGCCATAGAATTTTCACACTATAAATTATTTGATTATGAGAAAGGCATGACAGATAAAATACTCTATGGTGCATATATTTATAAGAAAGACTGGGAATATCCAAAATTAGTAAGTTTGTTTAAACAGGACGATTTGAAAAAGGTTTTGACAACAAATAAGAACCCTAACCAATTGTATAATTCTGACCAACTATATAATTTAATATGGAAGCCTTTAGAAGAAGAAATTGAAGGAAATAAAACGGTGTATTATTCACCAAGTGGCTTGCTAAATCAAATATCATTTTCAGCCATGGAATCTGATGAAGTACAGTTAATAAATAAATCATATGATTTGGTTAGATTGAGTAGTACAAGTGTTTTAGAAAATGGTGAAATTGAACCAAATACAGAAAGTACTTTATTTATTGGTGCTATTAATTATGAATATTTGGATGCTATGGATGAAGAAGCGGATTCTACACAATTTACCTTCTTAGAAACCCCAAGTTTCAAAAATAGTAAGGCCACACGAAATAGAGGAGAGACTTGGGAGTATTTACTAGGAACCGAAAAGGAGATAAAAGGATTGCAATCTATATTCAGATTACACAGAAAATCATATAATACATTAAAAGGAAGTAATGCCTCTGAAGCTAAATTTAAGGCCTTAAGTGGTAACAGCCCTAATATTCTACATATAGCAACACATGGCTTTTTTTATGAAAATCGTGAAATTGAAGCGCAGAAAAACATGAACTTAAATACTGAAGATCGATATAGACTAGCTGAAGATCCTTTATTCCGTTCAGGTCTTATTTTAGCAGGAGCCAACTATGCTTGGAAAAATGGAAGTAACCCAAATGAAGAAGAAGATGGCATTTTAACTGCCATGGAAATTTCAAATTTAGATTTATCTAATACAGATTTAGTAGTGTTGAGTGCATGTGAAACAGGCTTAGGAGATATTGATGGTAGCGAAGGTGTTTATGGATTACAACGCGCTTTTAAAATGGCTGGTGTTGATATTATTATCATGAGTTTATGGCAAGTTCCAGATAATGAAACTGCCGAATTTATGAACTTATTTTACAGTAACTGGATACAGAACAATAATATTAAAACAGCCTTTAATGAAGCCCAACGTACTATGCAACAAAAGTATAGTGGTGAGCCAGAAAAATGGGCCGCGTTTGTAATGTTTGAGTAAGATTCAAAAACAAATATTATAATCTAGACAAATAGCTTCGCGTATTTCGTTTTTACTTAAGCCTATATTTTTTAGGAATTTAGTGATGCCTTCTAGTTCTTGTTCCATGGCGTCAAATTCAGAAGTATTGAGTAGTTTAAAACTATAAAATGTGGTTTTATTAAAATTGGGGTATTTTGTTTCGGTTATTGTCCATTCATAATTATCTCCTTCTTTTAAAATAGTACCATCAACAAATAATGACAATGAAGTTGAAAGCGTACCAATTTTTGTAATTTCACCAGAGTCTAGGTTTTTTAAAATAAAATAGTATTCTTTAGTTTTATCTTTAATTGCCTTCCATTCAAAATTAATTTCTGGATAATAAATTTTAATACTGTCAGCTGGATGACTCATGAGTACAATATCATCTCCTCTATAGACAACACCACTCTTATTGTGCCTAGTAACAACATTATTGGTGAATTCTTTCCATATATAGGTAAAATACTTTTTAACATAGGAATTAGTATTCTTAATCATAGGTATTTTTAATAGATCATTATGGCTAAAATCACCAGTGCTTACAAGGTGGAAAATATCCCCTTTTTCATTAATGACCTGAATATCATCATTCATGTTCATTGTTAAGATGGTGTTTTTATCAATAATACTACCCTTTGTTACTGGCTTTATGGAGTCGTTAATTTCTAAATAAGGTTCACCCAAAAATCTGTAAACGAACAACTCATTTTGAGCATAAAAATTATGAGAAATAAAAATGAATAATATAAAAATCGTTAAGTACTTTATTATAAATAGCTTTTCCATTTTCGTTTTGTTTTAATATACCTGATTAAGTGTTTGTAGTATTTAAAATAACTACCGGCAATAATAATACCAATAATAATAATAACTGGTTTTAAAACAATATTATGCTTGTATAACCAAAGAGACAAAGTAAGTATGAATATTGAAATAACAAATTGAAAAATTTGCTTTCTTGTTCTATAACTAATTTTATATTTTTTATTAATCTTTAGATAAAACATTGTAGAAAAGAACATAGCTAAGAATGTAAAAATACCTAGCCAAAGATTAGACACCTTATACAACATATCACCATTAATTAGCATATTTATTATATTAGCATGTATAACAATTCCAAACATATCTGCATCGCTTTTTCCTGCTATAATCTTGTTTAGTGGTGTAAAAAATTTATCTTGAATATCTTCTGTATTACCTGTTGGATCTCCGAGATAGCCTAGTATTACTATTTTGTTTTTTAAAATGGTTTTTTTTTCATAATCTAGAAAATCATCAGAATCTAAATATTGAAAAGCTTTATAATTACCAGAATATTTTATTGTCTGTATTGTATTTAGTTTTTTATCATAATTATAAGTTTGCCAATTTTCACCCATATAATGCTTCGCGATTTGTACTGCAAAAGACAATCTGTTTTCGCCTTCAACTTCAGTATTACCTATAAACTCTCTGATTACTGATGTATTATCATCAAAATTGAAGTTTATAAATGCACTCTTCTCAGTTTTCCCAAAAGATGTATGATTAAAAATAACGCCATCCTTTAAAATATCAAACGATGTAATGACATGTTCATGATTTAAAAGTCTAGTTAACATCGAATCAACAAATAGAGGTTCTTTTTGTTCTTCCAGAATTATGTCGAAACCAATCGTTTTCGGTTGTCCATCAATAACTGCTTGTAATAGTTGTGCTATTTCAAAACGATTTTTGTTTTCTATATTTACAAGAATAATGTCGGTATTTATTTGAGGTGTATCATAGAGTTCATAGGCATAATAAACATCTAAAAAGCTAAAATCTGCAAAGGCTTTATGTAACGGATTAAAAAACCTAACATTAATAAATGTAAATGCTAGTATAAACAATAAAAAGCAAGACAGAATAGTTGACAGGAACGCATCCTTAATCAAAAGTTTTGTCTTTCTTTTCATGTTTTGTATTAATTTTTATTCAATATACAAGTTTATAATTTAGATACAAAAGAATACTTGATGTGTTCTATTCTTATTATTTCTGAAGGAAAGGTTTTAACATAATTTTCGTCTTTATATTGAGGTTTAAAGGTAGCACAAGCATTTAAAAAAATAAGTGTTATAATTAAAACGATATATTGATAAAATTTCATGTGGTAAGATTTATTATTTTTAGATGATTGATTCTCCAATAATATTTCATTAAACAAAAACGTTTATAATGCTCGTTTTAAGTATTAGATTAATTAACTACATTAGTAAAAATAAATGATTAAATGGAAAACTTACTCATTGAAGTCGAAAAATATGTGTCTTCATTACTACGAAGAGATTTATCATCAGATTTTATGTACCATAATTTAAGTCACACTAGGCGTGTTGTAAAAAGTATTACAGAGCTTATTGAAGGGGAAAATATAAAAGGAAATAATGCCGAAGATTTACAAATTGCAACTTGGTTTCATGATATTGGATATATCAAAAGCATAGAGAATCATGAAGAACATGGTGTAGAAATAGCAGCTTCTTTTTTAAAAGAGCAAGGATTAGATGATGAAAGGATAGATAATATTTCAAGTTTAATTTTAGCCACAAAAATGGGTTATGAGCCCCAAAATTTACTTGAACAAATAATTCGTGATGCAGATTGCTCACATTTTGCCAGTAAAAATTATAATGATATTAGCGAATTATTACGAGCTGAATGGGAAATAACTAATAACAAATCGTATTCGAATAAAGAATGGACAGAAGAAAACATTTCATTTTTTAGAAAACATCATCAATTTTACACCTATTTTGCCATAAATAATTGGCAAAAAGGGAAGGATAAAAATTTAGCATCACTTTTAAAATTGCTAAAAAAACAAAAACAAGAAGAAAAGAAAAACAAAAAGAAAGACGAAGAGTTTGCCCTTAAAAAACACAGAGCAAAAACACCAGAACGTGGCATAGAAACTATGTTTAGAGTAACCTTGAGAAATCATATTACACTAAGTAATATTGCAGATACAAAAGCTAATATATTACTTTCTGTAAATGCTATTATTATGTCACTTGTGCTATCAAACTTAATTCCTAAATTAGACAACCCTTCTAATACGCATTTAATTTGGCCAACTATAGTTTTTGTTTTTTTTACTTTAGTAGCTATGATTTTATCAGTCTTGGCAACACGTCCAAACGTAACTAGTGGCAAGTTTACTAAAGAAGATGTAAAGAATAAAAAAGTAAACCTATTGTTCTTTGGAAATTTCCATAAAATGAAACTCGAGGAGTTTGAATGGGCAATGAATGAGATGATGCAGGACAAAGATTATTTATATTCGTCTATGACCAAAGACCTTTATTTTTTAGGTAAGGTTTTAGATAGAAAATATAAAATATTGCATCTAACTTATACTGTATTTATAATAGGAATCATAATATCAGTATTAGCTTTTGCGTTTGCTTTTAAATCTCAAACAGCTAGTTAAACTTTAAGTGCTTCCATTAAATCATTATAAGTATAAAAAGCTTTATTGTCGTTTTTATTTTTATGATATAACACGCTAACTCTAATTGCCTTTAAGCCTGTAACAGCTTGCAAATCTTGTAGCTCAACAATTTCTATATCGTTATCTAAATAATTTTTAGATTGTAAAAATTTAATATATCTCAAGTATTCTAATTCATCTTGTTTTTGAGAATAGACTATTGTTATTTTTCCTTTTTCTGTAATTCGTTTTTTAGTGCCTTTAATATATGCTTTATCTACACGTTTTTTAACAACTTCGTATCTTGCATTATAAGTGCCATCTACATCAAATTGTTTTTCGTCCATTCTAAAACTAATTGATAAAGGAGTGCTAAATACTAATATCATTGAAGCCACATCTAATGGAATTGGAAATTCTTTTTGTGCTAAATAATATTCGTTTTCCATTTCGCACATCACTTGTAATTGCCACAACCTTAAATTATATAAATAAACAGGATTAAAACTATCTTCTCTAGTTATAGATTCGCCAATGTACATGTTATGCTCTACACCATCAGTTTTAAAACGCTCAAAAAAGTGTGGATACATAAGCTGTGCTTCTTCTTGTTTGCTATCTAACAAACTTGCCATCTTTTTATTGATTAAAGTAATGGTATCATCGTAATCTTTTCGGTGATTATAGAGTATTTTTAATTTATTATCTATAGTGTTAAAATAGTTATTTATTTCTAATGAAAATTTATTGATTTTATACAAATGACTAAACAGTGGGTTGATTTTATGGTTAAAAAATTCGAAAATTTGTTGCTCGCTATCCACTTGAAAATAGTCTTCGATATCTTGTAAATAAGAGTTTATTTGAAACATTAATTGCTCATAAATTGGAAGTGACTCCATTTTAAAAGCACTACTAATTATTTTTTTTGCTGATTTAAGCCGAAGTGTTAAATCTAGTTTGGTAGCAGTATTTCTGGCTTCAGAAGATCCTTTAATATCTATTTGACCATAGAGAGGATAGACATCTTGAAAAGCTATTTTACCAAATCCAACTTGGTTTCCAAGTAAATGATTTTTTAGAAACTCTTTTGCTTCTTTTTCAAATTTCCAAAACACACTTGGATGAATTGAAGTACACTCTTGCTGTATTATTGCTTCAATTAAATTTTCTTCTTCTGCCTTAGAACGCTTAACAGCTGTTACTATATATGGCATTACATCTACCAGCTTATTAGCATTAATGCTGTTTAATAGTTTAGGTTTATCTGAAACAATTTCTAAAATACCTAGTAATTCTCCATTATCTGCAATTGGTGACAAAATTGCACTTTTAATTCCTTGCTTCTTTAAAATTCTATATTGAGGTGCTTTTTCTTTTGATAATTTATAAAACTTATCCACATCCGAAACTGAATAAAACTTTTTTTCTTTTAATAAGGTTGCATAAGAATTTCTACATAAAACATCTGCACAATTTTTAACCTCAACATCATTTAATAAAAAACTCTCCATGCCTTCTCCATAAACTCGCTCAAAAACATCTAAACTTTTATTGTAAATAGAAAACCCAACTTTAAGATCTTTAATATTAAAAAGAGAGCGAAAAACTTCGTGAATATTTTTTGAAAAATTTTGATTCTTTGTAGTTCTTTCTTTAATTAAATTTGATTTAATATTTGATATAGACTGATCGTCTGTAACATCAAAAATATTAGAGATAACAAAACCTTTAAAGTGGTAACTACCTGGTGGAAATTTTTCTTTCCAAAGTTCAATATTCTCAAAATTATCAAGCAGCTCATCATAATCTTCTTGCGTTATTTTTGGTGCATTTTTTGAAGGGATGATTTCAGTAAAATCTGCATTATATAAAATTTTATAATAACGCATAATTCCATTAACATCAGGTATTTCATAAAAAAAAGGACGTTTAAAATTTAAATTATAACCATAGCAAAAATTCAGGATAATAGTACATGCAATAATATAAGTATTGTCTTCTGGCATGTTTTTGATTTTGAGTTCAAAATCTTTTCCAGCAGCCTTTATAATATTTTTAAATCGCTCTGAAGAATTAAAAATAAGATTATGAAAAGGTACAGAAGCAGTTTTAATTTCATTTTTTGTAAGTACTTCACTAAAAGAATCTTGCAAAATAAATTTTATCTCTTTTTTATATTTATCAAGCAACGACGTATCACTAAATCCATCTCTAAGTATTGGGTAAGGTTCCTGATGTTTTAAAATTCTCCTCGCTTTTGCGGCAACAAACTCATCACTACTTTTAGATAAGTCTTCATAATACTTTAAAAGCTTACTAAAACTTACTTTTAAAATTAATGGAGATTCAATATTCTCATTTATGTCTTTCATACTTTTGCAATATCTTTACAAATTTACAAATTAATGCTTTAGTCGTAGAGTTATTAACCACATAACAAACTTAATTGTTAATAATTTTTTAACTTAATTTTAACGAATTTGACAATTTTAAGATATCTTTCTTCCATATTAACTAACAAAAATTAATAATTATGTTTTCAAAATCAAATTTAATTTCGACAGTAGTAGGAGCTCTTTGGGCTTATTTTGGTGGTATGTTACTATGGGACATTCTTGGCTCTTCTCTTTTTGAGAAT
>QMOV01000040.1 GCA_003650305.1 Bacteroidota bacterium | reverse complement strand
TGAAACTAATCCAAACTATTTAGTTGTTGCTGAAGGTGAATATAAAGTTGAAGTAACTTTTGAAAACAACTGTGTTTCTTTTGGTGAGATAATAATTGAATATGATCAAAATCCTATTGTATTCAACACGACATTAATAGAATGTGATATTGATCAAGATGGACTAACATTTTTTAATTTATTTGATGCTCAACAATCAGTTACTAACAACGATGCATCATTAAGCATTATCAATTTCTACCTTACTGAAATTGACGCTATTCAGAATATAAATGAAATTAACAATTCAACCTCATTTCAAAATACAATTCCGTTACAAACAGTATATACTAGAGTGGAAAATCAATCACATTGTGTATCAATAGCAGAAGTTGTATTAGACATTTCTACAAATACACTAACCATTCCACCTTTTGAAGTTTGTGATGATGACATTATTGATGGGTTTTCAACCTTTAACTTAAATCAATTACGAACTCAAATAGAACCTAATGTCCCTATAAATGCTTCAATAGTATTTTACACAAGTATAGAAGATGCATTTATTGAAGTTAATCCTATAAACGGAAACTATATTAATACTATACCAAATTCTGAAATAATTTATGCTAAAATAACTGTCAATAACCAATGTTACGCCTTAAGTCCTGTTCCTTTAAATGTCCTTTTTACACCATTTCTTTTACCTGATGAAGAAGTGTTTTATTGTTTGAATTTCTTCCCTCGAACCATAAGATTAACAAGTGGTGTATTTAATGATTCACCCAGTAATTATACACACTTATGGTCAACTGGTGAAACTACTTCTGAAATTGAAATTAATCAAGTTGGAACGTATTCTGTAACAGTTACATATCAAAATGGGTGCTCATCTCGTAGAGAAATAACAGTTTCACATTCTAATATTGCTACAATAGTATTTATTGAGGTTGTTGATGTTACACAAAATAATACAATTACAGTTCTAGTTTCTGGTGAAGGCACATATAGATTTGCTTTAGATAATAGTAATGGTCCTTATCAGGACAGTAATATTTTTGAAAATGTCACACCTGGTTTTCATACTGTTTATGTTATTGATACTAAAAATTTCTGTGGAATTGTAAACGAAATTATTTCCGTTATTGGATTTCCTAAGTTTTTCACACCAAATAATGATTCCTTTAACGACACTTGGCAAATCTTAGGTGTCTCTAACCAGTTTCAACCCAATTCAAAAATTTTAATTTTTGATCGTTATGGCAAATTACTTAAAGAACTAGATCCAACTGGTCCTGGTTGGAATGGCACTTATAATGGACATAAACTCCCACCTAGTGATTATTGGTTTAAAGTTAGGCTACAAGATGGTAGAGTATTTAGAAGTCATTTTACTCTAAAATTGTAAGACTATTATAAAAATAGCAAACTAATAATTTAATAATAAAAAAGATTTTTATAGTCGTTTTGTTAGATTACAATGTTTAAGTTAGTTTTGTATTTATGCTTTTCAAAATTGAATCAGAATTCAGTCCAACAGGAGACCAACCAGAAGCTATAGCGCAGCTTACAAAAGGAATCCTTTCCAACGAGAAATATCAAACGCTTTTGGGTGTAACGGGTTCTGGTAAAACCTTTACGGTTGCTAACGTTATTGAAGAAGTGCAACGTCCAACATTGGTTTTAGCACATAACAAAACCTTGGCTGCACAATTGTATTCTGAATTTAAACAATTTTTTCCAAATAATGCAGTAGAATATTTTGTGTCGTATTACGATTATTATCAACCCGAAGCTTACATTCCTGTGTCTGGAGTGTATATAGAAAAAGATTTATCAATAAACGAGGAGATTGAGAAAATGAGATTAAGCGCAACATCATCACTCCTATCAGGTCGTCGGGACATTATTGTGGTTTCTTCTGTCTCTTGTATATATGGTATTGGTAATCCTGTTGAGTTTCAAAAAAATGTTATCACATTAAAACGAGACCAAGTTATTTCACGTACAAAATTATTACATCAACTGGTACAGAGTTTATACTCTCGTACTGAAGCCGAATTTAAACATGGTAATTTCAGAATAAAAGGAGATACCCTAGATATATTTCCGAGCTATGCAGACGATGCTTTTCGCATTCACTTCTTTGGCGACGAAATTGAAGAAATTGAAGCCTTCAATATTCAGACTAACGAAATTATAGAACAATACGACAGACTCACAATCTATCCAGCAAATATGTTTGTAACCTCACCAGATGTTTTACAAAATGCCATTCATCTAATTCAGGAAGACATGGTAAAACAAGTCGATTATTTTAAAGAGATTGGTAAACATCTAGAAGCCAAACGACTTAAAGAGCGTACTGAATTCGATTTGGAGATGATTAGAGAATTGGGTTACTGTTCTGGTATTGAAAATTATTCAAGATATTTAGATGGAAGGCTACCAGGAACGCGACCCTTTTGTTTGTTAGATTATTTTCCCGAGGATTATTTAATGGTTGTGGACGAAAGTCATGTTACCATTTCTCAAGTACACGCCATGTATGGAGGAGACAGAAGCCGGAAAGAAAATTTGGTAGAATACGGTTTCCGTTTACCAGCTGCAATGGATAATCGTCCTTTAAAATTTGATGAATTTGAAGCGATTCAAAATCAAGTCATTTATATAAGTGCAACTCCTGCAGATTATGAATTGCAAAAAACCGATGGTATTTATATTGAGCAAGTTATTAGACCAACAGGACTTTTAGACCCAGAAATTGAAGTACGACCAAGCCTTAACCAGATTGATGAATTGATTGAAGAGATTCAACAACGTGTAGAAAAAGATGAACGCACTTTGGTTACAACACTAACTAAACGCATGGCGGAAGAGCTTACTAAATATTTAGATAGATTACAGATTCGTTGTCGCTATATACATAGTGATGTCGATACTTTAGAACGTGTAGAAATTATGCAAGACCTACGTAAAGGATTGTTTGATGTTTTAGTAGGAGTAAATTTATTAAGAGAAGGACTGGATTTACCAGAAGTATCATTAGTAGCTATTCTTGATGCTGACAAAGAAGGTTTTTTACGTTCGGCACGTTCCTTAACACAAACTGTAGGAAGAGCAGCAAGACATCTTAACGGCAAAGCTATCATGTATGCTGATAAAATTACCAACAGTATGCAAAAAACTATTGACGAAACAAATTATAGACGCGAAAAGCAGACAGCTTATAATACAGCAAATAATATTACGCCAACTGCAATACAAAAAAGCCTAGACAATGCATTGACCAAAAACTCTGTAAGTAGTTATTATTATGAATTAGAAGCTTTAAAAGCTGCTGAACCAGAAAGTGATTATTTAACAAAACCACAATTGGAAAAGAATATAAGAGAAAGACGAAAGCTTATGGAACAGGCTGCAAAAGAATTAGATTTTATACTTGCAGCTAAATTAAGAGACGAGATAAAAGCTTACCAAAGTAAACTTAAAACTCTAAATTCATAATTTGGAATTTGGAATTTGGAATTTGGAATTTTAATTATACTGTGTTTTAAAAATATCTATCAAGAAATCTGGTGGAATAATTTTATCTGGAAAACTTTCCATTAAATCCAAAACACGATTTATTGATTCATGGCTTAGTCCCATTCTAAGTCCAAAATTATGAAGCCTAATCAGTTCTTTGTTTGTAATTACACTATCCAGGTTCATTAATAAAATTAATCTATGAAATTGTACTATACGCTCACTATGGGATTTTAAGTTTATGTGAGTTACAGGATTATCTAATAAGTAGTCATAATCTTCTCTAGTAATTTCTAATTGCTTTGCAACTCCCAATAAAAATTTATGTTCAATCTCTTTTAAGTTATTGTCTATTCTTGCAAAAGCTATCATTTCGGATAGCAAACTTAATTTTTCTACTCTACTTATCATTGCTCGAGGGATGATTAATTATTACAGTATAAAGTTAAATATTATCTTATTTTAATAATCGTAGATATAATGTAGCTTAACGAAAAAATCATGTGATTTCATCGAAGTTATTATACTTTAATACTATTTATTGATTTATATTATTGATAATTAGTGTTTTACGAAAATATTGCATTACATCGACTTTTTATTTAGTTCACAGAATTAATTGATTTACTGGTATGAAAAATTTTGCTCACATTCTTACATTATTATTATTATTTACTATTAATGTAAACTCTCAAACCACAGCTTCAAATCAAGTAAGCACTTTTATTATTGAAGCACCTCAATTAACTACTCATAAAAAGATTTGGGTGTACTTGCCAAAATCTTATAAAACATCAAATAAATCGTATCCAGTCATCTATATGCATGATGCTCAAAACTTGTTTGATGCTGAAACGTCTTATGCAGGAGAATGGAAAGTAGATGAATATTTAGATACAATTTCTAATAATGAAGTAATAATAGTTGGTATTGAACATGGAAATGAAAAACGTGCGGATGAACTTACGCCTTTCAAAAATCAAAAATATGGTGGTGGACAAGGAGACCTATATTTAACATTTATAAAAAATACTTTAAAGCCACATATCGATATTACTTACAGAACTTTTAAAGATAAGACAAACACAACTATTTTCGGATCCTCTTTAGGCGGTTTAATTTCGTTTTATGCTGTAATAAAATATCCTGAAACTTTTGGAAGTGCTGGAGTGTTTTCACCTTCATTTTGGTTTAATAAAGAGATTTTTGAATTTGTAAAGACTTCAAATATTAATCCTATTACTAAATTCTATTTTTTGGTTGGTTCAAAAGAAAGAGACTCTACAGTTCAGGATCAAAACAAAATGGTAACACTTTTAAAAGATAAAGGTGTTTTAGATAAACATATTATTAACAACATTATTAAAGGAGGTAAACATAATGAAGCGTTTTGGAGCAGCTATTTTCCAGAAGCGCATCAATGGTTATTTCAAGATTAATGTAAAATATAAAACTCCTAAAAAATTTAGGAGTTTTAAGACTAATTCAAATAAATCGAAGATTTCTATTCTTCTGGTGTTATTCTTACTGGTACGATAAATGTTTTTTCGCCTGAATTAACAGTAACTGGTAACTCGTTATAATTTAATCTGCTTTTAATATAACTCACTAAATAATTCTCATCAGTGTCAACAGACAATACAACAATTTCGTTGTTTTTGTTAATTGTTATTGTTACACTTGCAACAACGTCTTTCTCTAATATAAACCTTGGATTTTCTAATAATTTTCCAATTTCTTCAGTTATTGCAACTGATTCAGCTCCTTTTTCGTCTTCAGCATTAGTACTTGCTACAAGTACGCTACTAAATGTTAATGCTACGACTAATAGCAAAGTTTTGATTGTTCTCATAATTGTTTGTTTTTAAATGATTGATATCTTATAGACTATATATATGTAACAATTGTTACACCAATCTTACATCAAACCCTATTAATTAACTATTGTTTAACTATAATTAGTAGTTAATTAACATTAAGGCTAACAAATTCATTGATTTTTAGAATTTTTTTTTAAGAAACACTTAAAGATTATTAAACAAAAACAATAATGTCTAAAAAAAAAAGAGCAATGTTTACCCATTGCTCTTTAACTACTTTATTAAATTTTCAATTTAATTTAAAACTGCCTGTACTTTATCTGCTGCCTCTTGAAATTCTACAGCACTCTGTACATCTAAACCAGAACTATCTATTAATTCTTTTGCAATATCTGCATTAGTACCTTGTAAACGTACAATAATTGGAATATTAATAGCATCT
The DNA here is from genome assembly GCA_003650305.1 of Bacteroidota bacterium. GTDB lineage: Bacteria > Bacteroidota > Bacteroidia > Flavobacteriales > Flavobacteriaceae > PRS1. Next base: position 18,280 of record QMOV01000040.1, on the reverse strand, counting down.
CCCATATTCTTATACGCATCAACAATACCTTGAGCTACACGATCGCAACGTACAATACCTCCAAAAATATTTATGAGTATTGCTTTTACGTTAGGATCTTTTAAAATAATTCTAAATGCGGCTTCTACTCGAGTTGCATCAGCTGTTCCTCCTACATCAAGAAAATTAGCTGGCTCTCCTCCTGCTTGTTTAATTAAATCCATTGTTGCCATTGCTAAACCAGCTCCATTTACCATACAGCCAACATTACCATCTAAATCTACATAGTTTAGACCTACTTCGTTAGCTTCTACTTCTATTGGGTTTTCTTCTCGTAAATCGCGTAAATCTACATAATCCTTATGTCTGTAAAGTGCATTATCATCTATAGTTACTTTCGCATCTACAGCCATTATTTTATTATCGCTAGTTTTTAAAACTGGATTAATTTCAAATAAAGACGCATCCGATTTAACATAAGCTGTATATAAAGCAGTAACAAACTTTGTCATTTCTTTAAAAGCTACTCCCGATAAACCTAAATTAAAAGCAATACGACGCGCTTGAAATGGTAATAATCCTGTTCCTGGATCTATTTCTTCAGTAAATATTAAATGAGGTGTTTCTTCTGCAACAGATTCTATATCCATTCCACCTTCGGTAGAATACATAATCATATTTCGTCCATTCCCACGATTTAAAAGGACAGACATATAATACTCGTCCGTTTCACTTTCTCCTGGATAATACACATCTTCCGTTACCAAAACTTGATACACTCTTTTACCTTCAGCCGAAGTTTGTGGCGTAATAAGATTCATTCCAATAATTTGTCTGGAAATGTCTTCAACTTCTTTAAGGCTTTTAGCAAGTTTAACGCCACCACCTTTTCCTCTTCCTCCAGCATGAACTTGAGCTTTAATTACATGCCAACTTGTACCAGTTTCAGCAGTTAATTGCTTTGCAGCAGTAACAGCTTCTTTAGCATTTTGAGCAACGATACCACGTTGTATGCGCACACCAAAACTACTTAATATATCTTTTCCTTGATATTCGTGTAAATTCATTTTTACGAAGTTATTTTTTGCTCTGCAAATGTAAACATCCTTTAACTTTAAAGCAATATTATTCATTACACATTATTTACAATGATAATTACGCATTTTTTTGACTGTTTTTTTAGGAATTTATTGAGCTATGATTAGAAAAAAGGTTTTAGTTTTACAAAAATTTTATTCAAATAAAAAATAATCCTAATTATGCAACACAATTAATTTTTAAGATCATGAAAAATGAAACTTTACTAAACATCGCAAAAGAATTTGGAAGCCCAGTTTATGTTTATAATGCAAGTAAAATTGAAGCACAATATAAACGTCTAACATCTGCATTTAGTAAGGTAAAACAATTGAAAATTAATTACGCTGTAAAAGCTTTATCTAATATCTCAATCTTAAAATTGATGAAAAAATTAGGAGCTAGTCTAGATACAGTTTCTATTCAAGAAGTGAAATTAGGGTTGGCAACAGATTTTAATCCTCAAGATATTATTTATACACCTAATGGCGTTTCTATTGAAGAGATTAAAACCGTTGCAAAACTTGGTGTTCAAATTAATATTGATAACTTATCGATATTAGAGCAGTTTGGAACAAGGCATCCAAACATTCCTGTATGTGTTCGTATCAATCCACATGTTATGGCAGGTGGAAACACCAATATTTCGGTTGGACATATCGATTCTAAATTTGGAATTTCAATTCATCAAATGCCACATATTATACGCATTATAGAAAATACAGGAATGGACATTAACGGCATACATATGCATACAGGTAGCGATATTTTAGATATTGATGTGTTCTTGTATGCTAGTGAAATTCTTTTTGACGCTGCAAAAAACTTTAAAACCCTTGAGTTTATTGATTTTGGATCAGGATTTAAAGTTCCTTATAAAAAAGATGATATAGAAACTGATATTGAAGAATTTGGTAAAAAACTATCAAAGCGTTTTAATTCCTTTTGTAAAAATTATGGTCGAGAAATAACGTTGGCTTTCGAGCCAGGAAAATATTTGGTTAGCGAAGCTGGTTACTTTTTAACTACAGTAAATGCAATAAAACAAACCACTTCTACAGTTTTTGCACAAATAGATTCTGGTTTTAATCATCTTATCAGACCAATGCTGTATGGTTCGCGACATGAAATCTATAACATATCTAATCCTAAAGGAAAACAACGTTTTTATTCGGTTGTAGGTTATATATGCGAAACCGATACGTTTGCAAATAACAGACGTATTACAGAAATTAATGAAGGCGATATTTTAGCTTTTAAAAATGCTGGAGCCTATTGTTTTACTATGGCAAGTAATTATAATTCGCGTTATCGTCCTGCTGAAGTATTATGGTATAACGACCAAGCCCATTTAATTAGAAAGCGAGAAACCTTTGATGATATCTTAAACAATCAAATTGAAATCACTCTTTAAAATCAGCCTTAAGCGTTAACATAAAAAGTTAGCGCTTATTTTATTTTTATAAAATATTAATGTTCTCGATTTTTAACCTTTTTGGGTACTAATTCGCAAGAACGTAATATAATCCTATATATTTTATATATTTGTAGACAATTCCCTAAGTCTTTTTTAAAAAACATATAAAAAAGGCATTTATGCAACATGGTTTTTATACAGTCTTTAAACAACTTCTAGTTAGGGAAAGAACAAGCAAATATATAATTTACTATCACGCTAATTGTATTCATTATTATTGATTACTATCAATCTCAAATATAATTCTATCTCAATTCAAACGTTTTAAACAACCAAAAATTAAAAACAATGAAAACACTAAAAACAACTTTGCTTATTGCATTAGCTTTTGTATTCTCTACAAATTTTGCAATAGCACAAAACGACTCACAAGCATTTTCAGTACACGAAGATCAGGTAAAACCATCTATGATAGCCGAATATGAAAAGGCTAACAAAGAACTTGTAGCAAAATTAAAAGAACACAATATACAAGATGTCAACTGGATTACTTCTACTATACAAGGCGGCAGATATCTTTATGTAACTCCAATAGATAATATGGCAGACCTAGACAAAAGACCATTTGCTGCATTAGCAGAAAAAATGGGTGGAGATGCTATGGGGAAAATATTTGATGATATGAATAAATGCTACGATAATCATGGCAGCTATGTTATACACTTAGACAAGAACCTTACCTATATGCCAGATGGTATTACGCAAACTCCTAAAGGAGAAAACTACCGAAGATTCTTTTATTTACATGTAACACCTGAAAACTACAGTAAACTAGTAGAAAAAATGAAAGCCTTAAAAGAACTTTATGCTTCAAAAGGTTCTAAAGTTAATTACAGAGTTTATCACGCGGGATTTGGTGTAATAGGTAATTACATTATGGTAGCAGTTGCAGCAAAAGATGGAGCAGAATATGAAAAGAGAAGTGCAGAAAACAATGTCCTTTTAGGCGAAGAAGGTAAATCCCTTTTTGATGAGTTGTTTAAACTTGTCTCAAAGTTTGAAGCTTTTACAGGCGGATTAAGACCAGATTTAGGATATTCATCAGAATAATAAAACCAACCATAAGCCTAACAGATTAATAAAAAACTGTTAGGCTAAAATAAATTTAAACACTAAAATCATGAAAAAAATTAAAAACCTAATTTTATTAGGACTTACTGTAATTCTTTTTACGGCATGCCAAAACAACCAGCCAGAACATTATACAAGAATTTCACCAGAAATTGATGTCGTTAAAGCCTTAGTTAAAGATTACCATGAAGGTAATTGGGAAGCATGGCTAACCCATTATGCAGATACAGCAAAGATTTACCACAATACCTGGAAAGATGGAGTTTCTGCAAAAGAAACTGCAGAATCTTTAAAAGTTATCCTTTCTAATACATCCAGTTACGGTTTTGAAGTAGAAGAGAATCTTCCTTGGTATGAGATGGTTACTAATGATAACGGAAATATCTGGGTGTATTTTTGGGGAAATTGGAAAGGTACTTTAGAAGCTAATAGTAAAGAATTAGAAATTCCTGTACATCTAGCATTAAGATTTGTTGATGGTAAAATTGCTCGTGAAGAAGGCTTTTATAACCTTTCAGAATTTACTGCTGCACTCCAAGAAATTGAAGCTGCTAAAATGACTGATGAAGAAGCTACAACCGAATAACAATTTTTATTATAGCAGATAGCATTGGTTTTTGTTTTTATTTTGAAAACATTAAAACTGTTTTCAAAAATTTAGAGTTAGTGTTTTAAAGCTAATATTTTTTTAAACAAAAGTATAGCATGAAACAAACACCAATCTATCTGTTTATTGGTAATTATTTTTCAACAAAAAAATCATAAAAAATTTATTTCACTCTTTCTAAGAGATTTATCTCCTCTAGAAAAACTATTGATTAAAATTAAATTTTTACGAAGAATAAAGAATTCATAAACACTAAAACAACCAACCATGGAATTAAAAAAAACACTAATTATCGTGCTTATTTTAAGCATTACTGGATTAACAGCCTGGGAAATGTATTGGCGTTCTCAAGGATATTACCCTACCTTAAATGATGAAAAAGCTTTATGGGCAAAAGAGAGAACTAAAGTTGAAAAAGCCACAAAACAAGATATTATTTTTATTGGATCCTCTAGAACATACTTTGATATTCAGAAAAAAGATTGGGAAAAAGAAACAGGGATTAAACCAATACAATTAGCTTCAACAGGTTCTTCACCACTTCCAGCATTAAACGATATTGTTGAAAATACCGCCTTTAATGGGACAATTATCCTAGGTGTAACTCCAGGTTTGTTTTTTTCTACAACCTATCCTGGTGCATTTCCATGGCAAAGGATTCAGTCTAAAGTAGATTTTTATAAAGATATGACGTATGCCCAAAAATCAAATTATTTCTTATCAATACCATTACAAAAAAGTTTAGTACTCATGTCTGGAGATGAAGAAGAATGGGCTGATGATATTGACTTGAAATCTTTTATGCGTAATATACAAATAGGCAATAGAGCAAAAAGTGAAATTCCGCCACCTTTTTACAATTTTGGTGATGTGTCCTTTGATAGAAATATAGCGATGACTCAACGAACAGTATCAGATACTGCCTTTGCAAGTTCTATTATTAAAGTGTGGAATTTTTTCGGTCGTAATGCTCCTCCTCCTGATAAAGAATCTACAACTAAATATTTTTTAAAAGATGCAAACAAGTTTTTAGCAAGAGGTGGAAATCTCATTATGGTTAGATTTCCATCAAGTGGAGGAATCAGATTTGGAGAAAACAAATTTTTGTCAAGGGAAGAATTCTGGGATGATTTACTCACTCAAATTGATTTAAAATCTTACCATTTTGAAGATTATGAGCAATTAAAACATCTAACCTGCCCCGAAGAATCTCATTTAAGAAAAGAGGATGCTGAGTATTTTACTACAGAACTTGCTAAAATTATGATAAAAGATAATGCATTCTCTAACCAAAAAATTAATTAATTATGTTATTCAATTCATTAAGTTTTATTGTGTTTTTGGTTATAGTATTAGGATTATACTATTCCAAAATATTTAGCTGGACAAGCAAAAAAAGATTATTGCTTTTAGCAAGTTATATTTTTTATGGTATGTGGAATCCGCCTTTAGTTATTTTACTTTGGATTTCTACTATGGTCGATTGGACAGCTGGAAAAAGATTAGCAGTTGAAGTAAACCAAAAAAAGAGAAAGCTCTGGTTACTCTTAAGTATGTGTGTAAATCTAAGTTTTTTAGCGTTCTTTAAATATGGAGATTTCTTTTTAGAAAATTTTACAGTTTTGGTAAATTCAGTTGGCATAGATTTTCAAGCAAGACCAATGGACATTATTTTACCAATGGGAATTTCGTTTTACACCTTCCAAACCATGTCTTATACTATAGACATGTACAAAGGAAAAATTGAAAGAGCCAGAACATTTTTAGATTTTGCACTATATGTTACTTTCTTCCCACAATTAGTTGCAGGACCTATTGTAAGAGCAAAAGATTTAATCACTCAATTTTATGAGCCAAAAAAAGCAACAGTAAACCAATTTGTTTGGGGTTTGTTTTTATTAACAATAGGTTTATTTCAAAAAGTAGTTATGGCAGATACTTTACTATCTGGAACAGCCGACAGTGTTTTTGGTTCAGATAAATTATTACATGGTGTAGATGCTTGGATTGGTACTTTGGCATTTTCTGGACAAATATTTTTTGACTTTGCAGGTTATTCAACCTGTGCAATTGGTATTGCTTTAATGCTAGGCATTATATTACCAGACAACTTTAGATATCCTTATGCATCATTAGGGTTTTCCGATTTATGGAAAAGATGGCATATTACACTCTCAAGCTGGTTACGAGATTATCTATACATTCCGTTAGGTGGTAATCGTCATGGCATAACGCGACTATATGTTGCTTTAATGCTTACAATGCTTTTAGGAGGTTTATGGCATGGTGCAGCTTGGACATTTATAGTTTGGGGTGGATTGCATGGCACCTATTTAATATTAGAAAGGTTACAAAGACAATATCTACCCTTTAAAATAACCAAATGGAACGGTATGTTTCTGGCACTCACGACATATACTTGTGTTAATATAACTTGGATTTTCTTTAGAGCTCCTAATTTTGATAAAGCATGGAATATGTTTAAATCTATGTTCTATATGCAAACTGATGGTGAAAAAATATTAGGCTCATTCGATATTGTTAAAGTATCTGTAATTATTAGCATACTATTTTTATGTCATTGGGTAATGCGTAATACTTCAGTAAAAGAAGTGTCTCTAAAAACGTCTACATGGGTTTTAGGCATTGTGTGGACTATTATGTTTATGCTTATTGTTATAGCTCAAGGTAGTGGTGAGCAGTTTATTTATTTTCAATTTTAAAATGAATTGATAGGAACACAATTATATATATATTTAATACCTTGAAGAAAAAATAACAAAGTATACAATCTAAACACTGAAATAAAAACCTAATGAAATCGTATTTTTTAATTTTTGCATTAACACTTCTAATAGGATGCAATAATGCAAACCAGAAAAAAGTTGAAGAAAGCAAAAAAGAAAACACTAGTGCAACTGTAACTCCTAAAAAGCAAAGACCAGTTTCTTTAAAAAATGATAAATTTTTTGAAATAGATGGTAAAAAAATGCTTTATGGTGGTAAAGATAGTCTGCAACATTTTAATATAACAGATTACGATTTAAAAGACGAGCAGTTTCACTATGGAATTGGTAGAGAACGCTTTCCTGCACTGCTAAAACCTGAATTTATTAATTTGCAAGAAGCCGATTCCATTTGGGCTGATAGTACGCGATTTATATTGGCTTATGCTGGTAACGATGTAAAAGCATACTCTATAAAAGATCTTACAAGACATGAGGTAGTAAACGACGTTTTAAATGGAGAACCTATTATGGCTGTATATTGTATTCTTGCTGATTTAGGTGCTATTTACGACAGGCAATATGGAGATAAAGAACTCACTTTTGCATTGAGTGGATATACTTATTACGACGATGAAGTTTGGGATGGTTTGGATGGATTTGTATTATGGGACAGAGAAACCGAAAGCCTTTGGTGGCCTCTAATTGATAAAGCTGTTTCTGGACCTTTAAAAGGTGTAGAGCTTTTAGAAAAAGATAAAGCCCATTGGGAAAATACCACTTGGAAAGCTATAAAAGAAAACTATCCAAATGCACAAGTATTAAAGTCTAATCAAGATTTCGAAAGACCTAAAACCTGGAAAACCTATGACGATGTTTCAAGTATTGTAGAAAACTACAGTTTAAAAAATAATTAAATTATTCTTGTTTAGTCTTTTTAGGTAATACTTCTTCGGGAAATGGGAAAAGAATCGTTGAATTCTTCTCTGCTGCAATATTAGACAAGGTTTGGTAAAGTCTTAATTTAATTGCCGATGGTGATTGATCAATTAATTTACCTGCTTCTAATAGTTTTCCAGCAGCTTGTTCTTCAGCCAACGCCAAAATTATTCTAGCACGTCTAGAACGCTCTGCTTCTGCCTGACTTGCCATCATTCGTCTCATATTTTCCGGTAACTGAATATCTTTTATCTTAACATCAATTATTTCAATTCCCCATTCTGAAGTTTCCTGTTCAACAATGTTTTTAATATTCTTACCCATTTCCTCACGTTTAGACAAAATGGTATCCAATTCAACTTTACCACAAACATCTCTTAAAGCAGCTTGTGAAAGTTGAGTAATTGCAAATTTATATTCCTCCACTTCTAAAACAGCTTTTTCGGGATCGTTAATCTTAAAAAAGACAACGCCATCAATACTACAAGGCACATTATCTTCGGTCATTACTTCTTGAGAAACAATGTTGATGGTAATGACCCGAATATCAACAATCTGAATTGTTTCTACTAATGGAATAATCCATTTAAATCCTGGTTGGAGTGTCTTAATATACTTACCAAACCTGAACTTTAAGGCACGTTTATATTCGAATACAATGCGTATTCCTGATAATAAGAACAAAATAAAAATTACGAAAAATACTGTTAATGGATTCATGGCTATTTGTTTTAAATATTTATATTTACTCCAATTTGCCACTTAAGATAGTCTATTAATAGCAAATAAAGTATGATTTTTGTCATAATAATTAAGCTGTAGTACCTATTAAATAAAATTAAACTCGTTTTGAAGTGATGTTTTTTTAAATTAATATGAGAAATTAAAAAAGCTTTATAAAAAGTGTTTCAATACCAAAAAATATGAATAAAAACTAACCATGAATCCTATCAAACTATTTTACATTTTTACTTTTCTTTTTCTATTTTCACTCAAGACGATATCCCAAAATTCTGGATATAAAGAAGTACAGTTAACAAACAATATTTTCGATAATAGATTTGCCAGTTATAATAAATATGGCAATAGCATAGTTTTTGAATCAAACAGAGATGGAAATTGGCAAATTTACATTATGAGTATTAATGGCAATAACCAAAAAAGAATAATAAGAAGCACATCTAACGATAGACGACCAACATGGCATCCTTATAAAAGTATTATTTTATTCGAATCGGACAGAAGTGGTACCAATGAGTTATACACATTCGATTTATCTAAAGGAATAACAACAAAAATACCAATACCACTTAAAGGCAATAAAACATTTGCACAATTTGCACCTAATGGAAAAGAAATTGCTTTTAACTATAAAGTAAATGATAATAATTTTGATATTTATATCATATATCATAAAGGGACAAGGCTTAAAAAAATTATTGCTAATTCCTACAAAAATTTATATCCTCGCTATTCGCCCAGAGGTGATGAAATTGTTTACTTTTCTAGAAAGCACACAAAAAATAAAGATGACGAAATTTATGCCTATAATATAATTCTCAATACTGAAACACGCCTAACAAAAATGCCTCAACATAATTTTAGCCCAATATGGTCTAATAATGGTGAATTAATTGCCTATGCAACTTCTACAGAAGGTAATAAACCAGAAATCTACCTTATGAAAAAAAGCGGTAATGCTAAACAAAGAATAACTTTTAATAGTGATAGAGATATCTTACCCAGTTGGTCGCCAAATGATACTAATTTGCTTATTACTAAAAATAAAAATGGTAATTATCAAATTTGTAAAATACTGTTAAAAAAACCCTTATAACCTAGCTCTATACACATAAATATTACTAATGGATGGATTTAACATCGCTATTGTAATTGCCATTCATCCTATTTGCTAGGTTAGGAGTAAGACTGGTTACTGGTTATATAAAAATAAAAAAAGAAGATGATACTAACGAGATAAATGACATTGAAAAAAAGTAGATAAAACCCATTTTCAAGCTATATTTTCGATAAAGTTTCATAAGTAATAGACAATCTTGACCAAAATTTTATCAAAAAAATAGACTTAAAACATTTTAAACACTACATTTGCTCCTAATTAAATTATATATCTTATACAGTGAAAAACGGTACAGTAAAATTTTTTAATGGGGCTAAAGGATTTGGTTTCATTATTGAAGACGAAACAAAAGAAGAATTCTTTGTTCACGTAACAGGTTTAATTGATGAAATTAACGAAGGTGACGCAGTAGAATTTGAATTAAAAGAAGGTAAAAAAGGAATGAATGCGGTAAACGTTAAAGTTGCCTAATTATTCTTTATTTTTTATTACAGAAATGCCTATCGAAATCGATAGGTATTTTTTATTTCAATTGTACTTTACTCAAAAATTACTTTTTCTTCAGCATCAAACCACGATTTATACATTAGCATATGTATTTTTTCAACGCGACTTCGCTTTATTTTAAGTGTTGGTGTCATTAATCCATTTTCTACTGTCCATTCTTCTTTCATAATAACAGCTTTTTCAATCTTTTCATGTTTTTCAAGAGTAGGATTAATTTCTCTTATCGCATTTATTAAACTTTGGCTTAATTCTTCTTTACTTTTTTTATTGCCTTCTAAAGATGGAACCACTAACAAAATAGGTTGAGGGATTCCCATACCAACAATACAAATTTGTTCTATATTAGGATTTTTTGAGAGTTCTAACTCAATTGGAGCTGGAAAAATATATTTTCCTTTATCGGTTTTAAACTGGTCTTTAGCACGTCCAGTTATACTTAAATAACCTTCATGGTCATACTCGCCAATATCTCCAGTTTTTAAATAGCCTTGGTCGTCAAACATTTCTGCAGTCTGTTCTGGCTCTTTGTAATAGCCTTTCATCAAACAATCATTTAAAATGCAAATCTCTCCTTCTGCTGTTAATTTTGCTGTAGCTCCATACGCTGGCTTTCCAACAGTTCCTATTTTATTAGCGTGTGGTAAATTACTATGTGAAATTATGCAATCTTCGGTCATTCCGTAACCTTGCAAAATTGTAATTTCTAATTTTTTATACCATTCCATAACGCTTACAGCCAATGGTGCAGCTCCAGAAAGAATATATGTAGCATTAGAGAGTCCTAATTTCTTTTTTATCTTTTTCTTAATAATACTTCCAAGAATAGGAATCTTCAACATTTTGTTTAATTTTTTTTGAGGCAATCCAATAAGAATTTTTTCTTGAAATTTTGCCCAAATTCTTGGAACAGCAAAAAACACATTTGGTTGGGTTGCTTCTAAATTACTAGCAAAAGTTGCTAAAGATTCCGGAAAAGTTATTGATGCGCCTCTAAACATTGCTCCAATTTCTAAACCTACTCTTTCTGCCACATGAGAAAGTGGTAAGAAAGAAAAAAACTTTGGGTGTTCTTTTAGTGGTAAATTTTGAATTAAATTATAGGATGCATTAGTAAAACTTTCAACAGTATGCATCACACCTTTAGGGTTTCCTGTTGTGCCAGACGTATAAATAATTGTAATTAAATTTTTATCTATTTGTGTTGAAGTGTTTTTTAACTGTTCACATTGTGTAATAAGGTTTTCCCAAATGTATTCTTCTTTAATACCATAAAGTTTTACACTAATAATAGGAATATTTTTTATTGCTGGTTTTTGCGATTCGTAATCGTCTAATTTGCCAACAATAATTGCTTTAGATTCACTATGGTCTAAAATAAATTGGATGGTATCTGCATGCAATGTTGGATAAATTGGTACAGATGTATGTCCAGCCATCATAATCGCCAAATCTGCCATAACCCAATGCGCGCAATTTTTAGACAATAAAGCAATTTTACTTTGTGGTGGCAAATTAAATGTATTTATAAAAGTAGCAATACGCCTAACTTCGTCTCCACATTCTTTAAATGTGAAAGTTATTATTCCACCATTAATATGTTGTCTTAAAAAAAAATTGTCTGGTGTTGTACTTTCCCAATGCTCAAAAGCGGAAAGTGGTGAATTAAATTTTTGCATAATATTGGGTTAATCTTAAAGAATTGACAAGTTAATTAAAAAATATCATTAGGAACAGAAATGGTAAGTTCCTCATTATTCATTAAAGTTTTTGCTAGACCTTTTGTCCTTGTCATTTCATAAGTATAGAAAAATTTCATTGTGTGAATTTTACTTTTATAAAACTCGTTTGGTAGGTTAACATTCTTTTTCTCTAAAACTTGTGTTGCTTTATTTGCAATTTTTAACCATTGCCATCCTACAACAATAGTTCCTAAAAAATTCATAAAAACTGTAGCATCTGCAAGAAATCGTTCAAAATTTCCTTTAAGTGCATGAGGCATTAATATGTTCATCACTTTTTTAACCAAACCTAAATTTTCTAATAAAATAGCTGCATACGGTTTTAGGTCATCATAACTATTGGCTTCTTTAATTGTTTGCTGAATTTCTTCAGCCAATAACTCGAGAGCTTTACCATTTTGTTCTGTAATTTTTCTACCTAATAAATCTAATGATTGTATGCCAGTTGTGCCTTCATACAAAGCAATAATCCGTATATCTCGATAATATTGCTGTGGCATAAAATCAAAACAAAAACCATAACCACCAAGAATTTGAATGGCATTACTTGTAGACTCTATTCCTTTTTCTGCTGGATATGTTTTGGCAATAGGCGTTAATAATTCTAATAATAAATTGTACTTTTCTTTCTCTTCATCAGAAGTACTTGTTATTTCTTTATCAAAATAATTAGACGTTTGAAAAATTAAGCTCATCGAACCTTCTACTATAGCTTTCTGACTAAACAACATGCGTTTAATGTCTGGATGATTAATGATAAGTGTTTGCTCTTCTTCGGCATTTTTTTGTCCTGAACGGTTTAATTTTCTTCCTTGAGGTCTTTCATTTGCATATTTTAAAGAGGAATAATATGCTGCTGAAGCAATTGCTGTTCCCATTCGTCCAGTTGCAATTCTAGCTTCGTTCATCATCTGAAACATATAAGATAAGCCTTTGTTGGGTTCACCAACTAACCAACCTCTACAATTATCATTATCTCCAAAAACAATATGCGTTGTACAATATCCTTTTTGACCCATTTTTTCAAATTCACCAACAATATCTGCACTATTATACACTAATTCGCCATTTTGTGTTGGTCGCTTTTTAGGAACTACAAACAACGAAACGCCTTTAATACCTGAAGGAGCACCATAAACTCTTGCTAATACCAAGTGCACAAAATTGCTAGAAAATTGATGGTCTCCAGCCGAGATAAATATCTTTTGTCCTTTTATTAAATAATAATCTTCACTGGTTGGAGATGCAGTTGTTTTTACATCGGAAAGTGAACTTCCAGCTTGTGGCTCTGTTAAACACATTGTGCCTCCCCAAGTTAAATCTAACATATTTGGCACATATGTGTTTTTGAGCATTTGGCTACCAAAAGACAGAATTAAATTAGCTGATCCAGCTGTTAATCCAAAATAACCCGGCACATGATTATTTGCCGCTTCCATAATAAAATAGGCAGCATGAAAAATGGTAGATGGCATTTGCATACCACCATCATCATAATCAAAGCCCAATCCTACAAATCCCATTTCTCCACCTGTTTTTATTATGTTTTCAAATTGAGGATGTACATTGATTTTACCATCCTTAAAATAAGATGGCTTTTCGTCCATATCTTTAATAAATGGGAACAATGCTGTGTCTGAAAAAGTTTTAACCGAGTCTATAAATATGTCTATAGATGTTATATCGTAATCACTAAAACGTTCTCTGCTTAATAAGTCTTCAGTTTGATGCACATTATATAATAAGAATTTTAATGTGTCTATATCAACGTAGTCATGTTTCATCTTTAAAATTAAAACCTAAATGTAGCTAATAAATTTTAAACATTCTAACTACTCTATTCCGTTAACATAATCCTGTAAATATGAAAAACGAGGCGTAAGTTTACCGTTTTCAGTCATTTTAGCTCTTACAAGAACGCCATCTTTATCATCATTAAAAAAAGCTGGAATTACGCTGTGGTAAAACATAGAACCAAATCCTCTACTTGCATTATCAGGCAATTCGCAAGGTAAATTATCTACTGCCATAACTGCTATTGCGTTATCATCCATAAAATCAACTTCACTTTCGGTATGTGGATTATAACCATAAATAGGATTTGCAATAGTAGATGATCGTATCGTAGAAGCTATAGGACCATCTACATCACAACTTATATCTGCTACTACTTTTATATTAAAATCTTTAGATTTTGCGTTTTCACGAGTAAAAAAATAAGGAGCGCCATCTCCATAAAAATGTCCAGCAATATACACATCACTAACTTTAGCAAACCTCATAAATGTCGAATCGTAATCTTGTGCATTATCAAAAAAATCGAACATATCTAAATGCTTTCCATCTTTGCGTTTATTATAATCTAAAACATCGATTTGTACATAAACTGCTTCATTAAACTCTTGTGTTAAATAGGCCTCAACAGATACTTCCTTAATTTTTAAATGTTCTAAAATTTCTTTAGCTCCATTACCAACTCTTCCTTTTCCGGTAATTACAATTTTAATATTTGGAAGGTTTATATTATCTAAATAGGCTTCAAGAGCTGTTCTGTCTTTAAAACTTCCAGCTTTTGGTAAACTAAACATTCCAAATTTTAAACCATAAGCTCTTAAACCGTTATAAGCGCCTACAACTCCTGCATAATAGCCGAAGCCTATAAGCCTGAAATTATCTGAATTTACAATCGTTTCGTGATCGTAAAGCTCAATATTATTTTCCAAAATTGCTTTCAATAAAGCTCTATTATAAGGTTGCTTTTTTATGGTGTGCGAAAAGAAGAAATATTTTTTGTTCGGAATAAGTGCTTTAATTGGCACTTCTTTTACACCAAGTAAAACGTCAGCATCTGAAACATCTTCTGTTACCTTAAATCCTAAACTTGAGTATTCTTTATCTTTAAACACTCTTACATCACTCGATTCTACAATAATTTCAGCTTTTGGAAAATCAGCAACAATTTTTTGACAGGCTTGAGGAGAAAATACAACACGACGATCTGGTGGATTTTTACGTTCTTTTATTAAAGCGAATTTCATATATTAAAACTTGGAATAAATTTTGAACGAAAATAAGAGGATTTATGAGGAATTGCAAAGTTTTTGATAACTTTGCGAACTGCGTTAGCGATTAAGGCATTTGTTGGAGCTCCTTGAAAAGAGCGACTGCCGAAAGCGCGACTCTCTGAAACTTTGCCTCCTTCGCAGAAGTAGCAAAGCTACGAAGGCTGAAAGTGAAAGAGAGAAACGCCAAAATAATGCTCATTGAAAAATGAGAAAGGGGTCGACTGGTTTTGACAGCGAGTTGTATTAAACTGTAAGCACGTCGCGTAACGACATTGACACGCGTAAAAGGCTATGTCAAATTTTAAACGGCGAGAATAACTACGCTTTAGCTGCATAATCTGAATTATAGTAAGATTAGCTTCATTCCTACTAGGTAGGAAAGCTTTATGTCTCCTGAAAGCCTTAATTAACGGCGTTCAATTTTGAGATATCGTAAAAGTTAATTTAGAAAGTAAACTGCTTTGATTTGCTTTTGAAACTTAAGAAGCTAAGTTATGAGTGGATTGTTTTTAATCAGCTTATAATCGAAAATTAATTAAAAACTAAACGTGTAGAAAGCTCTTTGGTAGCTTGTTTGGACGAGGGTTCGATTCCCTCCGACTCCACCTACGCCCTACGAAGCTTCGAGTTTACGAGAAGCGAAGTAGAGCTTTATAATGTCAACTCTAAATATAATTTAGTACTTGGGCTTCGGTGGACGTGTCCACAAATATTTCTTATAAAACTAAATTAACTATTGCATTTAATTTATCAATGCTTATTAAATACAACGAAGCTGAAAAGCGAAGTTGTGAAGTGTATGCGTCCACAGCTTAAACAAAATTTATTATCTTCAAAAAAATATTTCCCTTATGAAACTACCTTACGCTGTTTATATTTTAAAATGTAAAGACAATACTTATTATACAGGATTTACAACGAAAATAAAATCAAGATTGAATGCTCACAATAAAGGAGAAGTTCATTATACTAAAAGTAGGTTACCTATTAAACTTATTCACTTATCACTATTTGAAATCAAACAAAAAGCTTATGATTTTGAGCGTTATCTTAAAAGTGGTTCTGGAATAGCTTTTAGAAATAAAAGGTTGGTATAATTAATCTATATTTATAAAAAATACAAACATGGAAAAAACAGTTTCGGAAGCTATTGCTTGCAGACGTTCAGTGAGGGTTTATAAAGACATGCCTATTGATGCAGAAAAAGTGAAGCAGTGTCTTCAAAATGCAACTTTGGCTCCTAATAGTAGCAATTTGCAACTTTGGGAATTTTACCACGTAACAAATAAAGAAGTAATAAAATCATTATCTGTAGCTTGTTTTGACCAAAACGCTACTAAAACTGCACAACAGTTAGTTATTATTGTTACAAGAAAAGACCTTTGGCGTAAACGTGTAAAAGCAAACTTAAATTTTATTAGCCAAACTTATAACAAACCAAATCTTTCTGAACGTGAACAAAAAAGAAAAAATTTGATGTCCAATTATTACAAAAAAATAATTCCTACTGCTTATATAGAGTTTTTAGGAATACTTGGGATGTTAAAATATTTTATTTTTCAAATTATTGGTTTATTCCGTCCTGTTTATCGCCAAGTTAGAAACAGCGATATGCGTATTGTCGCTCATAAAACCGCTGGTTTAGCAGCACAAAATTTTATGATAAGCATGGCATCAATTGGTTACGATACTTGCCCAATGGAAGGTAGTGATACATTACGAGTTAAAAAAATTCTTAAGCTTCCACGAGGAGCAGAAATTAATATGGTTATTGGCTGTGGTATTAGAGACAACAAAGGTATTTATGGTTCAAGATTTAGAATTCCTTTTGAAGATGTCTACTTTTCGGTTTAAATAAAAAAGCCTTCATAAAATTATGAAGACTTTTAAATGTTTTACTACAGAAATTTAAACTTATTCTTCTGTTTTATCATCATCATCTGAAGAAAATAAATACCTTATTAATCCTGAAAAATCACCATAACCTTGCTGAAATATTATTTTACCATCAGCATCAAAATCGAAAGATTGATATATTCTTAATTCTCCTGATTTTGCTTCAGTAGAATCTGTTGCAGTACGTGTAACTTCCCAAGTGCCATAATAACGAACAGAGCCATCAGCTAATTTAGTTTCTGCATTAACTCCAGGTAATAAATCTGGATCTGTTAATAATTTAAAATCTAAAGCGTCCCAGTTCATTTTATCACTTGCTTTGATATCGTCTAAATTAAGAGAATCTCTAGTTGATCCAAAACCATTATCAGCAACTACAACATCTTTTGAATAAAGTATATCATAATCATGACTTTCATTTTGGAATCCCTCTAATAAAGATAATACCGTTTTTGAATTTTTCTCAAATGCTTCGTTAGCAGAATTGTCTGGTGCTGGTTGACATGCAACAAACAAAAATGATAAACATAAAATTGAATAAATAAATCTCATAATAGTGTGTTTAATTGGTTGTAAAGTTAAAAGTAAGGCAATTTTTTTAATATTCATAAAATAATCAGTAGAACATTAAATGCTTCTGGTTTTTTAAAATTGTTAATACCAAAATAAACACACTAAATCATAATCATTAATTTAACCACATTAATATTAATTTTTAAATTCCAATCTTATATATTTACATCTAAAATTATACGATATGACCTTATTACTTATGGCTGCTGGAAGCGGCAGTCGTTATGGTAAATTAAAACAATTTGACGAGCTTGGACCTACTAAAGAATTTTTACTGGAGTTTAGTATTTATGATGCTATTCATTATGGTTTTAATCATGTTGTTTTGGTAACAAAAGCAACTAATAAAGATTTTTTACAAGACTATCTTTCAAGTAGAATTCCAAAATCTATAACATTAGATGTTGTTGTTCAAGATATAAATGATATTCCTTCAGATATTAAAATAGACACCAACAGAGAGAAACCTTGGGGAACAGCACATGCTGTGTGGTCTGCACGACATGTAATTGACTCTGATTTTGTAATTATTAATGCTGATGATTACTATGGAAAACAAGCGTTTGAAGGTGCTGCTAATTTTATAAACACAAATGAATCCGATACTACTTATGCTCTTGTAGGTTATAGTTTAAAAGATACACTGTCAGATTTTGGTTCGGTTTCCAGAGGTGTTTGCAGTGCAGACAATGGCAAACTCGTTTCTATTGAAGAACACAGCAAAATTGAAGCCATCAAAGGTAAAATTATAGATACTGATTCT
>QMOV01000039.1 GCA_003650305.1 Bacteroidota bacterium | reverse complement strand
TCAAGCAGTTTCAGAAATTAGTGATATTACTTCAAAAATAATCACATGTTCATCTTTAGTAGATTTTGAAGAGTTAATCACTGCTCACGAACACATTATTTCAAAAGTTATAAAACAAAAAACCGTTAAAGAGTTATTGTTTAATGATTACAAAGGTGCTATAAAAAGTCTTGGTGCTTGGGGAGGAGATTTTATTTTAGTAACAGGGAATAAAAATTCTGTCGAATATTTTAAAGGCAAAGGTTTTAACACTATTATTACTTACGATAACATGGTTTTAAAATAGATTTTTCGTTATACTCATTATGACAAAAAAAGAGCTTCACATCAATGCGAAGCTCTTAATATTTTATTTCTATTACTTCTTTCTAGTAAAAAGTAGCTCTATTATCGTCTATTTCTGATGCAGCTTTTAACGCGTTGTATAATGCAGTATTAACTGCATTTGCTTTTGCTATACCAACTCTATTTGCGGCAGCTTGATAATTAGTTTGTCCTTCTGCCGGAGTAATTTTAGTGATTTGAACAAAATAAACACCTAAATTTCCTACTATTAATTTTGAGGTTTCTCCTTCGGCTAACCCAAACGCGGTACCAATTACTTTTGGTTCTCTACCAGCACCAGAAAGTGTTGGAGATTTCATATTAACTGCTAATGCTGTTTTTACACTTTGGTTTTCGCTTGTAGCAATATCTTCTAGAGTAGTTGCAGTAATACGATCTTTTATGAGTTTGGCTTTCTTCTCTTTTCTAATTTCTGGCAAGGCTGTAACAGATGCTTTTTGTGTACTCATAAGCCCTTCCCTATTTATTGCTGTTAACATTACAACAGCATAACCACCTCCTTGAATATTAAAACGTTTTATATCACCTACATTTACTGCGTCTTCAAAAGCCCAACGTACTATAGCTCTTTGGTTTCCTAAACTAGGAATACTTTCATCTAACTCATTAATATTACTTACTGGTCTAACACTATAATTGCTCTCTTTTGCAGTATCCTGAAAATCTTGATTAGCTACAGCAATCTCAAATTTAGAAGTTTCGTTAAATACGTTATCAATAGTTTGTTCTGATGGTTCAATTTGTTGAGCTATCGTTGCTATTTTTAAAGCTCTTTGTTTGTTCTTTTGTCCTTCAATTTCAATGATGTGGAATCCAAAATCTGTTTTAACAACAGCTATATCTCCAGTATTGTTTTCGAATGTAAAATCTCTAAATTGAGGTACCATTGCATTATAAGGATGCCAATCGTAACGTCCTTCATTTTCAATACTACCTCTATCTGATGACAAAGCAGTTACTAATTCTGAAAATTTAGAACGGTTTCTTTTTACTACATTTAAAACACTATCTGCAGTCTTTTTTGCTTGTTCTTCACTTTGAGTAAGAGAAGGGTCGGCTGATGCTGCTCCTATAAACGGAATTAAAATGTGTCTTACTTTTACTGAATCTGGCATTTGCTTTTCTTCAACAATTTTAGAAAGCATGTAATGGTTCCCCAATTTATATGTCCCATAAATATCTCCCTTTTTTAAATTGTATAAACTATCTGCAATCTCAACTGGCATTAAAGATTTAAATAAAAAATTATCATTGTATTTAATCGCTGAATTTGCATTTACAAATGCTTCGTTATCTGTTATATTTTTAAAACCTATAATGGTATCGTTAGATTTAGAGCTTTCGTTATACTCTACTCTATCTTCTAATAAATCTTTTAAATTATTCTGAATATTAGCTTCGTCTTCTAAAGAGGCTTCTTCTTTAAACTGAACAAAATGTATATCTCTTGAAGCGCTAACTTCGTATTTACTTTTATTTTTATTGATGTAGCTTGCAATATCAGATTTTGATACTGTAATGGTACTATCTGGAATTGAAGAAAATGGTATTTGTACAAACTTAATATCTACTTTGTCATTCTCTAACTTATACTCTAATTCGCCTTCGGCAAGTGTACCAATAACACCTGCTTTAACCATATTAAAATATGTTTGTTGTCTTCCTCCAGCAGATATTGTGCCTTCATAATTTGTCCAAGCTTGATAATTTATTGGAGAACCTGCTAACACCGAAGATTCTGGTGAGATTGCTTTTAAATTTGCTATAAACTCGTTTAATTTATTTTCGTCGAATATACCATCTGCATCTTTAAATTCTTCAAACGATGCTAAACTCAGCTTTAATAAATCTCGCATCTGGTCTCTTTCTATAACTAAACCTAAAGCATTGAATTGCGATTCCATTACAGCTTTTCTAATTTCCTGATCCCAAACGCGGTTCATGGCTTGAGTGCTTGTTCCTTGCCCTCCAAGTTGTCTTTGTGCAACTTCAACTTTTTCCATAAAGTCATCGCGTTTAATATCTTCTCCGTTTATTGTTGCAATAACATTTTGCGATTTGCTTGAAAAACCACTACTGTTTCTAAACAAATCTGCTAATACAAAAGAAAATAATGCCATAGCAATTACTATAACTAAAAAAAGTCCGCGTTGTCTAATACTATTTAAAATCGCCATTTACTGTATATTTTGATGAAAATTATCGTGCGCGAAAATACCATTTTCTGCTTAATAATAAAAGGAGAACAACGGATTAATTTTAGTTATACACTAAATTGAGTGGTCTATAAATAAAAATATTGTGATTTTTATAATTTAAGTTCAATTAATCCCAAATATCAATTGCCAAGTACCAAATTCCAATATTTAAAATTTCTTATTATTTATTAGTTGTTATTTGGGGTTTGTGACTTGTTATTTTTCACTTTGTTTTTATTCCTCTTCAATAATTTGAAGCGATACTACATCAATTTTTGTGTTCGAAACTTCTATAACTGTAAACAAGAACTTTTCAATTTTTATGGTTTCGTTTTTTTCTGGTATTTCTTCAGTACAGTTAACTATTAAACCAGCTAGTGTTTCATAATTTTCATTTTCTGGAAGATTAAGTTTATAGGTTTCATTTAAATAATCTACATCTAACCTTGCTGAAAAATTATACGTTGTGTCGTTTATTTTTTCTTCTAATAATTTAATAGTGTCATGTTCGTCTTCAATTTCGCCAAACAATTCTTCAACTATGTCTTCAATAGTCATTATACCAGATGTTCCTCCATATTCGTCTATAACTACTGCCAAGCTTTTACGTTTTTTTGTTAGTTTATCTAGAACATCTTTTATTAGCATGGTTTCTGGCACAAACTCAATAGAACGCATGATGGATTTTATGGTTTTAGGTTTTTTTAGCAATTCGAAAGAATGCACATAGCCTAAAATATCGTCGATGGTATTTTTATAAATCAATGTTTTAGAATATCCTGTTGTTGTAAACAGTTCGTTTAAAGATTTTATAGAATCATGAATTTCTACAGCTACCAATTCTGTACGAGGTATCATAACCTCTCGTGCTTTCACATCGGAAAATTCTAATGCATTTTGAAAGATTTGAATTTCGCTATCTACTTCTTCATGTTTTTCTACAGTTTCCATCTGCTCATTAATATAGTTGCCTAATTCTACTTTAGAAAACGCTAATTGCACTTGATCTCCATCAGTATTAAAAAAATGTCTTAACACAAAATTTGAAATCCACAAAACAAAGTCTGAAATTATAGAAAATAACACATAAAAAACATATGCTGGAAATGCAAAAAATTTTAGCAGTATATTAGAATAAATTTGAAAGAATACTTTTGGTAAAAATTCGGCAGTTAATAAAATAATTAATGTTGAAATAACTGTTTGTGTAAGTAAACTTAAATTAGAAAATAAATAATTAATGAATCCATAATCTGAAGGTAAATACAACTGAAACCAATTTACTAAAAACTCTCCCATAAAAAACCCATAAATAACTAATGCTATATTGTTACCAATAAGCATAGTTGCAATAAATTTAGAAGGTTTTGCAGTAAGTTTGGTAAGTAATTTAGCTAAAATACCGCCTTGCTTTTTTTCTATTTCAATATGCATTTTATTGGAAGATATGTAGGCTATTTCCATACCAGAAAAAAACGCCGAAAATAATAGCGATATAACTATGACCAAGCTATCAGGACTCATTATTAAAGTTTACCTCTATCTTGAAATCGTTTCCTGAATTTTTTTCTGAAGAAAAACATAAAAACCGCAACTGCAACAAAGAATAAAGATATGTAAGAACCATTTCTATCTGTATTCCATTTGATTATAGCATCGTATAAAAATAACACGGCAAAGATTAAATATGCGTATTGTAAAAACTGAAGTAATTTCATAATAATTGGTGGTATTATTTTCTTGTTAGTGTTGGAAGTAAAGATAAGAATTATTCGTCTATATAGATTATTCCTGTAACTTCTAAAACATGAGCGTTAGCAAAACTTCTGTCAGAATCAAATCCATTACCATTAATTAGTTGGTCTTTTGTTCTAAATCGTACAGGTAAATTTGTAAACAACCATTCTGTCTTTCGGTTGTAGAACAATTGGTCTGCATAAAGCGTGTCTTTGTTATGTGTTGTTAGTACAACATTTCCTTGAAGGTCTATTAGGTCTGTCTCATCATACAAAATAGCATAATCTGCAATAACATTACTCTTGTTATTTTCTTTGTCGTACATGGTTAGATTAATTCCTTCAGGAAACTCATAAAAAGCAAATTCTCTATTGGAATAATTTAACATTTTAGGACTTATAAGATTAGATTTTAGCTTTCCAGAATCTGTATATTTTGTATTAATATTTTCGGCAATACTTAAAGGTCCGCCATCTATAATGCCAATATTTTGAATTTCTTTGAAATTATTTTTACACGAAAAAAACAAAATCACAGTAAAAACTGTGACCATGCTTAATGTTTTATATATTAAAATTGTTTTCATTATAAGGCTGGTACCCTAACGTTTGCTCCAATCCAACATCTTACTTTAATTATTTCTCCAGATCTTCCTGAAGTAAATATTTCGCTTTTACTTGGTGCTTTAGCCATATAATTTGCTGCTGTACTCGCAGCTGCCTTTTTTAAATTTGCATCTACTCTTCCAGCTTTTCTAGCTTCTTGTGCTGCCAACCAATACACTGCTCTTTTGGTAAAATTATCTGTACCACAGTTTTTTGCACTTTTAGCATACATTTGTGCAATGGCAATATGCGCACTTCCTAAAGATGGATTTTGTGCTAAAGCTTTTCTATAATAACTTCTAGCTTGACCATAGCTTCCTTTCTTTCTGAATTTTCCTGCAATGCTATTTAAAATTTTAGCTTTATCAAAACTATCAGTTTCTAAATCTACTGCTTGATTAAAAAAGCTAAGGGCTTCAGACCAGTTACCATCTTTCTCTTTTAATATCCCTAAATAATATGCTGTAGAAGCATTAGGCTCTAGTACATTTTTTTGTTCAACAATCTTAACAAATAAAGGATCGTCTGTACAATCTTTTGCATACATTCCATTCATTGCGCGTTGTAACCATACACCATCGTTTTTAAATTCTTCAAAATCTCTATTGTAAAGCGGTATCAAGTTCTCGCAATTTGCTCTTTCTCCTAACTTACTATCTACACTTCCTGCAATTTTGTTATACGCTGCTAAATAGCTATTATAAGATTTAACTCTAGCAGCATCTTTTCTACTTAATTGCACTTCTTCTTCTTTATCTATTGGTATAAACTTATTCAACCTTTGTGTGTAATTTTTAATTTCAGATTCTATTTTCTCACTAATATCATCATATTTATTAAATAAGGCTTGTGCTGGTTTTTTACCTGCATCGTACAAATCTACCATTAAAGAAAAATAAGTGTATAAGCTTTTAGGATTAGTAAAAGTTGCCGTATCTGCCTTATAAGCTGTGTCAAAACAATCGAACAAAAATGAATCGGTCATATTTAACTCCTTTCTAAAATCGTATTGTAATTGGCAGGCTTTTGCCATGTATTGACCTTTTGGTGTTTTACTAGCAAAATACAGTTGTCTTTGTTCCCAAAGTTTTACTAAATCTTTTATAAAAGCTATTTGTTCGCTTCCAGAAGTTTTATCAATTTTATATTTAAGAATTTTTTCACCGTGAGTATAAATAGCTCTGTTAAATTTAGGATTTCTTTCTCTCAATTCCATCCAAGGACTAAAAGCGGCTTCATAATTTTTAGCTTTTGCATACTGATCAAAAATGGAGAGTGTTGCCAAATTTTCCTCTTGGCCTTCTTGTGCTAATACAACATTAAAGCCTATAAAACACATTAATAAAAGTGTAATTTTCGTCTTCATAATTCAAGTATTATTTTAAGTTAGTTATATTTTCTTTTCACAAACCATATGTCGTTTAAGGACAAACTAATTTGGAAATTTATAAAATTTTCTTCAACTAAATTTTGATTAGTTGTTCCTCTTTTTCCTACTTCTATTCCTAAATTAGCATTAGAAAATAAGCGTAAGGGTCCAACTGGTAATCCTACTCCAAAAGATATGCCAAACTCATTTATAGATTCGTTATTAATCTTTAGACCTGTGTCTTCAAAACGTATTCCTGCTCTATAAACAACTCTTTTTAAGTACTTATTAAAAGAATTGTATTGTGGTATATAAAACCCTCCAACCGAAATTGTTGAGGCATCTACAAAAGTAGTGTTATCTATATTAAAAACCCTATTTGAAAATTCGCTGGTTTTTAATAAGGTATATTCTGCACCAATAAACCATTTTTGAGGTTGTCCAATCCCCAAACCAAAAGCTGTTTTGGTAGGCAAAGTTAAGGTTGTTGTTTTTAATCCTTCAGCTTCTAAATCTGCTTCAATTTCATTTACGGTAAACTCTTGTCCAGTTGTTTCATTTATTACTATTGTGGCAAAAGTTCTTTCATTATTAGATGTTAAATCTGATTTAGGTGAAAATGTTACCGTAGATGTAAGCTGTAATTTATCATTAACCATTGGATTATACGATAATCCAAGATTAAAACTTAAACCACTTAAATTAGATCTGTTACTTTCTCTACTTTGAAATTGAAGCGGATTGCCTTCATCATCATAACGAAACTCAATAGCATTATTTTGAATATTCCCAAAATTATATTTGGCATCAATCCCAACACTAAAATTTTTGGTAAGTTGATAGCCAAACCCTAAAAAAGCTATATTAACGCCACCTTCTCCTCCAAATCTATTTGTAAGTACATCTTCATTATTTGTAGATTCTAATTTATAACCTACTGATGTAAAAGGTAATAACCCAAATCCCATACCGAATTTTCCCATTGGAACAGATAAAGCTAAATAATCGAAAGTTGTTGAACTTGCATTTGCTGAAGCCGAGTTAGTTTTTAAGTTAACACTTGAATGACTTCCACCAACCGTGAATTTTACTGGTCGCCCTTCTCCATTAAAAGGAGAAACTTTAATATTATTTCCAGCATAAGATGCTGGGTTTCTTAAGTTCATATGAATACTATCAGTATAGATACTTAACCCACCCATACTTCTGTTTTCGGCAGTTCCCTTAAATTTTAAGCTACCTATTCCGTAAAACGAGTAAGGTGAAGTTGTACCTTCTTGAGAATGTAAATTTAACGCTAAAAACGCTATAAAAACTAAACAAAGTTTTTTAATCATTAGTTTGTATTAAATTCTAAAATATAATTCAAGCCTTCCAAAAGAAAATTTGAATTCGCAAATATGCTACTTTTTAATCGCTTTGACAAGAAATCTGCATCGCCACCTGTTAAAATAACTGTTAAATCTTTATATTTTTTTTCATATTCGCTAATTGTACCTTTAATTTCGTTTAAAATCCCATTTATTATACCAGAGTGAATGGATTCAACAGTAGTGTTCCCAGTAATTTTTTTTGGTGCTTTAGTGGCTAATAACGGTAAGTTTGAGGTTAAATTATTTAAAGACTGGTATCTAACTCTTAAACCAGGTGAAATTGCACCTCCAAGATATTTGTTTTCATTACTAATAAAATCGTAAGTAACACAGGTTCCAGCATCAATAATTAGTACGTTTTGGTGTGGATATTGTTTAACAGAAGCACTTACTAATGCAATTCTATCTACTCCTAATGTTTCAGGTGATTTATAAAAATTTTTAAATGGTACTTTAGTTGAAGTATCTAATACTATTAGCTTAAACTGTTTTTTAATATGACTAACATCACTTTTCTTTAAGTTACCTACTGATGCTACTATTGCCTTTTCAATCCCTTTATAATTATTTGAAATGTCATTAATTTCAATTTCAATATTTTTTAATGCAACTCTTTTTTTTAAAATAAGTTTTTCATGCTTAAAAACTGCTAGTTTTACACTTGTATTTCCTACATCAATAATTAAGTTCATATCACAAATAAAAGTTGTAAATTTACAAAACGATTTTTTATAAATTTTCTTTTGGGGAATTATAAAATTGAATATATATTTGCATCCGCATTTAGCGAGGTACCTTAGCTCAGTTGGTAGAGCAACGGACTGAAAATCCGTGTGTCCCTGGTTCGATTCCTGGAGGTACCACATTAAAATCCTGAAACTTTATTGTTTACAGGGTTTTTTGGTTTAAGATACTGAGTACATATTACTTAATTGCTTTAACATCTCTTTTGTAATATCTTCTAAATTATAGTCATGACACCAATTCCAGTCTTGTCTTGCTTTGGAGTCGTCTATAGATTTTGGCCAAGTAGCAGCAATGTGTTGTCTAAAATCTGGATTATAAGTAATTTCAAATTCAGGAATATGTTTTTTTATCGATTCTGCTATCTGTTTTGGTGTAAAACTAATGGCAGCAAGATTATAAGAAGACCTAATTTTTAATGAAGCATAATCTGCATTCATAATATTAATTGTCGCGTTAACAGCATCGTCCATAAACATCATTGGTAACTCTGTGTCTTCAGCAATATAACATTCGTATTTTTTGTCTGTAATTGCTTTATGGTAAATCTCTATAGCATAATCTGTAGTGCCTCCACCTGGCAATGTTTTCCAACTAATAATCCCTGGATATCTAACACTTCTAACATCTACATCGTAATTTTTATTATAATATTCACACCAACGTTCTCCAACTTGCTTGGTAATACCATATACTGTTGTAGGTTCCATTATAGTATGCTGTGGTGTACTGCTTTTAGGTGTTGTCGATCCAAAAACTCCAATACTTGAAGGCCAAAACACTTTATTTATTATTTTTTCTTTAGCTAAATCCAAGACATTAAATAACGAAGACATATTTAAACTCCATGCCATTTTAGGGTGTTGTTCTGCTTTTGCACTTAATAAAGCTGCCATTAAATATATAGTATCTATATTATGTTTTTCAACACATCTTTTTATTTGATTATAATTTTTGGCATCAATAATTTCAAAAGGTCCCGAATTAACTAATTCAAAATTACTTTCATTAATATCGCTGGCTATTACATTCTCAACACCGTTTTCTAATCTTAATTTGTATGTGAGCTCTGAGCCAATTTGCCCACATGCACCAATAATTAACACTTTTGAAATCATTTATAAATCTAATCTTTTATTGGCTTCAAAAATAGCAAGATTTTATTTTTATCACTATTTTTTTAACTTAAATATGTGATTTAAAACTTTATTTTTTTTTTGTATAATAATTTACTTTAAGCAATATATTTGTATCTCTATTAGTTTACAATTTATGTGCAAATTAAAAATCGTAAATCTGTTTTTATTAAGTAGTCTTATACTATTTCTGAATTTTAGCTGTAAAAAAACTTCACAAACAAGTGAAGAAATTTTAAATGAAATTAGCTCTGAAAAATCTAAAGTTTCTGCTAAAGACATAGATCAAATAAAATATACAGAATTTGCATTAAGCAATTTATCAGAAAAATCTACCCAAGATTGGTTAAAATTTAAAGAACTCCAAGAAGAAATAGACATATTAAAAAAGGGAGATTTATCTTTTTTTGAAGATGACAAGACTATACTTCAAAGCTTTTTTAAAGACCTTAAAGTTGAAATTCCCGAAAGCTTAAACATTCCTTCAATTTTGGTAAGATTATCTGTTTTAGAGACTACTGTATTTAAACTTAAAAGTACTTCTAATATAAATAATGTTAACAAAGAAATTCTGCTAAACGCTATTAAAGAGGTTTTAGTAGCAAACTCTAATGTTATTCTTCAGATGAACAAAAAATTTGAAAAAGATTCTCAAAACATTGAAAAGCCTAATTAAAATTTAATAGTCATTTGATTTAATAATCTGTCTTAATTTACAAATAATAATTTCGATATTAAAGTTTAATTTTTAATCTTTTAAAAAATGACTATTTTTGGTTTCCAAATCGCATAAGATGAAAAAATCATTACTATTACTCTTTACCTTTACCCTTCTTACGTTTTCAAATACAAATGCACAAATAAATTCAGGTACACCTTGGATGGAAGATTTAAATATCGAAAGTAGAACAGCTCCTTTAAAATTTCAAGACATTGTTGATGCTTTTAATACTTACTGGGAATCTCGCGATCCTAATGTTAAAGGAAGCGGATTTAAACCCTTTAAAAGATGGGAAAATCATTGGAAAAACTATATTAACGAGGATGGCTATTTACCAACAACAGCAAGTTTATGGACCACATGGTTACAAAAAGAAGCTCAAACTGAAGCACAACGAACTTTGCAACAACAAGCAGATGAAAGCAACTGGATATCTTTAGGCCCAACCGATTTTGCTAACAGACCTACTTCTACAGCAAATATTGGTCGTGTAAATTCTATTATTGTAGATCCAAATAACCCAAACACATATTATTCTGGCGCACCAGCTGGTGGAATATGGAAATCTACAGATGCTGGCTTAAACTGGACACCTTTAATTGACGAATTACCTCAAATTGGTGTTTCTGGAATTGCAATAGATTATAACGACTCTAATACAATATATATCGCAACTGGCGATGATGATGCAGGAGATTCATTTAGTGTTGGTGTTTGGAAATCTATTGATGGGGGAAATACTTGGTTACAAACTGGATTAAACCCAAGCAATTCACCTAATAGAATGAATGATATTTATATTCATCCAACAAACTCAAACATTCTTTGGGTTGCTACTACTAATGGTGTTTATAAAACAACAAATGCTGGAACAAACTGGACACAAACACAATCTGGAAATATTAGAGATATAAAAGTTAAACCAGGAGATCCTAATACAATATATGCTGTATCTTCTTCTAGTTTTTATAAATCTACAGATGGTGGCGATAGTTTTTCGTTATCTAGTACTACAGGATTACCAGCTTCTACACGTTTAGTGATTGATGTAACACCTGCTAATAATGAAGTAGTTTATGTTATTAGTGCTGGAGCTAATAATGTTTACCAAGGTATATTTAAATCTACTGATAGTGGTGCAACCTTTATAGAAAAGGCGAATACTGAAGATATTTTTGAAATCACGCAAGCTTGGTACGATTTAGCACTTGCTGTTTCTCAAACAGATGAGAATGAAATTTATGTTGGTGTGCTAAATATTTGGAAATCATCTGATGGAGGTGACTCTTTTACTAAAATTAATTCTTGGTTTCAACATACACCTTCATTTACACATGCAGATATACATTTATTACGATTTTATAATAATGAATTATATGCAGGGACTGATGGAGGATTTTATAAATCATCTGACGGAGGTACAACTTTTACAGATTTAACCGAAGGTATGGAAATTGGTCAATTTTATAGAATTTCTGTATCTCAACAAAACTCTGGTAAAATTGTTGGTGGTTTGCAAGACAATGGAGGCTTTGGTTACGCTAATAATACTTGGAATCATTATCATGGAGGTGATGGAATGGAAGGTGTGGTAGATCCAAATAACGACAATTTTTACTATGGCTTTATGCAGTTTGGACAGAAACTATTTGTGTCATCAGATTCTGGACAGAGTGGAAATCAAAGTTTTGATGGTCCAGAAAATGGAAATTGGGTAACTCCTCTTTCAATAAGTAGAAATAGTGAAGTATATGCTGGCTACAGTAGAGTCTATCAATTTGAAGGTGGAGCTTGGACAGCAATATCACCTAGTTTTGGGTCAAATATTGATGTTTTAGAAATAGATAATGGAGTTCTAGATAATATGTATGTAGCTATTAATAATACATTAAGAAAAAGTACAGATCGTGGTGTGTCTTTTACAAACATCGAAACATTTTCAACTAACATAACCTCTATTGAAGTTAATAATGATGACAGCAATATTGTGTATGTAACCACTACTGGAACTAATGGGAAGGTTCTTAAATCTACAGACGGAGGAAATACCTTTACAGATATAACAGGATCTTTACCAAACCTAACCAAAAATATTATTAAGCATCACGAAGAAAATATTAATAATACTTTATACTTAGGCACAAGTATTGGAATTTATCGTTACGATGATAATACTACAACTTGGGAAACTTTTGAAAATAATCTTCCTAATACTTCAGTAACAGATTTAGCAATTAATTTAGTTGACAACAATATAACAGCAGCGACTTATGGTCGTGGTGTATGGCGAAGCGATTTACCTACTCAACAACTTGCTGATGATGATGTAAAGTTAATTAAAATAGAAAATCCTAATTTTAATAATATTCTTTGCGGTAATCCAACTCCACAAATTACTGTTAAAAACAATGGATTAAACACTATCACAAGTATTGACGTGACTTACACAATAGATGAAGGAGCAAATAATAACTTTACTTGGAATGGCAATTTGGTTTCCACCGAAACAACAACTATAGACTTTCCAGCACTAAATTTATCTCTTGGATCCCACGATTTAGATATTTCAATTTCTATAGCTAACGATACTTTTCCTAACAACAATAATTCTTCAACTAGTTTTTATTCTAATGGTATTGGCGTTTCTGAAGTTGTAAACACTTTCGAATCTGAAGATGATAATTTAATAACATTTAATGAAGGGGGAGGAACACCTATGTGGGAAAGAGGAGTACCTTCAGGCACTCTACTAAATACCGCAACTTCTGGAACTAGTGTTTATGGAACTGTTTTAGCAGGAAATCATCCAGACCTAACTAAAGCGTTTTTAGTCTCTAAATGTTATGATTTAAATGCAATAATAAATCCAATATTTAAATTTAATATGGCCTTTGCAATTGAACCAGACTGGGACCTTACCTATGTAGAATATACTATTGACAATGGTTCATCTTGGACTCTACTAGGAAGTTCAAGTGATCCGAACTGGTATAATAGCTCAAGAATTGCTGGTGATGGTTTAGCCGACGATTGTTATAACTGTGTGGGAGGCCAATGGACTGGAACAAATACAACTATGACCGAATATAGTTATGACTTAAGTCCACTTTCAAGTGAAACCAGTGTGATTTTTAGAATTGTTTTTCATTCTGATCAAAGTGTAAATGATGAAGGAGCTGTTATTGATGACTTCATTATTGATGGAACAACTCCAGATGATGACAATGATGGTATAGCTAATACTATTGACAATTGTCTTAACACACCAAATGCAGACCAATTAGACACTGATGGAGATGGAATGGGTGATGCCTGTGATGATGATGATGATGATGATGGTATTTTAGATATAAATGACAACTGTCAATTAACAGCTAATGCTGATCAAGCCGATGATAATAATGATGGGATTGGAAATGTTTGCGATGTTGACAACGATGGTATTGTAAACGATGTAGATAATTGCCCAAATATTGCAAATAACGATCAAGCAGATTTTGATAATGATGGGTTTGGAGATGTTTGTGATGATGACATAGATGATGATGGTGTCCCAAATACAAACGATAATTGTAATGACACACCTACTGGAGATGTTGTAGGATCTGATGGATGTACAGTATTTACATTACCTTCAAATAATTTTCAATTACAAATAGAAAGTGAAACTTGTAGAAATAGTAATAATGGCAGTATCATAATTACAGCAATAGAATTATTTAATTACACCGCACAATTAACTGGAAATGGCATTGATATTAGTAATGATTTTACAAATACAACCGAGTTTAATAACCTAGAAGCTGAAAGCTATACAGTTTGTATAACAGTAGCTACTCAACCAAATTATATGCAGTGCTTTAATGTTACGATTACTCAACCGGAAGATCTATCAGTCTTTTCTAGAGTAAATAATAATACCAACAAGATTTCTTTAAATTTGAGTGGCTCAAGTAAATACTATATTGAGCTTAATGGAATTGTTATTACTACAACTGAAAATGAAATAGAATTAGACCTAACAAAAGGAGTTAATACTTTAAAAGTATTTACAGATTTAGATTGCCAAGGTATTTATAGTGAAACAATACATAATTTTAATACTATAAAAATACACCCAAATCCTTTTAGTGATAATACATTAAATGTTATTATTCCTGATGCTTCTTTAGAGACAATACATATAAAACTATATTCAGTAATTGGTAAGCTTATTTTATCTAAACAATATTCGTTACAAAATGGAGTTGCAACTATTAATTTACCAAATATTTCTAAGGGTATCTATATTTTAAATGCAAACGATGGTATAACAATTACTAATTTTAAAGTGATTAAAAAATAATAAGAAAATGAAAAAGATAAGTATAATATTTACACTAGCACTATTATTTAATTGCAGTGGAGGTGATGATGATGGAGGTAATACAACTCCTCCTCCAGCTCCAGAGCCACCAACAGTTGCTACATTAACATTCCCAGATAACAATCAAGAATGTAATCAAGGTGTTGAAGTAAATGCTACTCAAAGTTCAGTTACTTTTACTTGGACAGCTTCCCAAAACACTAATACTTATGATCTTGTATTAAAAAACCTTGAGACTAATAATAGCTTAACTTATAATTCAAATACAAATCAAATAGAAATTACTTTGCTTAAAGGCACGCCTTACTCTTGGTATGTAGTTTCAAAATCTAATAGTGTAACACAAACTGCTACAAGTGCAACATGGAAATTTTATAATGCAGGTGATCCTGTTCAGTCTTTTGCACCATTTCCTGCAGACTTGGTTGCGCCAACAATGGGAGCAAATTTAACAGGAGTTTCAATAGTAACACTAGAATGGGCTGGAAGTGATATTGATAATGATATTTCTGGATATGACATCTATTTTGATACTACATCGCCACCAACTACTCAACTTGGAGGCACACAAACCCAAAATACAATAGAAGCAACAGTTACCGCTGGAAATGCATATTATTGGAGAGTAATAACTACTGATAATGAAGGAAACAATTCAGAATCTGAAATATTTGAATTTAGAGTAGATTAAATCATTCTGTTTTCTAAACTTAAAAAGCGATTGTGTTATATAGTATAACCGCTTTCTATTTATCAAATTATTAAAACTAGTCTTTCTTTTCAGGTGCATTTTTTCTTGCCAACAATGCTTCTTTACTAAGTTGCGCTAAATTGAAGTTTGGTGCAACTTGCAATGCTTCATCTAAAATAGTTACAGCAGCATCAATATTTAACTCATTATTTTCTTTAAATTTAATAAGACCTTTTAGATATAAAAATGCAGCTTTAATCGGTACCTGATATGGTGTTTGCGATTCATAAAAGGTTCGCATTATTTCGTCTTTTGAATTTGCAATTCCAAAAGTAATATGTAATGTTGCACCTGTATCGTCATTAATTTGAGTTTTTAAATCGGCTAACTCATAAGCAATCATAACGCCAGGCATTCGCTTAAATAATTCTTCATATTGTTCTATAGCTCTTTCTGGTTGATTCAAGGCTTGTAGTGATCGCGCCTTAACTTCTACAGCCATATCACTATCACTTGCAACTTTTTCAATTCCTATGGTATTTAAAGCTTGGACATGTTTATTATCGTTCATATACAACACTGCTAAAGTGTCTAATCTACCTTGACTTGGCGACAATACAGTTAAGTGTGTTAACGCATTTATAACTCCTTGAACATCTCCTTGAGATTGCATTTGTTTATAAAACGCTTCATAATGTTTTAACAATGTGCTATTGTCTTGTGCATTAATTTGCATTGCAAAAACAAATACCATTACTCCTACTAACTTCTTCATTATATTAAGATTTATATTTTCAGCCGCAAATCTAAAAAATAAGAAAAACAATAGCTAAAATGAATGGATATATTTCATTAAACAATAGATGTTTTATCATTTTTTTAAGACTTTTTAGACTATTTAAATCATGATAAAAAATAAATTTAGGCTAACTCATATAAAATAAGTAACTTTATTAAACTTAAAATTTTGATATTATGGGGATAAAAAGTTTTCTAGCCTCCCGAAAAAGGAAGCAACAAACCAAAGATGACATACCTTTTATAGTTAGTGATTATATGACAAGAAAATTGATAACATTTAAATCCGACCAACGGATTGAGAGTGCTATTGATACCTTAATAAAATATAGGATTTCTGGTGCTCCAGTAGTGAATGCGAAAAATGAACTCATAGGCATTATCTCTGAAGGTGATTGTATTAAACACATAAGTGAAAGTCGCTATTACAATATGCCAATGGATAACAATACTGTTGAAAAGCATATGGCAAAAAATGTTGATACTATAGATGGCAATATGAATATTTTTGATGCTGCAAACAAATTTTTAGAATCTAAACATCGTAGATTTCCAATAGTAGAAAACGGTAAATTAGTAGGGCAAATTAGCCAAAAAGATATTCTTAAGGCTGCATTAAAGCTTAAAGGACATAATTGGAAATAGATTAACTTTCCCTTCTAACTAAAGCAAAATAGTCACCTTCTAAAGGTAAATAGCCTTGGTCGTAAACAAAATAATATACAGTGCCTATTTTCGTAGTGTAAATACTTGTAAAATAATTAAAATCGAATCCCTTTTCTATAAGTTTAGCTCTCGAAGTTTTCGTTTTTTTATCTGGATTTAATGCTTCAAGAATTCTATAATTTTTACGCAACCTATTATTGGTATTCCTAATAAGATTTTTACTGTCTTTATTAAACTTATTATTATACGAATTTCTGCAAGCATCACTACAAAACTTCTTATCGATTCTACCTACAATTTTTGCTCCACATTCAGGACATTGTTTCATTATAATCTTCTTTTTTAAGTTCGTACCAATTGGCTTTTACACCTTCAAAATGAAATTCATTTATAAATTGTAACCCTATTTTTTGTAATACTATATTAGATGCCATGTTATCAACTTCGGCAGCACCAAAAATTGTTTTAATATTAAGTTCATTAAACCCATAATCTAAAACTGCTAAAGCAGATTCGGTAGCATAACCCTTTCCCCAAAAACGTGGTATAAACCTGTAACCAATATCATAAAAATTTCTTCTACCATTGAGTTCTTCCTTTTTATCTAAATTTAATTTTAAACCAGACCAACCTACAAAATCTCCAGAAAATTTCTCTACAGTTGTAAAACGGCCTATACCTCTTTCTTTGTATTGTTTTCTAATAAATTGAATAACATCTACTGCTTGCTGTTTTGTTTTAACAGGTTTATTACCAATGTATTTGTGTACTGTTGGATTAGAATCTAACTCAAACATACCTTCAACATCAATTGGTAGTATTTCTCTTAAAATTAAGCGTTCAGTTTCTACATATATTTTCATACTCAATTAATCATTTTAGAAGCTAGTTCTTTAAACAGCTTGTAAGCTACCATAGCTGTCATGTTATTTATATCTCTCTTTGGATTTAATTCTACAATATCTGCTCCAACAATTGGAGCATTGATTGATTGCAATATAGAAATAAGGGTTCTTGTGCTTAGACCACCTGGTTCATGGTGTGAAATACCAGGAGCAAAAGCTGGGTCGAGGACATCTAAATCTAAAGAAATATAAAGTGGTTCTTTTAGTGCTTCTATAAACTCTAAGTTAAAATCTTTCATTTCAATAATAGTGACATTATATTTTTTTGCTTGCTCTTTTTGATGTGTGTTTAGTGTTCTAACACCAACTTGAGTTAAAGATTTTAGTATTCCCTTTTCCATCAATCTTGCGAAGGGAGACGCATGAGAAAATGGGTTGTTTTCATAATTATCATAAAGATCTGCATGTGCATCGAGATGTAATACATTTAAATTACTATACTTTTCGCAATAAGCTTCAATAACAGGAAATGAAATAGAATGATCTCCTCCAAAGCAAATAATCTTATCTGATGCAATTAACTCATCCTGTATGGTTTGCTTTATCTTTTTATATACCTTTTCAGCGTTACTAATAGTAAAAACTATATCTCCCAAATCCTTGTAGTTTACACCTTCCACTATTTCTACACCATGTTCACTAAAACGATTTGCTGAACCATCAGAATCCATTGATCTAATTTTTAAAGGTGCCAATGCTGAACCTTTTAAATAAGAAGAGTTTTCATCAAATGGAATGCCAATTAGTTTTATCATAATTTACTCTTGTCCCCTTTTGTATATAGATGCCAATATACAAAAATTATATTCGTTTACAAACGACTACAAACATTTACAAACGAATTTAAATACTTAATAACCGAATAACATTTGGAAGCTGTTTCATATTTGCAGTGTCGAAACATAAGAACTCGATAGTATTAACTGTTTAACATTAAAAATTTAAAATTATGAACACACTTAGAAACAAAGTACAGTTGATTGGAAATTTAGGAAACGATCCAGAAATTATCAATCTTGAATCAGGAAAAACATTAGCGAAATTTTCTATTGCAACAAACGAAAGCTATAAAAATGCAAGCGGAGAAAAAGTAACAGACACGCAATGGCACAATGTTATTGCTTGGGGAAAAACTGCAGAGATTATCGAGAAATACGTCACAAAAGGTAAAGAAGTTGCTATTGAAGGCAAACTAACTTCTAGAAGTTACGAAACCAAAGAAGGCGAAAAACGTTATGTTACAGAAGTAGTTTGTAACGAGCTCTTAATGCTTGGAAATAAATAATTTTTGCTTCAAATTAATATTTCAGACGCTCTCCTATAGTTTTTTGGGAGAGCGTTTTTTTTATTTAACTTAAAAGATAACTTCTATATTTTGCAAAAAATAATAAAAGACTAAAATATCTTTTTTGTATTTTTGTACTTCTAAAAAAGAAAAATTATGAATATAAATGAAAATATTACTGTAGCAGATGTTGTAACTAAAAATATTAAAGCTGCTCACGTTTTTAAAAAACACGGCATAGATTTTTGCTGTGGTGGAGGAATTACCATAGAAAAAGCCTGTGCTAAATATAGTGTAGATTATAAAACTTTAGAAAAAGAACTATTAGCAATAGATAAAGTATCTAGTAGAACTTATGATTACAATAGCTGGGATTTAGAATTCTTAATTGATCATATAGTCAATATCCATCATACTTACGTACAAGAAAGTTTGCCTATTATACTTCAATATTCCGATAAAGTAGCCGCAGTACATGGACATCATTATACCGAAGTGCTAAAAATAAATAAACTATTTCAAGAGGTTGCTGGCGAACTCACTGCACACATGAAAAAGGAAGAACTCATTCTTTTCCCATTTATTAAGCAATTAGTTAAAGCTGAAAAAGAAGGTAGTGTTTTACCACAACCTCCATTCGGAACTGTAAACAATCCTATACAAATGATGGAGCAAGAGCATGAAAATGTTGGAGATATTTTTAAAACCATAGCAAAATTGAGCAATAATTATACACCTCCTGAAGAAGCTTGCAATACTTTTAGGGCGCTTTATGGTGCTTTAGAAGAATTTGAAAAAGATT
This sequence comes from Bacteroidota bacterium, assembly GCA_003650305.1. Taxonomy (GTDB): domain Bacteria; phylum Bacteroidota; class Bacteroidia; order Flavobacteriales; family Flavobacteriaceae; genus PRS1. The sequence continues at coordinate 4,341 of QMOV01000039.1, read as the reverse complement.
TACACCAACATATTCATTTAGAAAACAATATTTTATTTCCAAAAGCAATTGCCTTAGAAAAAAATAGCGCCATTTAAAATCATTTGCGAAATAAAGTATCTTATTCTTTAATTTATTATTTTTGAAATAAATATAATCACTTATGTTATCTAGTGCCAATAAATATGCTATTCGATCAGTGCTTTTTTTAGCAATCTATAGCAATGATAAAACCAAAATAGGAGCAACTGAAATAGCGGATAAATTAGAATCACCACAACCGTTTGTTGCTAAATTATTGCAGCAACTCACAAGGGACAAATTGGTGTCATCATCAAAAGGGCCAAATGGCGGTTTTTATTTAACCAAAAAAAATAAAGAGAATACCATTTGGGATATAATTGTTAGTATTAAAGGAGAAACAAAATTCGATCAATGTTTTTTGGGCTTATCAAAATGTTCAGACAAAAATCCTTGTCCTGTACATCATATAGTTTCTAACTTTAAAGAAAAATTATTAGAAGACTTTAAAGGAAAATCAATATCTCAATTTGCTGAAGATATTAAACGTTCTGGAAAGGCAATAAGTTTGAAAAATTACAATGTTTATGAGTAATTTTTATTTGCAAAAATATATTGAAAAACTGTTTTTATTAGAGGCGTACTTAACATTACAATTGAAACAGCTAACCCAAATCCAAAAACAAAAATACCAACATAAACATAATACAAAGAGTTTTGCATTTCTGAAAAAAGGATATTTTCAGAAAAGTACATCCAATAACTTTTTTTAATTCCAGCAAGAAGTAAAGAACACCAAAAAAAGAATAGAGAAACCTTAAATAGAAAATGTCCTTTTTTAATTAAAAACTGATTGATATTAAAATCGGGATTTATTTTAGAAACAATAAAAAACACAGAAGCCAATAATATTGTCGAGTTTATTCCTATAGTTGTTCCCATAGAGTGTGCTACAGTAATATGTGTTCCGTGAGTAAAAAAGTTAATTGCAGGAATAGAGAATAATATTGCAAGTATCAAGTTTAAAAATATCCAAAAATCTGCAGTAATTAAAAACTTGTATGCCATACAATAACTCTGTTTTTCTTCTTTGTTCAAAGACTTTTTCCAACAATAAATAATATGGATTAAAACTACCCATTCTGTCATGCTTATTCCATAAGCCACATAACGAATCCAAGGTTCTATCGGAATTAAATAAGTATGGTGAGCCCAACCAAACATTAAGTTTGTTAGTCCTAAAAAATAAAAGAAAAAAACTGTTTTTCCTCTTGCCAAAGCACTATCGCTTTTAATTTTAGACATTATATAAATGGCAATACCATAAACTAACATATTCCATGAACCAACAAATGAGCCATACGATTTCCATTGTACAGAAATATCTCTAACAATATAATCTTTAAAATAAGGGAATACCCATAAATGCGCTTCGCATAAATGATAAATCATAAATACAATTCCAGTTCCCCACATCCAATAATAAACTGGCCAATTGGAAACATTTTTTATAATAGTTTTAAAATAATTTATGCCAAAAAATATCCATCCTATTAGAATAGGAATGGCAAGAATTGGGGAATAAGCCAAATATTCTCTGCCTTCCATTTTACCAGTTAAAAAAGATATATAAATACCCAAACCAGTAAGCAGAAAAATAATAAAATGAAATTTAGCAAGTTTAGCCGAAAATAGTTTTAGCATTTCTATACGAGTAATAAAAAAGTATATGCTACCTGTAGCACAAAGTATAATCCACGAAACAACTGTAGTTACATGAAAAGGACGCATTTTGTTAAACGGAATATACTCCTTTAAAAACTCTGGAATAATATATTGCAACGATGCTAATAATCCAAAAAGGACACCTACAATTAGTGCAAATAATGCTCCTGCTAAAAAAAACAATGCCGTTTTATTTTTCATTTTTATACTTTAGTTCTACCCAACCTGTTTTGTGTAAATTAGCATCATAATTTGGGAAATATCCAGTACTATCAATGTGTTTTAAATACAATACGATAGCATCTTTTTCTTCTTCAGAAAAATTGAATTTAGGCATTGTTTTGACACCACTATTTAAGAACGCCTTAATATAACTTTCGCCTTTATTTGGCGAAGAATAAACATTAGTTAAATCTGGTCCTAAATAACCTCCTAGACCATACACTTGATGGCAAGACCAACAGTTGTTGTTTTGCCATAATTGTTGCCCTTTAGAGGCTTTTATTGATAATTTTATAGGTTGCTTACAATCTTGAGAAGTATAAATAAAAATATTGTAAACACTAAATAGGGTAATTAAAACTGAAATTATTAAAATATTTGCTTTTTTAGGCATTATTAAAGAGTAAAATCTTTAAACATATTGTTATACATTTAGAATTCAATAGAACTCTTTATGTGTTTAAAATAACTTAAATTTCAAGAAACAAATATACCATTTAGTACCAATATTACTGAAAAAAACATAGTAATTTATTATAAAAAAAGTAAAATACAAATTCATCTTTTATTTAGTTGATTTTTATTTAATTAGGTATAATTTTGCAAAATAAAAAGACACAATTATGCTTAATGAGCAACTAATAAATCCGAAGAGTATAGTAATAATTGGTGGATCAAACAATATAACTAAGCCAGGAGGAAAAATAGTAAAGAATATTATTGATGGTGGCTTTCAAGGAATTTTAAATATTGTTAATCCAAAGGATAATAATGTTCAAGGCATACCAAGCTTTTTTTCATTTCATAAAGTTAAAAGTATGATAGTAGATATGTTTAAATTTTCATGTAATTTTCATGAAAGTTGTTCATTATATTTAATTGTTTGATAATCAAATTATAATGCACAACTGGTATATATTTATTTAATGTTATAAAACAAAAACTGTTCAAAAGTTGCAATATAAAATATGAAAACCACTCATACTTTTTTTAGAAATATAGTTTTGATTTTTTAGCTAAATAATTCCTTAAAGATAAAGTTCCCGGACCAAAAACAAAATAAATACAGAGTAAAACTAAAACTAGAATAGCCAGTTCAACAGATTGTCCTCCCATCATAAGTTTCGTATGTTCATAAACGAAAAAACTAGCACTAATCAATATGGGTATTTGTATAAAAGCCCCCAAACGTGTAAAAAATCCAATGCATAATAGTATGCCTCCGAACAAATGTGTCATTCCAATTAATGATATCCACATATAGTATTCTCTATCCAGACCCATTTTAATTATAAAATCTGGGTTAGATAATATCATCCATCCTCTTACTGACAAAGCAATTCCTAAAAAAATTCTAATTAAAGCATATCCAATATTTGTTTTAGCGTCCATTGTCTCCGTAATTGTATTTAACTTATCCATTATTAAATATATTTATGATTAGTTGATTTTAAATATACAAAATATTAATATTAAAAGACAAAAATGTCTTTTTTATTTAGAATTAATATAAATTGCCCCAAATCTGATAAATGTCAGTTTTTTCACGACAACATTTATTAAATTTGCCCTGTAATATTATGTTACATAACTATTTTAATCTATTATAACAATGGTTAATAAAACATCAACTTCGCTTTTATTTATTTTCATTTTATTTTCAGGTTTTTCATTGCAAGCTCAAGACGGAGAAAGTCTTTTTAAATCTACTTGTGCCGCATGCCATCAAACTACCACTAAAAAACTCATCGGTCCAGGATTGGCCAATATCCATGAGAAACGTTCTAAAGAATGGTTTAAAAAATTTGTTACTTCATCCCAATCATTAATTAACAGTGGCGATTTAGAAGCAATAAAAATATTTGAAGAATATAATAAAATTATAATGCCTGATCAAATATTTTCTGACGCTGAAATAGATGCTTTATATGAATATATAAAGAGAGTAAGCCCCTCTAAAACTGATTTAGCAGTATCTGAACCAGAAGAAGTAGAATTACCTTTTAAGCCTACAAAAGAAGAGATAATGATAGGAAGAGATTTATTTACTGGCGTACAAAAATTTAAAAACGAAGGTCCTTCATGTATCTCTTGTCATCATGTCAAAGACGATAATATAATTGCGGGAGGTGCATTAGCAGTTGATTTATCAGACGCTTATGACAGGCTTAATAAAATTGGTATTCAAGCTATGATTACTGGGCTCCCTTTCCCTCAAATGAAAATCTCATATCAAAATCACTTAATTACAGAAGCAGAGACGCTTCAATTAACTGCGTATTTAAAATATGTAAGCCAAGAACGGTTTTATCAATATGGAACATCCTATGAAAGAATACTTTTAATGGGAGGTATTGCAGGAGCCTTTTTGTTAATGGGCATCTTCCCATTATT
>QMOV01000038.1 GCA_003650305.1 Bacteroidota bacterium | reverse complement strand
CAAAAAGTTAAAGAAAAAACGGAATTAGATAATAAAAATAAAACTGCTTTTTACGATGCAGATATTAAAGCCTCAAAATTTGGAACTGTTGGATGTGCAGCTCTTGACAAAGAAGGCAATCTTGCTGCTGGGACTTCCACAGGAGGAATGACAAACAAACGCTGGGGAAGAATTGGCGATTCGCCAATAATTGGTGCAGGAACTTATGCAAATAATGCAACTTGTGCAGTTTCGAGTACAGGTTGGGGCGAATATTTTATTCGTGCTATGGTTGCTCATGATATTTCTGCATTAATGGAGTACAAAGGATTAAGTTTAAAAGAAGCTGCTCAAGAAGTGATTCAGAAAAAACTGCCTGAACTTGGTGGTGATGGTGGCATTGTTGCAGTAGATAAATACGGAAATATGGTTGCTGAATTTAATACAGCAGGTATGTACAGAGCAACTATGAATGATAAAGGCGAATTGGAAGTTAAAATTTATAAAGAGTAAAATGTTATCTCTTTAACGTAAAATGTCCTCTAAACTCTGTGCCATCAATTTTAATAACATACCAATAATCTGATGTTGGCAATGGGTTGTTATTAAATGTTCCGTCCCAAGCAAATCTTGAGTTTTTAGAGCTTTTAAGCAGTTTACCATATCGATCAAAAATAAATACTTCAGAAGTGCTGAAATATTCAATCCCTTTTAGATCGAAGCTGTCATTTTTATTGTCACCATTTGGTGTGAAAAATATAGGTATTACAAAGTGTAAAATATCTTGTGTTACAATTCCACAGCCATTTCTTTCTCTAACATAAACTGTGTATTTTCCTCCTTCAACTGCTAAAAAAGTATTGCTTAATTGATATAAAATTCCATTTAAAGAATATTCGAAATCACCTGAATTTAAAGTGGTTACAATTATAGAAAATCCTTCTGAATTTATGTTGTCAATTATTGGTGCGTCAATTTGAGTTAGCGTAATTGTTTTAATGCTAGAGCAATCATTGCTATTAGTGACCTCAACTGTGTATATTCCAGGTGCATCTACTGTTATTTCTGAAGTGATTTCTCCTGTATTCCAAGAATATGTTACATTAACCACATTAGAGAATAAAGTAATTTGTTCATTTTCGCAAAATGTAAGGTCTTCATCAAATACAAATGGTGATTGGTAGAAATCTATAGTTACTGCAGTCCTAAAATCTGAAATACAATTAGCAACATTCGATACAGCCTCTGCATAATAAACTCCTGCTGTATTGGGTTGAAAAGATGTATTGTTTTGCAGTAATAAATTCCCTCCATTAGCCGCATCATACCAATTAACAATGACATCGTTTGGAACAGTTACAGAAACAGGCTGGGTTTCATTATCACAGTTTATAACATCGCCATTGCTTACAGGTGAATTTGGTTTGGGAACTATAATAATTTCAAAAACTTCAGATAATGAATTGCATAATGGATTTGATAAATTAATAGCGTCTTCTGCAACTTTAACTCTATAATAAGTTGAATTTATTAACGCTGGAGTTGCAAAAGTTTGATTCGTTTCACCTGGAATATCTGACCAATTAATTCCATCCGTACTTTCCTGCCACTGATATACATGTGTAGTATAAATTGAAAAATCTGGATTTGCAATAAGAACTGTTGAAAAGGGAGTTTGGTCTTCACAAATTGAAACATTTGTACTGTATAGATTGTCTGTAATGGTGATAAAATCTCCACATGTTTTAAATACAATATCATCAATTGCTAAGTCATTTCCACAACCTCCAACGCCATTATTAATCATTTTAAGAATTATAGAGGTTTGGCTTGGTAAGGTTTGAAACACTAAACCATACTCTTGCCAAATTGGTGTAGCACTTGCAAAAATATCTCCTGTGTCTCCTGATGCTAATGGATTAGTGTCTGTATTATCCCAAATTTCAAACCTCACATTTATAGGAATTCCTCCTCCTCCACAACCCGAACTTGGAAGTAAATTAATTAACCAAGATGAAAATTCGTATGATGTGTTTTCGCAAAGTCCAGAAATTGTTGTTCTATAAAACTCTCCAGCAGTAAAATCGGCATTAACAATTAAACTTTTTCCGTTAGTATCATTAGGTGTATGATCCGAGATATCATGCCAATCAAAATAGGCTGTTGAACTTGATATTGTATAATCGCCATCATCTGGAGCGCCAGTTGTAAAATTATAAGTCGTTGTTCCAGCAGGTAATTGTGGCCCATTTGTAGTTCCTGTACCAAATGTTTCTTCAACTATTGGATCTCCTGAATTTCCGTTACAAAATCCTAACTGCGCTTGAGTTTTGGACGCTAAAAAACAAATTAAAAGGACTGTTATTTTATTAATATTTTTTACAAAAAAATTCACGTTTTAAATATAAGTATTCTGTGAGAACAATGATGATAAAGTTCTATATTAGTAAAAAAAAAGAATAATGAAATTACCTTATTATGCAGTAATATTTACATCTAAAGAAACTAAAAATATTGAAGGTTATTCTGAAATGTCAGAGGAAATGAAGGAATTAGCTAAACAACAAGAAGGATTTCTGGGCTTGGAAAGCGCAAGAAATGAAATAGGAATTACTGTTAGTTATTGGAAAAGTTTAGAGGCTATTAAAAACTGGAAACAGAATTCCGATCATTTAGTTGCACAAAAAAAAGGGAAAGAAAATTGGTATAGTTGGTATAATGTAAAAATATGCAAAGTAGAACGTGAATATGAATTAGGCGAATTATAAAAACCGTTTATTTATCCCAAAATTGAAATGGTTTTTTGCATAATTGTGAATTGTAATATTTAATTTGTCCTGTGACTTCTTCTCCTAACCAATCTGGCTTTTTAAACTCTTCATCTTTACAGTTTAATTCGACTTCTGCTATAATTAAGCCTTCATTATCTCCAAAAAATTCATCTATTTCAAAAATATGCTTATCTACTTTTACTTCATATCGTAGTTTATCAATACTTCCTTTCTCGCACAATTTTAATAAGGCTTCTGCATCAGTTTTAGAAATTTCTTTTTCCCATTCAAAACGTGATAATCCATCGTTAGTTGATTTTCCTTTTACAGTTAAAAATCCTCTTTCTCCTTTTATCCTAACTCTAACAGTTCGCTCTTTATCTGTATTTAAAAATCCTTGAATAATTCGCGTTTTATTAAATGCTTCAGGTTTAAATGCTTCGGAAATCACTAAAAATTTACGTTCTATTTCTATCATAGTATTTCCCACGAAAGTGGGAATCTTTTTTATTTTTCACAATCCCGAACTCTCGGAAAAAACCTTATTAATTATTAAAATTATTTCAAAGATAATAAGATTCCTGCTTTAGCAGGAATTTATAAATTTACATTATGCAAAACGATTTACCAATTCGAAAAATTATTCATGTAGATATGGATGCGTTTTTTGCTTCTGTAGAGCAAATGGATAATCCAGAACTTAAAGGTAAACCTATTGCTGTTGGCGGAAGTAGTAAACGTGGTGTTGTAAGTGCTGCCAGTTATGAAGCTCGAAAGTTTGGTGTTCGTAGTGCTATGAGTAGTGTTTTGGCTAAATTAAATTGTCCTGAACTTATTTTTGTGCGTCCAAGATTTAGTCGCTATAAAGAAATTTCTCAAAAAGTTAGAAATATTTTTTATGATTATACCAACATGGTAGAACCGCTTTCTCTTGATGAAGCTTATCTTGATGTTACCGAAAACAAAAAAGGAAATCCGAGTGCAACTCTTCTTGCTCGCGACATTAGAGAGCGTATTTTTAAAGAAGTTGGTTTAACTGCTTCAGCTGGAATAAGTGTAAATAAATTTATTGCTAAAGTTGCTAGCGATTATAACAAACCCAATGGACAAAAAACAGTTAATCCTGAAGAGGTTATTCCCTTTTTGGAAAATCTGGATATTCGAAAATTTTATGGTATAGGTAAAGTAACTGCAGAAAAAATGTATCAGCTTGGAGTTTTTACAGGAAAAGAGTTAAAATCAAAATCATTAGAGTTCTTGTCTAAAAATTTTGGAAAATCTGGCAAGTACTATTACTATGTTGTAAGAGGCATTCATAATAGTGAAGTGAAGTCTCATAGAATTCGAAAATCTCTTGCTGCCGAACGTACTTTTAATGAAAACTTATCGAGCGAAATCTTTATGATGGAGAAACTAAATCTTATTGCCGAAGAAGTTTCACATCGTTTAGAAAAAAGTAAGGTAGCTGGAAGAACAATAACTCTTAAAATAAAATATAGCGACTTTACATTGCAGACAAGAAGCAAAACTTTGTCTTATTTTATTAATGATAAAGCTATAATTTTAGAAACTGCAAAAAATTTATTGTATCAAGAAAAGCTGAATAATTCTGTTAGGCTGCTTGGTATTTCTCTCTCAAATTTAAATACAGAAAAAGCTAAAAAACCAGAGCAAACAAGTATAAGTGTGCAGCTAAAGTTTGATTTTTAATTATAACCTACAATTAGTAATTTCGGTGACGCGCAAAGTGTTTACCATTCCTTTATCTTTAATTGGCATTGCCGCAAGACTAACTAGCATATCTCCTGTTTCCAGATACCCTTTTTTACAAGCAATGGCATTTACATCTTCAATAGTTTCGTCTGTACTAACAAACTTTTCGTAATAAAATGCTTTTACTCCCCAAAGTAAATTAAGCTGTGTTAAAATGCGTTTATTAGATGTGAAAACCAAAATATGTGCATCTGGTCGCCAAGCAGAAATTTGAAATGCTGTATAACCACTATTTGTTAAGGTTGAAATGGCTTTAGCACTAATCTCGTTCGCCATATTAGCTGCATGATAACAAATTGATTTTGTAATGTAACGATTAGTGCGAATATGTGGCGGCGTTTGAGGTACTTTTATAAGAGGTGAATCTTCTACACTTCTTACAATGCTTGCCATTTGTTTTATAACTTGAACTGGATAACTCCCAACAGATGTTTCTCCTGATAGCATTACAGCATCTGCGCCATCCATAACAGAATTTGCAACATCATTAACCTCAGCTCTAGTTGGAGTTAAACTATTAATCATAGATTCCATCATTTGTGTTGCAATAATTACAGGAATTCTAGCTCGCTTTGCTCTTAATACTAATTGCTTTTGAATAAGAGGAACTTCTTCAGCCGGAATTTCAACACCTAAATCGCCACGTGCTACCATTAATCCGTCGCAATAGGCAACTATTTTATCGATGTTTTTAACTGCTTCTGGTTTTTCTATTTTTGCAATAATAGGAATTTTATGATCGCTATGTTTTTTAATAATTTCTTGCAACTGCATTAAATCTTCAGCATCACGTACAAACGATAGAGCAATCCAATCTACTTTTAATCCTATTGCAAAAATAGCATCCTCTATATCTTTTTTTGTTAATGCTGGTTGAGAAATATTTGTGTTTGGGAGATTTACTCCTTTTCTCGATTTTAAAGGTCCTCCTTGAACTACTTTGGATAATACTTCACTTTTTTTATCTGTTTTTAAAACTTCAAAAATTAATTTTCCATCATCTAAAAGAATCTGTTCTCCTAGTTTTACATCTTCAGGAAAACTATTATAATTCATGTAAATTTTGTTCTTGTTGCCTTTAAACTCTTTTCCAGTAACGAATGTAATTTCATCTCCTTCATTAAGAACTACTTCGTGATCCATAACACCAACTCTAATTTTTGGTCCTTGAAGATCTCCTAAAATAGCAGCATTATATCCAAATTCTTCATTTAATTCTCTAATTATTCTAATCCTGTTTTTAACATCTTCGTAATTTGCATGGGAAAAATTAATTCGAAACACATCTACACCTTCATCAAGCATTTCTTTTAGTATCTCTTTAGAATTTGTTGCTGGTCCTAATGTGGCAACTATCTTGGTTTTTTTTCTTTTATTCGCCATTAATTAAATATTAAATTGTCTTTAGATTTTAGCAAAGATACTTCTATACTATAAACAGCTACAATCTGTGGTATTTCTTGTATTTTATGTATTAAGGTTTTTTCGTTAATAAAGCTTCCGTCGTTATCAATTTTTAAAAAATAATTTACCTTTTTAAATTCTGGAATTAAGTTATGGCTTCTAATAATTTTATTTTGAGACTTAAATAAAGAGCCTGTACTTGTTAAACTATCCTCTTCTTTTTTGCAAACATTGGATACCAAATTCCATGTCATAAGCTGGTTTTTATCTTCCCACTCATAAATTGAATACGAAGCGGCAATATATTTAAAATCTAAATCTTGAGACTTTCTAACTAAATTAATGTTCAAATGTTGGTTTAAAAGATAAGCTACACGATAATCTTCTATGGTACAATGAATTGCCATTAATGAATAACCATCATCACTATAATCATCTACAAGCAGTTTATGTAATGCCATAATTAATAAATTATGAGCTGTAAATATAGTACATTACAGTTATATTTTGATAACTGTTTTAGTATTCTTAATCGTAAATATTACGTAAACATTATAGTGAAACTGCTATTATTGTAAACTTTAAAAAGCTTTTGAAATTTCCCTTTGGAAAGCAAAAAACGCTCTTTTTGAAGCTTTTTCTTCAGCTTTCTTTTTTGAAGTTGCTCTGGCTTTTGAGATTACTTTTTTATCTATTGACAATTTTACAGAAAAATGTCTCATATCGTCATTCCCTGTATCTTCATAGACATTATAATTAAAGGTCTTTTTTTCTTTTTGACACCATTCTATTAATAAGCTTTTATAGCTAATTACTTTGCCTTCCAGTTGTGCAATGTCAACATGAGGAATAATAACTTTATCGTAAATAAATTTTTCACAATAGGCATATCCTCTGTCGAGAAAAATAGCTCCTACTAAAGCTTCAAATAAATTACCATGAATATTATTCCCAAAATTACTTTTAGGGATTTTACTCTCTACAAAATCTATAAGCTTAAGTTCTTTACCAAGTTCGTTTAAATGCTCTCTACTTACAATTTTTGATCGCATTTTGGTTAAATAGCCTTCATCTCCTTGCGGAACTTCATTAAACAAATGTGTGGCTATTATAGAACTAACCATAGCATCACCAACAAATTCAAGGCGTTCATAATTTATAGGAGTTCCGTCTTTGTCGCGTTTATTCATAGATCTATGCGTAAAAGCTTTTTGGTAGAATTCTATTTTTTTTGGTCTAAACTTTAAGATTTTTTTTAATTGTACAAAAAAATTCCCGTTACGCTTAGAACGGGAATTTAATATGTTACGAATGTCTTTCATTCAGGATTTAATCTATTTTTTTAAATAATACACAGGCATTGTGACCACCAAATCCAAAGGTATTACTCATAGCAACTTTTACGTTTCTTTTTTGAGCCTTATTTAGAGTTAAATTTAATTCCGGATCCATGTTTTCATCAACCGTAGTGTGATTAATTGTTGGTGGGATTATACCATGCTGTATAGATAAAATTGAAGAGATAGCCTCAATTGCTCCAGCAGCACCTAATAAGTGCCCTGTCATAGATTTTGTTGAATTAATATTTATGTTTTTTGCATGACTCCCAAATACTTCAGATATTGCCTTTAACTCTGCAACATCACCTAAAGGTGTTGATGTTCCATGAGTATTAATAGCATCTACATCTTCTGGTTTTAGTCCTGCATTTTCTAAACAATTTTGCATTACAACTCTTACACCAATGCCTTCAGGATGAGGAGCTGTCATGTGATAAGCATCAGAAGATAATCCTGCTCCAACAAGCTCTGCATATATTATTGCTCCTCTTGCCTTGGCATATTCATATTCTTCTAATATTAGTGCTCCTGAGCCTTCTCCAAGCACAAAACCATCTCTGGTCGCATCAAATGGTCGAGATGCTGTTTCAGGATTTTCATTTCTGGTTGATAATGCATGCATAGCGTTAAATCCACCCATTCCTGCAATAGTCACAGCTGCTTCACTTCCTCCAGTAACTACAACATCACAATGTCCTAAACGTATATAGTTTAAGGCATCACACATTGCATTAGCTGCCGAAGCACATGCTGAAACTGTCGTGTAATTTGGTCCCATAAAGCCGTGCTTTATAGAAATGTTTGCTGGTGCAATATCTGCAATCATTTTAGGTATAAAGAATGGATTAAATCTTGGTGTTCCATCACCTTCTGCAAAGTTTAAAAATTCGGTCTGGAAAGTTTCTAATCCGCCAATACCTGCTCCCCAAATAACACCAACTCTTAATTTATTTACTTCGTCTAAATTTAGGTTTGCATCTGCAATGGCTTCGTCTGAAGCTACCATTGCATATTGAGCAAACTTATCCATTTTGCGAGCATCTTTTCTATTAAGAAAATCGGTAACGTTAAAGTTTTTTATTTCACAAGCGAATTTAGTTTTGAACTTTTCGGTATCAAAATGTGTGATAGGTGCAGCACCACTTTTGCCACTAATGAGGCTTTCCCAATATTCGTCTTTGGTATTTCCTATTGGCGTAAGCGCACCTAACCCAGTAACTACGACTCGCTTTAACTCCATAAAAAAGGTTGCTTATTTTGCGTCTTCAATATATGATATCGCTTGACCTACTGTTCCGATGTTTTCAGCTTGATCGTCTGGGATTTGAATATCAAATTCTTTTTCAAACTCCATTATTAACTCAACAGTATCTAATGAATCTGCTCCTAAATCGTTTGTGAAGCTGGCTTCAGTTACAACTTCGTTTTCATCAACTCCTAATTTGTCTACGATAATCGCTTTAACTCTTGATGCAATGTCTGACATAATCTTTTAATTTTAAGTTTTAATTAGATGGCAAAAATAAAAAACTTTATTTTAAAACTCACCTTTACCAGAAAAATGTGGTTATTATTTAATAATAATAAAATAAGTAATAGTAATTTACCTTCTAATTGTTAATAATAATTCTTTTTTTTGTTTGAACTATTTAACTTTATAATTTGTAGATGAAATGAGTTTAGAAAAAATTAAAGTAGATTCTTGTTTAGTTTTACGAATTACATCTGTCAGTAATCTGAAAATAGAAATGAACAGATGAAACATATTGTAATTTTTGCTTCTGGATCTGGAACAAATGCTGAAAATTTAATAACCTTTTTTCATAAAAGAGATAATGCTTCTGTTGTTCTAGTTTTAACTAACAATCCAAATGCTAAAGTTATTAATCGCTGTAACAGCTTAAATGTTAACTGCTTATCGTTTAACAGGGTTAATTTTTATGAAACATCTCGCGTATTAACCCTAGTTAAAAATAACAATCCAGATCTTATAATTTTAGCTGGCTTTTTATGGAAATTTCCAGAAACCATTTTAAATGAATTTTCAAATAAGGTCATTAATATTCATCCTGCATTATTGCCAAAATATGGAGGCAAAGGCATGTATGGAAAGCATGTGCACGAAGCTGTTGTTAATAATAAAGAAACTGAAAGCGGAATTACAATTCACTATGTAAACGAAAGTTATGATGAAGGGGCAATTATCTTTCAGGCAAAATGTAATGTTGATGAGTCAGATTCCGCCGATGATCTAGCTCAAAAAATTCATAAATTAGAAATGGAATATTTTCCTAAAGTGGCTGAAACACTATTGTTCCCTGAAGAATAATTCAGTTTAAAATAATAAAGTTTTCCGCTTTAGTTGAAATAACAAAAATGGCAAAGAAAAAAAAGAAAAAATATTATACCGTTTGGAAAGGGCACAATACTGGTGTTTTTGAAACTTGGGAAGATTGCAAAGCGCAAATAAAAGACTTTCAAGGTGCACAATACAAATCGTTCTTAACTTTTGAAACTGCAAAAAAAGCATTAAAAGGTAACTATAGAGATTATATAAGTAAAACCAAATTTAAAAGCGAGTTAAGTAAAACTCAACTTGATATAATTGGACAACCAAATTATAATTCCATTTCGGTTGATGCAGCATCAAGTGGAAATCCAGGGAAAATGGAATATCGTGGTGTAGATACTAAAACGAAAAAAGAGCTTTTTAAACAAGGTCCTTTTAAAGAAGGAACAAATAATATTGGAGAATTTCTTGCATTAGTTCATGGATTAGCACTATTGAAAAAGAATAATAGCAATCGAATAATTTATACAGATTCTAAAACTGCTATGAGTTGGGTGAAAAAGAAATCTTGCAATACAAAATTAGCGCGTAACGAAAAAAACAAACCTGTTTTTGATTTGGTTGAGAGAGCTTTAATATGGCTTAAAGAGAATACATATTCTACAACTATAATGAAATGGGAAACCAAAGCTTGGGGAGAAATTCCTGCAGATTTTGGAAGAAAATAGAAGTGATTATGTTGCTTTTATTCGGAAGAAAAATTATGTAAGTTTGCACTGGATTCTTAACTCTCTTTATGAGTAAATTAGTAATTGTTGGCACAGTAGCTTTTGATGCTATTGAAACGCCATTCGGGAAAACCGATAAAATACTTGGTGGAGCAGCTACTTTTATAGGTTTAGCAGCATCTCTATTTAATATTGACGTATCTATAGTTTCAGTTGTAGGTGGCGATTTCCCACAAGAATATTTAGATTTATTATCAAATAAAAACATTGATATTTCAGGAGTAGAAATTGTAAAAGAAGGCAAAACATTCTTCTGGAAAGGGAAATATCATAACGATATGAATTCTCGCGATACTCTTGTAACCGATTTAAATGTTTTAGCAGATTTTAATCCAATAGTTCCCGAAAGTTACAGAAATACTGAAATTGTAATGTTAGGCAATTTGCATCCTCTAACACAATTAAGTGTTATAGAACAAATGGTAGTTAAACCCAAAATGGTGATCTTAGACACCATGAATTTTTGGATGGATAATGCTTTGGAAGATTTATATAAGGTTATTAAAAAAATAGACGTTATTGCCATTAATGATGAAGAGGCTAGACAGCTTACTGGAGAATATTCGCTAGTTGTAGCTGCAAGAAAGATTCATGAAATGGGTCCAAAATATGTTGTGATAAAAAAAGGGGAACATGGTGCTTTGTTATTTAATAATGATAATGTGTTTTATGCACCTGCATTACCACTTGAAGAAGTATTTGATCCAACTGGTGCTGGAGATACTTTTGCAGGAGGATTTGCTGGCTATATTGCCCAAACAGGAGACACCTCTTTTGAAAGCATGAAAAAAGCTATTATTTACGGCTCAACCTTGGCCTCATTTTGTGTAGAAAAATTTGGTACAGAGCGCATGGAAAATCTATCGAACGAAGAAGTACAAAAGCGATTACTGCAGTTTAAAAACTTAACGCAATTTGAAATAGAATTAACGTAAACAAAATTCCTTAATGCTTGCTTTAAGGTTTCAATAATTTGTCATTCCGAATTGGTTTCGGAATCTATACAATAAAAATAATGAGCGATGCTTTAAAACATGAATGCGGAATTGCACTCATACGTCTTTTAAAACCATTAGAATATTACAAAAAAAAATATGGCAGTGCATTTTATGGTGTAAATAAAATGTACTTAATGATGGAGAAGCAGCATAATCGTGGCCAGGATGGAGCTGGTTTTGCAAGTATTAAATTAGACACCCAACCAGGCGAACGTTATATAAGCAGAGTGCGTTCAATAGCACAACAACCTATTCAAGATATATTCTCTCAAATAAACGACAGAATTAACAAAGAACTTACCGAACATCCTGAATATTCTAACAATGCTGAATTTCAAAAAAAATACATTCCATATATTGGCGAGTTGCTTTTAGGTCATGTACGTTATGGCACCTTTGGTAAAAATAGCGTAGAAAGTGTGCATCCTTTTTTAAGGCAAAACAACTGGATGCATAGAAACTTGATTTTAGCTGGAAATTTTAATATGACAAATGTTAAAGAATTATTTAAAAATCTAGTTGAGTTAGGACAGCATCCAAAAGAATACACGGACACCATAACTATTATGGAAAAAATAGGTCATTTTTTAGATGACTCTGTAAGTAAAATATATAAAGCATTAAAAAAAGAAGGCTATAGCAAAAATGAATGTTCACCACTTATTGCAGAGAGATTAAAGCTAGATAAAATTCTAAAAAAGGCATCCAAAAATTGGGATGGTGGCTATGCAATTGCCGGTCTTTTGGGTCATGGAGATTCATTTGTAATGCGAGATCCTGCGGGAATTCGTCCAACTTATTATTATATAGATGAAGAGGTTGTTGTTGTGGCTTCAGAGCGTCCAGTAATACAAACCGTTTTTAATGTAGATTTTAATGATGTAAAAGAATTAGATCCTGGTTGTGCTTTAATTACAAAAAAATCTGGAGAAACTTCTATAAAACATATTTTAAAACCTTTAGAAAGAAAAGCATGTTCTTTTGAACGTATTTATTTTTCCAGAGGTAGTGATGCTGAAATCTACAAAGAGCTAAAATTACTTGGAAAACTAATTATGCCTAAAGTTTTAGAATCGATTAATTATGATATTAAAAATTCTGTGTTTTCATATATCCCAAATACGGCTGAAACTTCTTTTTTTGGAATGATCGAAACCGTTGAAGACCATTTAAACAAAATGAAAACCAATGCTATTTTGAAAGGAAAGCGTTCTTTATCCGCAGAGAAAGTTACAGAGATTTTATCTGAACATCCTCGAATAGAAAAAATAGCAATCAAAGATGTTAAGCTGCGAACATTTATTACAGAAGATAGTAGCCGAGACGATTTGGTAGCGCATGTTTATGATGTTACTTATGGTGTGATTAAACCTAATGACAATTTAGTTATTATTGATGACAGTATAGTTCGTGGCACAACTTTAAGAATGAGCATCTTAAAAATGCTGGATAGACTTAACCCTAAAAAAATTGTAATAGTTTCTTCGGCACCTCAAATTCGTTATCCAGACTGTTATGGTATAGATATGGCAAACCTAGAAAGCCTTATTGCTTTTAAAGCAGCACTAGAACTTTTAAAAGATATTGATAAATATGATATTGTAGAAACTGTTTATAATAAATGTAAAGCACAGGTAAGTTTAAAAGATAAAGACGTAAAAAATTATGTTAAAGAAATTTACTTTCCGTTTACAGATGAACAAGTTTCTGATAAAATCTCAGAGTTGTTAACCAATAATACAGTAAACGCTGATGTGAAAATTATTTTTCAATCTGTGGAAAATTTACACAAAGCCTGTCCAAAAAATTTAGGCGATTGGTATTTCACAGGCAACTATCCTACAGCTGGAGGCAATAGAGTTGTTAACCGAGCATTCATGAATTATTATGAAGGAAAGAAAGAAAGAGCGTATTAGCTATAACTTTATTTTGTGGTATTTCATCTATAAAAAATGCATTTAAACTAAAAAAAATGCATTTCGTCTATTATTTATAAGCATTACACAAAATACATATACATTAGATTTACCATAACATAAGTAGGTTAAGTTCATGGTAGATTTGGGGCAAAAAAAGGTGAACTCTCGTTCACCTTTTTTTATTTTCTATAATAATTTCTAATCCGTTGATTATGTATATTTTAAGTCGTGATTTTAGTCTTTTGCCCTATTTTATTCTTGAAAACCATTTTATAAACAGATTACTGTTAGACTAATTTATAAGTATTTTATCTAATAAATTTAATAATTTAAAAGAAGCCACGTTATATTTGGTTCACCATAACATAAGTAGGTTAAGTTTATGGTAGATTTGGGGCAAAAAAGGTGAACTCTCGTTCACCTTTTTTATTTTAATAAAATTTTTAAAAACCCTATTTCGCAGCAGCATATCTTCGCTCTACTTCATTCCAATTAATTACATTAAAAAAAGCATTGATATAATCTGGTCTGCGGTTTTGATAATTTAAATAATAGGCATGTTCCCAAACGTCTAGTCCTAATATTGGTGTACCTCCACAAGCACCTTTTGGCATTAAAGGATTGTCCTGATTTGGAGTAGAGCATACTTCAACTCTACCTCCTTTGTGAACACATAGCCAAGCCCAGCCAGAGCCAAAACGCGTTGCTGCCGCTTTAGCAAATACATCTTTAAATGTATCAACCGAGCCAAACATCTCTTCAATCGCGTCTCTTAATTCTCCAGATAAATAGCCTTTATCTTCTGGATTCATAACAGTCCAAAATAAAGAGTGGTTATAAAATCCGCCACCATTATTTCTAACTGCGCTATTGTTCATGTCTAAATTAATAAGGATATCTTCAATAGGTTTTCCTTCTAAATCTGTTTCTGCAATTGCATTGTTAAGATTATTCG
The DNA here is from genome assembly GCA_003650305.1 of Bacteroidota bacterium. Taxonomy (GTDB): domain Bacteria; phylum Bacteroidota; class Bacteroidia; order Flavobacteriales; family Flavobacteriaceae; genus PRS1. The sequence goes on along the minus strand of QMOV01000038.1, from coordinate 10,517 downwards.
TGTAACCGTTATGATGTTTTGTATAATGAATCTCCATTGTACGAGCATCAATATGTGGCTCTAAAGCATCGTATGCATATTGTAATTTTGGTAATTCGAAAGCCATAATATTTTGTTTTTTGTTAATGTTTATTTTCACTCAAATTTACAATAAAGGTTTGTCATTTACAGTAATAAGTTATCAAGAATCCCTATTTTGGTATAAAATTTTTCTTTATTGAATTCTTCATCTTTTCATATTTATAATGCTTCGGCAGGAAGTGGTAAAACATATACCTTGGTTAAAGAATATTTAAAGGTTTTGTTTAAATCTTCTGCTAAATATCCTTACAAAAACATTCTTGCAATTACGTTTACCAACAAGGCTGTTGGCGAAATGAAAGAGCGCATAATCAACACTTTAAAACAATTTTCTTCTGAAGACATTTTAACAACGTCAAATAGTATGTTTAATGCTATTTGTGAAGAATTACCAATTCAGCCAAATGCACTTCATAATAAATCTAAAAGAATTTTAAACAGTATTGTCCATAACTATGCCGCTTTTGATATCTCCACAATAGACAAATTTAATCAAAAATTAATTCGAACGTTTGCTTACGATTTGAGGCTTCCTTTGAATTTTGAAGTAGAACTTGATACAGAATCTTTACTTAACGAAGCTGTAGATAACCTCATTGCAAAAGCTGGAAGCGATAAATATCTAACTAAAACATTAATAGATTTTGCTATTGAAAAAGCAGATGATGATAAAAGCTGGGACGTTTCTTTAAATTTTTATAAGATTGCAAAACTCCTTACAAACGAAAACGACATACAATTTATTGAAACCCTAAAAGACACGTCTTTAGAAGATTTTAAAACGCTTAAATCTCTCTTAAAAGAAAAGGTGAAATCTACTGAAGACTCAATAATAGAAGAGGCTCAAAGTGTTTTAACCTTAATTGAAGAATGTGGTTTACAATTTGATGATTTTTCAAGAAGTTCTTTGGCAAAACATTTTGAAAACCTTTTTAAAAAGAATTTCGACATTAAATTTGATTCAAACTGGCAAATCGATTTAATTGAAGGTAATGTATTATATCCCAAAAGAGTGACTGAGGATGTTGCCTCAACAATAAACAAAATTCAACCACAATTGGTTTCAGCATTTAACCAAACCAAACAAAGTGTTTTTCAGCTTAAATTTTTAAAGAATTTTTATAAAAACTGTACGCCATTATCAGTCTTAAATTCTATACATAAAGAATTAAGGGCTTTAAAAAAAGAGCGGAATGTGATTTTAATTTCCGAATTCAATACCATTATTAGCAATGCCATAAAAAATCAACCTGCACCTTTTATTTATGAGCGAATTGGCGAAAAATTTCGACATTTTTTTATAGACGAGTTTCAAGATACGTCGGTTATGCAATGGGAGAATTTAATTCCCCTTTTAGATAATTCGCTGTCGAGCGAAAACGGAAGTGTCATGTTGGTAGGCGATGCAAAACAAGCTATTTATAGATGGCGAGGCGGAAAAGCTGAACAGTTTATAGGCTTGTATAATGATGAAAACCCATTTTTTACTGAAAAAGAGAATAGAAACTTACCAAATAATTATCGGAGTTATGGGGAAATAATTGATTTTAACAATAACTTTTTTAAGCACTTGTCAACTTTTGGGTTTAGTAAAAACGAATATGAAGAACTATATAAGCAAAGTAAACAAAATGCTTCAATCGAAAAAGAAGGCTATGTTAATCTTGACTTTTTAGACTTAGATAAAGATGATAGTCGAGATGAAGTATATCCTCAAAAAGTTTCAGAAACTATCACAAACTGTTTAATAAATGGCTTTCAGCTTAAAGATATTTGCATTTTAGTTAGAAAGAAAAAAGAAGGCGTTGCTATTGCCGATTACTTAAGCAACGAAGGAATCGATATTATTTCATCTGAAACTTTACTGCTTTCGCGTTCTCCTGAAGTTAAGTTTATAGTTAATGTCTTAAAATATGTTTTAGAACCTCACAATAATGAGGTGAAAATTCTGGTTTTAAATTATTTAGTTGAACATAAGTTAAATATTAATGATAAACACCTGTTTTATAATACCTATATAAAACTTGAAATCGAACAGTTTTTTAAAAACTTGTGCGAATTCGGAATACATTTTAATAATAATGAAGTTTTACAACTCCCTATTTATGAAGCCATAGAAAACATTATTTACAGTTTTAATCTGGTCGAAACTTCAAACGCTTATGTACAGTTCTTTCTTGATTTTGTGCTGGATTATTTACAAAAAAACAATTCAAGTTTATCTGGCTTTATAGAGCATTACAACACCAAAAAAGATAGTTTAAGCATTGTTTCTCCTCAAGAAAAAAATGCTGTTCAAATCATGACCATCCATAAATCTAAAGGGTTGGAATTTCCTGTGGTAATATTTCCTTATGCCGATTTAAATATTTACAAAGAATTAGAGCCTAAAGAATGGTTTCCGTTAGATACTGAAAAATATAACAACTTTTCACACACTCTATTGAGCTATAATAAAGACTTTGAAAACTTTGGTGAAGCTGGACAACAAATTTATAATAAACATCAAGCCGAACTTGAGCTTGATAATATGAACTTGCTTTACGTTGCTTTAACAAGACCAATTGAACAATTACACATTATTAGCAACAAACAGCTTGATAAAAAAGGGGGTGAAAATTTAAAGCTTTTTTCTGGATTATTTATAAATTATCTAAAACATATTGATAAGTGGGAAGAAAGCACAACTTCTTATTCTTTTGGCAATCCAAAGAAAACATCTTCAACACTAGATAGTGCCAAAAAAACTATTGAACAAGAGCGCTTTATTTCTACACCAAAAAAAGAACACAATATAAAAATAGTGACCAATTCTGGTTATTTATGGGATACTAACCAGCAAAAGGCAATCGAAAAGGGAAATCTTATTCATTATATAATGTCGCAAATCAAAACAAAAATTGATGTAGATATTACTTTCAAGACTTGTTTAGCTTCAGGAATAATAAATAATAATCAAGCTGAAGAACTTAAAAAAATAGTAAAAAAAATTGTTGACCATCCCGAACTGTTAGAGTATTTTAATTCAGATAATACCATTTATAATGAAAGGGATATTATAACAAAAGAAGGTGGTTCATTAAGACCTGATAGATTAGTAATAAATAGAGAAAAAGAGGTAGTAATTATAGACTATAAAACAGGTGAGCCTCATAAAAAGTATGCGCAACAATTACAGATTTATCAGGACGCATTAGAAGAAATGAACTTTTTAGTAACAAAAAAAATACTTATTTACGCTAATGACGAATTAAAAATAAAAGAAGTTTAAATTTGCAAAAAAGATATGTACGGAAATATAAAAGAACATCTTCAAAAAGAAATTCAAGACATAAAAGATAACGGACTCTATAAAGAAGAACGCATAATCACTTCGGCTCAAGGAGTCGAAATCACCTTGAATACAGGTGAAACAGTATTAAATTTTTGCTCCAATAACTATTTAGGATTATCATCTCATCCAGAAGTAATTCAAGCAGCTAAAGACACTATGGATACACATGGATTTGGCATGTCATCTGTAAGATTCATCTGTGGAACCCAAGATATTCATAAAAAATTAGAACAAAAAATAGCTGATTTCTATCATACCGAAGACACTATATTGTATGCCTCAGCTTTTGATGCTAATGGTGGTGTTTTCGAACCTTTGTTAACAAAAGAAGATGCAATAATATCAGATTCATTAAACCATGCGTCTATTATTGATGGTGTTCGCTTGTGTAAAGCTGCAAGATATCGTTATCAGAATAGCGATATGTCTGACCTTGAAAAACAATTACAAAATGCCAACAGCAATGAATCTCGATTCAAAATTATTGTAACAGACGGCGTTTTTTCTATGGATGGATTAGTTGCACCTCTTGATGAAATTTGTGATTTAGCAGATAAATATGACGCTCTAGTAATGATTGATGAATGTCATGCTGCAGGATTTATAGGTGAAACTGGTCGTGGTACTCTTGAAGAAAAGAATGTTTTAAACCGAATTGATATAATTACCGGAACGCTTGGTAAGGCACTTGGTGGAGCAATGGGAGGCTATACAACTGGGAAAAAGGAAATTATAGATGTATTACGTCAAAGGTCAAGACCTTACTTATTTTCAAACTCATTGGCTCCTGCAATTGTTGGGGCATCTACTAAAGTTTTCGACATGCTCTCAAGCAATACTACATTTAGAGATAAACTAGAGTGGAACACCAATTACTTTAAAAAAGGAATAAAAGATGCTGGTTTTGATATCGTTGATGGAAATTCTGCAATAGTCCCTGTAATGTTATATGATGCAAAATTATCTCAAAACATGGCAAATATGCTACTTAAAGAAGGAATATATGTTATCGGTTTCTTTTTTCCAGTAGTACCAAAAGAAAAAGCAAGAATTAGAGTGCAACTCTCCGCAGCACACGAAAAACCTCACTTAGATAAAGCTATATCAGCATTTATAAAAGTAGGCAAGGCTTTGGGAATTCTTTAAAATGCTTCTAAACATGCATGTTATAGTGGTAAAATACCAATATTTTTATATATTTGTCTTTGTTAATAACATTTAACAACTTACTTTTGTTTACAATTAACACTTAAAAATTAAAATATTTAATATGAAAAATCTTAGCCGATTAATGTTTACTTTGTTGCTAATTCTTGGATATAGCAACGCAAACGCACAAGACAATAATAACCCTTGGCAGTTTAGTTTTGGTTTCAATGCAGTTGACTTTTATCCAACTGGAGAAGATGCACCTCTTGGAACTTATTTTGACGAGTTCTTTAATGCAAATGATCATTACAATATTTCAAGCACATTATCAACTTTAACAATAGCAAAATACCTTGGGGATGGATTCTCTTTTGGTGTTATTGGGTCAATTAATAACATTGATAAATTTGGTGATTCTTCTGTAGATGATTTAAGCTACTTTGGAGTTGACGGAATAATTAAATATAGCCTATCAAACCTTTTAAACTGTGACAAATTTGAGCCATATTTAGGTGTTGGTGGTGGCTATACTTTTGTTGAGAACTTTAGCGCAGGAACTTTAAACGGTACTTTTGGGCTTAATTACTGGTTTTCTGATCACTTTGGTTTAACAGCGCAATCAACTTATAAACATGTTTTTGATGATGGTAGTGGTGTAGCAAAACACTTTCAACACTCTTTAGGAGTATCAATTAAGTTTGGTGGAAAAGATACCGATGGTGATGGTATTTACGATAAAGATGATGCTTGCCCAGAAGTTCCTGGTCTAGCAGCATTCAATGGTTGCCCTGATAGTGATGGTGACGGAATTGAAGATAGTAAAGATACTTGTCCTAACGAAGCTGGTTTAGCCGAATTTGATGGTTGTCCAGATAGTGATGGTGATGGTGTTTCTGATAACAACGATAATTGCCCTAACACTCCAGGTTTAAAATCATTAGCTGGTTGTCCAGATGCTGATGGGGATGGTATAGCTGATGGCGATGATAACTGTCCTAACGAAGCTGGTCCTGCTGCAAATAATGGATGTCCTTGGCCTGACAGTGATGGTGATGGTGTATTAGATAAAGATGATCAATGTCCAAACGAAGCAGGAACTGTTGCAAATAATGGATGTCCTGAAATAGTTCTTCCAACTGAAGAAGTTCAAAATCAATTAACAGAATATGCAAGAACCATTAACTTTAATATTGGGAAATCATCATTCAAAAAAGATACTTACCCAACTTTACAAGCAATTTCAGCAATATTAAAAGAATATCCTAAAGCTAACTTTACTATCGAAGGACATACTGATAGTACTGGTAGTGAAGCTACAAATCAATTATTGTCTGAAAAAAGAGCTAATTCTGTAATGGACTATTTAGTTAATAATGGTATCGATGGTGGTAGATTAAGTTCTGTTGGATTTGGTGAAGGTTCACCAATAGCCGAAAATAATACAAGATCTGGTAGAGCAGCAAACAGACGTGTTGAAGTAACTTTGAATAAAGATTAAGTTCATAAATTTTATATAAAATTTAAAAAACGCTTCGAAATTTCGAAGCGTTTTTTATTTTTATACAATGACAAGTTTTATACATGACGTTTTATTAGACCTTAAAAATAAAGAAGTTGATTTTTCTCAACTTACCTTTATTCTTCCTGGTAAACGTGCTGGAATTTTTTTAAAGCACGAATTGTCCAAAATTGTATCTCAAACACTCTTTTCTCCTCAAATTTTAAGTATTGAAGAATTTGTTGAAGAACTGTCTCAATTAAAACAACTTTCTAACATAGAATTGCTTTTTGAATTTTATGATGTATATGTAGAAAACACAGTCAAAAAAGATTTAGACTCCTTTGATACCTTTTCAAAATGGGCTCAAATACTATTACAAGATTTTAACGAAATAGACCGTTACCTAATTTCACAAGAGCAAATTTTTGATTATTTAAGTGCTATCCAAGATCTCAATCATTGGTCTTTGGAAAATAATCAAACTCCGCTAATTAAAAACTATCTGGCCTTTTGGGGGAAATTGAGTACTTATTATTTGAACTTTACGAATAGCCTTATTAACAAAGGTTGTGGTTATCAAGGGTTGATTTATCGAGAAGCTGTTGATAATTTAGAAAGTTACATTCAGGTTAATCAAAAAAAGAAACATGTTTTTCTTGGATTTAATGCCCTTAACACTGCCGAATCGACAATAATTCAAGAATTGCTTCATAATGATTTAGCAGAAATTTATTGGGATACAGATGATGCCTTTGTTAATTCTCACAATCAAGATGCTGGTCTTTTTTTAAGAACATATAAAAAACATTGGAAATACTATAAAACCCATCCTTTTAAATGGATAGCTCAAAACTATAAAAGCAAAAAAAACATTTCTATTATTGGAATTCCAAAAAATGTTGGTCAGGCTAAATATATAGGAGAATTATTACACAAACTCAAAAACGAAAATAAAGTCTTAAATAAGACTGCCGTTGTTCTGGGTAGCGAAAACCTACTAATTTCTGTTTTAAACTCTATTCCAAAAAACATCAATGCTTTAAATATTACAATGGGTTTTCCATTAAGACTGACGCCTTTAGCTTCATTGTTTGAACAGCTTTTTATGCTTCATAAGAACAAGAAGAGTTCGTTTTATTATAAAGATGTTATTGCGCTGTTATCGCACCAGTTTATTATCTCTTTATTTAAAGAAAATGATGGTAATTCAGCAAAAAGGATTATTGAATCCATTAAAGTAAATAATATAATATTTCTATCCAAAGAAACGATTTTAAAACTCAGCAAAGAGAACGAATCTATCATAACACTTTTATTCGAAAATTGGAATGATAGTTCTAAAATAGCATTACAAAATTGCTTAAGACTTATATTCATCATAAAAGAAGATTTAAGCCAAAATAAAAAAGAAAATCTTTTAGGGCTAGAGTATTTATTTAGGTTTAACGAAATGTTCAATATACTTAATGAGCTCAATATTAAGCATAATTTCCTTCAGACAATTAAAGTGCTACATGGTTTGTATAAAGAGGTTTTAAATAGTGAAACTTTAGATTTTCAGGGAGAGCCTTTACAAGGGCTTCAGGTTATGGGCATGTTAGAATCTCGTGTATTGGATTTTGAAACTGTTATCATTTCTTCAGTAAATGAAGGAGTGCTCCCATCAGGAAAAAGCAATAATTCTTTTATCCCTTTTGATGTAAAAATTGAAAATGGATTACCAACTTATAAAGAAAAAGACGCTGTTTATACATACCATTTTTACAGACTGTTGCAACGCGCTAAAAATATATTTATACTTTACAATACAGAACCTGATGTATTAAATGGAGGCGAAAAAAGCAGATTTATCACACAGCTTGAAGTTGAAGGCATTCACGATCTCAAGCAATTAATTGTTGCGCCCAAAACTCCAAAAATTAATAAGCAGTTCATTACAGTCTTTAAAACAGAGGATATATTATCCACAATAGAAGCAATCGCTTTAAAAGGGTTTTCCCTTTCTTCATTAACCAATTATATAAGAAACCCAATAGACTTCTACTATCAAAAGATTTTAGGAATAAAAGAACCTGATGATGTGGAAGAGACTATTTCTGCTAACACATTGGGAACTATTGTACATAACACTTTAGAGGGTTTTTATAAACCTTTGGTTGGCAAACTTTTATCAGTTGAAGCTATTAAAATAATGAAAGGGAATACCTCAAAAACCGTGTCGCATCATTTCGTAAACGAATTTAAGGAAGGTGATATTAATAAAGGTAAAAATCTAATCATTTTTGAAATTGCTAAACGTTATGTTTCTAATTTTTTAAATCTGGAAATTGATACTTTAAAAAAGGGAAATACAATAAAGATAATTGCTGTTGAAGCAAAAAATGAAACTGTTCTAAATATTCCTGAACTTAATTTCCCAGTAACACTAAAAGGATCTGTTGACCGTGTTGACGAATTTAATGGAACAACCAGAATTATAGATTACAAAACAGGAAGAGTAGAACAAAACAAAGTCGAAATTGTTAATTGGAAAGACATCACAACCGATTATACAAAATATAGCAAATCGTTTCAAGTACTTACCTATGCTTATATGATGAATGAAAAAAAGAAATTTACAAATCCCGTTGAAGCGGGAATTATATCATTTAAAAATCTGAATAAAGGGTTTTTAAAGTTTGCTAAAAAAGACAAAACTGGTGCTTATGCCAAAAAAGATTCTTTAATTACTCAAGACACACTTGATAATTTTTTTAATGAACTTAAATCCTTAATTTTAGAAATCTGTAACCCAAATATTCCATTTACAGAAAAAGAAGTATAAATGAAAATTAAGCGTAACATAATCATAGAAGGAAAACACAATAAATCCATTTTGGTTGATGTATTTTATATGGCTGATGGATCTCCCAAACCAATAGTTATATTTTGTCATGGCTACAAAGGGTTTAAAGATTGGGGAGCTTGGAATATTATGGCAAGAGCTTTAGCAAAAGCTGACTTCTGTTTTATAAAATTCAATTTTTCTCACAATGGTGGAACAGTAGAACAACCTATAGATTTTCCAGATTTAGAAGCCTTTGGGAATAATAATTACACTATAGAGTTAGACGATTTGGATACTGTTTTAAACTGGGTTTGTGAAAATCCTGATATAAATAAAGAAGCAGATATTAATAACATCATTCTATTTGGTCATAGCAGAGGTGGTGGCATTGTTTCCATTAAAGCAGAAGAAGATTCTAGAATTAAAACACTCATTACCTTAGCTGGAGTTAGCGATTTTAAAGTCCGCTTTAATGAAAGCTCAAATGCTTTTAATACTTGGAAACAAACAGGAGTTAAGTTTGTAGAAAACGGAAGAACCAAGCAACAAATGCCACATTACTTCCAATTTTATGAGGATTTTATTGATAATGAAAATCGGCTAACAATAAAGCGAGCTGTTTCAAACTTAAAAATACCTCACTTAATAATTCATGGAAGCGACGATACATCTGTTTCGGTTGAAGAAGCTAAAACGCTTCACACATGGAATCCTAATAGTGAATTAGAAATTATTGAAAGGACAAATCATGTTTTTGGGACTTCCCATCCATGGAATAAAGATAGCTTGTCAGAAGATTTACAGAGTGCTGTAGATTTAATTACAACGTTTTTAAAAATTTATTAGTGGAGAAGATGGGAATCGAACCCACGACCTCTTGACTGCCAGTCAAGCGCTCTAGCCAACTGAGCTACATCCCCAAAATTAAATTATTTGTCGAAAATAATATTTATCCAATAACCTGAACAGAAATTCCAAGTTTAATTTCTTTAATGCGTTTATCCTTATCATTTTTTCGCTCAATAAGTATTTCGTTTCTCTCTTTATTAAGTAAAGTCTTTAATTTAAAAACGAGTTCCTTAACAGCAATATCTCGTCTTTTATTTATGGTGATATAGCTTTCCTGAGTGTCTTGATTTTTAAAAAGCGCATTTATTTTATCCAATAAAATAAATTTGTCTTGATTATTTATTAAAAACACAAATAATAAATGCTGTTCTTTCTCAAAAACAATAGCTTTTTGTTTGAACTCGAATGTGTTATTTTTTTTGTTATAAATTATAGATTCCCCTTTCTTAAATTTAACAAATATCGTTTGTCTTAAAATAATTAATACTAATAATAAAATGACACTTCCTAATCCCCAAAATAAATATCTCGAATTGTTAGATGAATACAATGCTTTTTGAGTAACAACAATTTCAGTAAGCTCTTCTAATTTTTTTATAAAAATATTTTTTCCATTATTGCCAGTATTCTTATTAATCAAAATCACTTTATCAGTATAAGCATCATAAACACAACTAAGAACGTTAGGCATAGAAAACTCGTATTCCGTTACTTTATTATTTATAATGTCAATTTTATAAAACGCATTCTTAGATAAAGCATAAAGAACATCATCT
>QMOV01000037.1 GCA_003650305.1 Bacteroidota bacterium | reverse complement strand
TCTTAAACAAATCTTTTAAGCAATGAGGTTTATATAAAGCTTTACGCAACCTTTATTAGGTTTTTACATCTTAATACTAAAATCTTAAAATGAAATATGTATTTTTATTTTTTATGGCTTTTCTTACAACTTGTATGGAAGATGATAATGGAATAATTTGTACAGAACAATTTGTTTATGGTTTAAATGTAACCGTTAAAAATGCTGATACTAATGCTATTATAACTGAAGGGGTAACAGTTACAGCAAGAGAAGGAGACTACGAAGAAGAACTTATGAATACGTTAGGCTCTGTAAGTTTTGTTGGAGCTGGAGAACGCGCAGGAAACTACATTATCGAAATTACTTCAAATGATTATCAATCATATACCTCTGAAGTTATTGTTGTAGATGAAGATGAATGCCATGTCATTCCTCAATCTCTTGAAGCTTTGCTGCAAGCAAATTAAAACAAAAAAAATCTTGCGTCATCATGATTAATATCACGAATCAACAAGATTTTTATAATTGATTAATAGCATTACAAAAATAAGCTGAATATCTACTTTATATTTATAGAAATACATGGTTGGTACGAAATACTATATAGATGGTAATTATTAACAAACAGAAATCAAAATTAACTATACTTCACTTTTCTTAAAATTCTAATAGATTCTTTATATAGCATATAAGCCTCATCACTATAAGTTTTTAAATAAGGCCTGGCTTCATGAAGCTTGTCTATGGCTTCATGAAATAAATTAAGATAGCAAATTAAATAAGTGGCTGGGAGATTTTTTATGTCTTGCTTCTCGTTTTTATTTAACGAAATTCCTTTTTTCAATTTTTCTAAAATAGCATTGTTTGCATTATAAATATGATGTAAGGCTTTTTTATCGTATTGCGGAGGTTGAAACAAAAGTTTAGTCTCAATGGTATAAGTCACGTTATCTTCAAAACTAATTATAGTCTCTTCTAATTGATAATATTTATTTGAGTTTTGAAGCCCTAGATTTACATATTCAATTATTTTAAACGAGTCTTCATCCAAAGCAATAGAGACTTCATCGAAGGTTGAATAGAACAAACGAACCTGCTCGTTAATAAGCTCGATATCTACCCTAGAATAAAAGATTTCGTCTTTAACATTTTTTTTCTGTCCAGCCCAACACACTACAAAATATTCTTTAAAGATGTTGTATTGTGGATTGTAGTCTTTACGCATTTTCATAAAATCGAAAACGCCATCAAGCGTATGCTGAATATTGTTTTGTGCATGCTTTTCAATGGCTGCAACAATTTCAGAATTCACGTCTTTTATTTCAATATCAAACACTTTAGGCATGCTCATGCTTCCGTCTCTAAAAAATACAGAGCCTCCATAATATTTCCAGATGTTTTTACGCAACGAAGTAATTTGATTTATTGCTCTAATCGTAACTAAACCCACAACTTTATCTTCGGACAAATGTGGAAACGGAATATTTTCGTATTGAACAATTGGAGGATTGGACAAATAGGCATTAATAAGATTTTGAATTTTACTGTCATCAAAAAAATCAACGCCTATTATTTGACTGTCTTCATCCTCTACGCCAATAACGATATAAGAATTGTTTTTCGGATTACTGTTTGAAAGCGCACAAATATGCTTTAAGAATTTTGCTTTACCTTCTTTTTGACCAATACTAATCTTTCGCTTTTTATCATAGAAACTATTCTCATCATTATGAGCTAAAAGATTTTTTATTAAAAGACGTTTATTAATCATATTTATTACGGCACTTTATGTCCTTGACTCGCTTTTAAAACTAAAAACCAATCTTCAAGCTCTAAATCTATTGTCAAAGCTTTGTTTGCATTAGTAATTCTTGTATTATTTGTAGTTCCAATAACAGGATGAATTTGAGCAGGATGCTTTAATATCCAAGCTAAAAGTAATTCATCCTTAGTCGCATTATATTTTGTTTTCAAGTCTTCTAATTGAATGTGTATTCGGTTGGTTTGTTCGGTAGCTTGTTTAAACACATTCCCTAAAGGAGACCAAGCCATTGGGACGATATTCTTAATAATTATTTGATCTAACACACCATCATACATCGCCGAATGATTAGTGACAGAAAACTCAATCTGGTTAATTGTGATAGGTACTTCACTCGAAATTAAATCGCCTTGAGAAGGTGTAAAGTTTGATACTCCAAAATCTTTAATTTTTCCTTCTTGTGCTAATTTTGTAATAGCTTCCATAACTTCGTAAGGATGCATTAAAGGACTAGGTCTGTGTAATAAAAGCACATCTAAATAATCTGTTTTTAAGTTTTTAAGCGACTCTTCTACAGACCAAATAATGTAATCTTTAAAATAGTTATAATGTTTTATTTTGTTAGCTCTACTCGAACCCAAATATTGAATTCCACATTTAGTAATAATCTGGATTTCACTTCTATTAATATCGCTTTTGGCTAATGCATTACCAAATTCAGCTTCGGTAGTATAATCTCCATAAATGTCAGCATGATCAAAAGTTGTGATGTCATTTTCTAAACAATAATGGATTAAATGTATCATTTCTTCGGTGTTGAGTTGTTTTCCCCAACAGCCCCAAGCCATTGTACCTGCTATGATTTTTGAATATTTTAAGGGCATTTTTGCAGTTGATATATGTTTTTTTGCAATTCACATATAAAAATACTTAAAACTTATTCAATATTGTATCATTGTTTCTGTAATAATTAAAACCCCTTTGATTATGAACAAGTTAAACCTATATAAATTTGTATTAATGCTATTTTTTGTGACTTTTTTTACAAATTGTAGCGATGAAAACACCTTCCAAGGCATAGAAAAAGCAAGTATCTCTGTAAAACTCTTTGATGCGCCTGGAGATTACGAAAAAGTTTATGTAGAAATTGTTGATGTTCTTCTATTAGTAATAGACGATAAAACCATTTCTAATTGTTGGTTAAGCTTAAATGCAAAAGCAGGAGTTTACGATTTATTGGAGTTAACAGGAGGAGTAGAAGTCCTTCTTGTAGATAATTTAAAAATTCCACTAGGAATGATTTATGAAATTTATTTAGTTCTGGGAGACAATAATTCTATAGTTATTAATGGAAGAACCCTTCCATTAATCATGCCAAATGCACTCCAAAAGGGATTGCAAATTAGAGTTAATCAATTATTAGAACCCAATGAGGATTATACATTTTTGTTAGATTTTGATGTTGAGCAATCTATTTTAAAAACAAACACTCCTGATTATATTATTTTAAAACCAGAAATAAGGTCTTCACTAGAAGCAAAGTCTGGAAGTATTCAAGGCAAAATTTCTGTTCCTAACATTCAATCACAAGTTTCACTTGTTGATAATGCAAAAAAGATAACAACATTTACAGATACAGAAGGAAACTTTCTATTAAGAGGAATACCTGAAGGAAATTATACTATACAAATCACACCTGATCCAAAATCTGGGTATTCTGAAATGACAATAAATAACATTAATGTGTCTGCTGGGAACGATACAAATACAGGAACAATTGAGTTAAAATAATACAATAAGTAATCCTTATTGAAGTTAATAACGTATATAAGCTGTAATCTAAACAAAACGAATTTATGAAAACTTTAAAAAGCCTTAAATTGATTTTAACATCCCTTTTGTTAATATTCTTTTTTGGTTGCAACAACGACTCCAAATCTGAATTGGATTCCTTATCAAAGATTTCTATTAGTCTTACGGATGCTCCAGGAGATTTCGATAATGTTTTTATTCAAATTGTTGACATTATGATTAAATATAATGATGATAGTGATGAAGATAACGGTTGGCAAAGCATAGCAGACATAGATCAAACAGTTGATTTATTGGAGCTTACTGGTGGTGAAAGCATATTATTAGTTGATGCTTTTGAATTACCTCCAGGAATGCTAAATCAAATTCGCTTGGTATTAGGAGATGAAAACACAATAGTTATAGATGGAGAAACATTTCCCTTAAGTACTCCTAGTGCACAACAATCAGGGTTAAAACTTAAAGTAGATCATGAATTAGAGCCAGGTTTTACTTATAATATCTTATTGGATTTTGATGTAGATAAATCTATAGTTATTGCAGGAAATTCTGGAAATATTAATCTTAAACCAGTAATTAGAGCTAGTACATTATATGCTTCAGGTAAAATTCAAGGTACTGTAAATCCATTCGACTTTCAAGTCATGGCTTCAGTTATTGTTGATGGAGAAACAATTTCAGCTTATGCCGATGATAGTGGAGTTTTTGTATTAAATGGAGTTCCAGCAGGAACTTATGATGTTCTTATTACTCCAGACCCAACATCTAATTATGCCGAGACAACAGTAACAGGAGTTGAAGTTGTTAATGGTGAAGTTACAGATATTGGGATAATTGAATTACAACTAATTCCAGGTTCCATAACAGGCACTATCACCAACGAAAACGATGGTCTTGTAGTTACAGCTTCTATTATGGTTGATGGCGAAGAAGTGTCCGCTAATATTAATGATGAAAGAGTTTTTCTTCTAGAAAACATTCCGGTAGGAATCTATACAGTAACATTAACACCAAATGATGGTTTTGGATTATCACCTAAAACTATAGAAAATGTCGAAGTCACAACTGGAGCCATAACAGATTTAGGAGATATTACATTAGATTAGAGTTTAATAGTATAAATATTTGTTAAAGGGCAGTATCATTGATATTGCCCTTTATTTTTTAACCAATTATTAACAGCAATAAATAAATAAATTTAACAATTTGCGATGTTAAAAAAAGTGAGTTATATTCACGCTTCAAAAAAGTCACAAAATGATAGAAGATAATAGTACTGTTGATATTAAAGCCATTAATGAAAAAATAGAAAAAGAAAGTGCTTTTGTTGATTTACTTACACTGGAAATAAACAAAGTAATAGTAGGTCAAAAGCACATGGTAGAACGTTTACTCATTGGCTTACTTGGTCAAGGACATATTTTACTCGAAGGCGTTCCAGGACTAGCAAAAACGCTCGCAATAACCACACTTGCAAAAGCTGTTGATGGAAGTTTTAGCCGAATACAGTTCACGCCAGATTTATTACCTGCAGATGTTACAGGAACATTAATTTATAATATGAAGGAGAATGATTTCTCTATTAAAAAAGGACCAATTTTTGCAAATTTTGTTCTTGCAGATGAAATAAATAGAGCACCAGCAAAAGTACAATCTGCATTACTGGAAGCCATGCAAGAAAAACAAGTAACTATTGGCGATGAGACCTTTATTCTAGACAAACCATTTTTGGTTATGGCAACTCAAAACCCAATAGAACAAGAAGGAACATATCCTTTACCTGAAGCACAAATCGATCGTTTTATGTTAAAAACAGTTATCGATTATCCAAAGATGGAAGAAGAACAGCTTATTGTTCGCGCTAATTTAAAAGGAAGTTTTGAAAACGTAAATCCTGTGGTGACAATAAAGCAAATCTTAAATGCTCAAAAAGCAGTTCGCGAAGTCTATATGGATGAGAAAATAGAAAAATATATTCTCGATATTATTTTTGCAACACGTTACCCCGAAAAATATAAACTTGCCGATTTAAAACCTTTAATATCCTTTGGAGCTTCACCACGTGGAAGTATTAATTTAGCTATGGCTGCAAAATGTTACGCCTTTATTAAGCGAAGAGGTTATGTAATTCCAGAAGATATTCGCGCATTAGTTCACGATGTATTGCGTCACAGAATTGGAATTACTTATGAAGCTGAAGCCGAAAATGTAACTTCCGAAGACATAATCAATAAAATTGTAAACGAGATAGAAGTCCCTTAAAAAGTTGGCAGTATTCAGTCGCTGTAAGCAGTTGATTTGGTTGCTTGAAACTGAATATTTATTACTGCAAACTGTAACTGTAAACTGTTTACTATAAAAGATGGATACCAAAGAACTACTAAAAAAAGTACGAAAAATAGAGATTAAGACGCGTCGTTTGTCCGATCATATTTTTGGAGGCGAATACCATTCGACCTTTAAAGGACGTGGTATGACTTTTAGTGAAGTACGCCAGTATCAATATGGAGACGATGTTCGTAATATAGATTGGAATGTAACGGCTCGTTATCAAGAACCTTTTATAAAAGTTTTTGAAGAAGAACGTGAGCTTACCATGATGTTAATGGCAGATGTTTCTGGTAGTGAGTTTTTTGGAACCGAAAACCAATTTAAAACTGAAATTATTACCGAAATAGCAGCCACACTTGCATTTTCGGCAACTCAGAATAACGACAAAATTGGTTTAATTTTATTTTCAGATGAAGTAGAACTTTACATTCCACCAAAAAAAGGGCGATCTCATGTACTTAGGATAATTCGCGAATTGATAGAGTTTAAACCAAAAAGCAGACAAACAAATATTGCCGAAGCTCTTAAGTTTTTATCTAATGTAATGAAGAAAAAGGCAATTGTTTTTGTGCTGTCCGATTTTATTTCAGAAGATTACAAACAAACCTTAAAAATTGTTTCCAGAAAGCATGATGTAACAGGAATTAGAGTTTACGATAAAGGCGAGGAGGCTATTCCAAATCTTGGGATGGTACAAATGCAAGATGAAGAATCTGGTGAGTTATTATTGGTAAATACAGCTTCCAAAAAAGTGAGACGTAATTACAGTAAATTCTATCAAGAGAAAGTAAATTATTATAATGATAGTTTTACAAAATCTGGTGCAGGTGTTATTAACTGTCGTGTTGACGAAAGTTATGTAAAAAAATTATTGGGATATTTTAAACAAAGAGGATAGACTGAATTATGAATTACAAATTGCGAATTGCGAATTTTGAATTAAGACAAATAAGAAAACTTATAGTGTCTTTATTCTTTGTTCTTTATTCTTTGTTCTCTTTTAGTCAAGTCACTTCTTCAATAGATTCAACATCCATAAAAATTGGAGAACAGATTACTTATAAAATTGAGGCTGAAGCAGACTCAACAGAGTTAGTTGTATTTCCAGAAGGACAAACATTTTCACCGTTAGAAATGATTGAATCCTATCTAGTTGATACTACAAAGCATGACGCAAAATACAATTTGATAAAAAAATATGGTTTAACACAATTCGATTCGGGAGTTTATACCATACCAAGGCAAAAAATAATAATCGGAACTAAAACAATCTTTACAGATTCTTTAAAAGTTGAGGTAAATAATATTGTTGTCGATACTACCAAACAAGGATTATTTGATATAAAACCAATTATTGAAGTTGATAAAAACCCAAGTAACTGGTGGAAATACTTGCTTTTTGCTTTGTTGGTTTTAGCAATAATTGTTGGATTAATGTATTGGTTTATATGGAGAGAAAAACCTTTGACCAAAGAGGAGAAAATTGCATTGCTTCCTCCTTATGAAAGAGCAAAAATTGCACTACAAGAATTAGATGAATCTGAATATCTACTAAATGAAGAAATAAAGGAATACTATTCAGAATTAACAGGAATTATAAGAAAATATCTTGATGAAAAAGTTTATGATCACTCTCTCGAGAGTACTACAGAAGAATTGATTAACAGATTACATCTTTTAAAAGATGGGCAACAATTAGATTTAAGCAAAGAAGATATAAAAAGCATTGAAACTATTTTAAAACGTGCAGATTTAGTAAAATTCGCTAAATCTAAACCAGATATTGCTCTTGCAGAATTAGATAGAAAAACAATAGATTTAGAGATAGACCATGTTAAAGAATCGCTTCCAGAGCCAACTGAAGAGGAAAAATTACTCAATCAAAAATATAAAGAAGAACAAGAACGAAAAAAGAAACGTAGAAAAATCATTATAACTGTAATTATTGCTGTCTTTCTATTGTTAGTAACATTTACAGGATTTGTAATAAAATATGGTTTTGAGTATGTAAAAGATAGCATTATTGGTCATGAAAGCAAGGAATTGTTAGAAACTAAAAGTTGGGTTACAAGTGAGTATGGTGCTCCAGGAATTACAATTACAACACCAAAAGTACTTCAACGAACTGATGCAGAAGTTCCTGAAGAGTTCAAAGACAAAGCAGAAGTGACTATGTTTACTTTTGGAGGTTTGTCTTCAAATATCGATATAGTAGTTGGTACCACTAAATTTAAAAATCAAGGACATGAAGAAGGTCAAGATGAAGAAAACGGAAAAAATAAAATAGACTTAAATCAAGCAGCAGAAGGCAGCATAAAGATATTAGAAAGTAAAGGTGTAGAAAATATAATTGTTAAAAACGAAAAGTTTATAACTCCAAATGGAGCAGAAGGATTAAAGACCTATGGAACTGCAAGTTTCCCTATTGCAAATAGATTTGAAAACGGAAGCTATGTGCTATTAGGTTTTACCACCGAAAATATTTTACAAACCATAATGCTAACCTGGAAAGGCAATGATGTATATGCAGACCAGATAGTAGAACGAATTTTAAATTCGATAGAATTAATTAAAATAGAAGAAGAATAGATGTTTGAAGGTATAGAATTTATTAACAAGCAAATGTTTTGGTTACTGTTATGTATTCCATTGGCTATTCTATGGTATGTTTTAAAATATAAAAAACAAACAGCAGCTTTTAAAATATCAAGTATTAAAGGATTTAAAGTAGGTAGTTCCTGGCTTCCAAAATTAAAACACTTAATGTTTGTGTTTCGGTTATTGGCTTTAGCTTTAATTATTACAGCTTTAGCAAGACCTCAAACTGTAGATGTTTCGTCTAAAACTAAAACCACAAGAGGGATTGATATTGTAATGGCTATAGATGTTTCTGCGAGTATGTTGGCAAAAGATTTAAAACCCAACCGTTTAGAGGCACTAAAAAATGTTGCTGCCGAGTTTATTAAAGGACGACCAAACGACAGAATAGGATTAGTCGAATACGCAGGAGAAAGCTACACTAAAACGCCAATAACAAGTGATAAGTCTATTGTTTTAAGATCTTTAAAAGAGATAAAATATAATACTATAATTGAAGGAGGAACAGCAATCGGAATGGGTTTAGCAACTTCTGTAAACAGGATAAAAGACAGTAAGGCTAAAAGTAAAGTTATTATTTTATTAACCGATGGTGTAAACAATTCAGGGTTTATAGATCCAAATACAGCGAGCGAACTTGCAGTAGAATATGGAATTAAAACCTACACAATTGGTTTAGGGACTAACGGGATGGCATTGTCTCCTATTGGTCAAAATCGTGACGGGAGTTTTGTGTACAGAAGAGTAAAGGTTGAAATTGATGAAGCTTTATTAAAAGAAATAGCCGAAGTTACAGGAGGACAATATTTTAGAGCTACTAATAACAAGAAGCTAAAAGAAATTTATAAAGAGATAGATAAGTTAGAAAAAACAGATGTCGAAGAATTCAAATTCTATAATTACGAAGAGAAATTTCGTCCATTGGTTTTACTTGCAGGTTTATTATTGATGTTAGAATTATTATTAAGATTTACAATATTTAGAAGTTTTGTTTAAATGTACCTATTAGAAGAAAAAATATGGTTTTGGTTATTACTGGTTATTCCAGTAATTATAGTGTTATTTCTGCTGCTTCAGATATGGAAAAAATATGTTCAAAATAAATTTATAAGCAAACAATCACTTAAAAAATTAAGTCCAAATAAGTCTTTATTTAAGCCAATATTGAAGATTGTTGTGCTGTGTTTTGCATTTGCATGTTTAATAATTGCACTGGTAAATCCTAAAATTGGAACTAAATTAGAAACTGTAAAACGAGAAGGTGTTGATATTGTTTTTGCGATCGATGTTTCTAAAAGCATGTTGGCAGAAGACATTGCGCCAAATAGATTGGAAAAGTCTAAACAATTAGTTATTCAAATAATAAACAATTTAGCAAGTGATAGAATAGGCATAATAGCTTATGCAGCAAAAGCATTTCCGCAACTGCCTATTACAACCGATTATGCTGCCGCAAAAATGTTTTTACAGAGCATGAACACAGACATGTTATCTTCACAAGGAACAGCTATTGATGAAGCCATACAATTAGCAAGAACTTATTACGATGATGAAGATCAAACAAATCGTGTGCTTATAATTATTTCTGATGGAGAAGACCATAATAATGTGGCTTCAAAAGTAGCAGAACAAGCAAATGAAGAAGGTATTCGCATTTTCACTATTGGAGTAGGAAGTATTAACGGAGGACCAATACCAATAAAGCGCAATAACATTGTGCTTAGTTATAAAAAAGACAATCAAGGCGAAACAGTAATTACAAGATTAAATGAAGAAACCTTAAAGAATATTGCTGCTGAAGCAAATGGCGTATATATTAATGGCGCAAACACTAATCAAGTTGTCGAAGAAATTAGAGATATTTTAAATAAAATGGATAAAAAGGAATTTGAAGCTAAACAATTTGCCGAATATAAAGACCAGTTTCAATGGTTTTTAGGACTTGCCTTGTTATTCTTAGTTATAGATATCTTTTTGTTAGAACGTAAAACAGCATGGTTAAATCGCTTGAATCTATTTAACGAAAATCTTTAGTCCCTGCGAATCCCGATAACTCCCGATAGTTATCGGGACGGGAAGGAATCTCATGAGATAGATATAAATGAATAAAGCGGAAATCTCATTAAGTGAAATTAAATTTAGGATAACACATATTTTATCAATTTTTTAACTAACAAAAATACAAGGTTTTATATCTTGGTATTTAGAATAATATATAATGAAACAATTAAGTATAATCATAGTATTGCTAACAACTGCCTTTTCTTTTGCTCAAGAAAAAGATATAGCATTACAAAAATCTAACGATTATGTTTATGATGGGAATGTCCTAGTAGAAGAAGATTTTGTAGCAGCCGAAAAAGAATATAGAAAAGCCATTTCAGAAAAGCCAAGCAATACTTCAGGCACATATAATCTAGGAAATGCTTATTATAAATCAGGCCTTTACAGCGAAGCTTTATTAAGACATTTGGAAACTGCAAATTCGGCAACAACTAAAGCTGAAAAGCATCATGCCTTTCACAATATTGGTAATGCATTAATGCAACAAAAACAATGTAAAGAAGCTGTTGAAGCTTATAAGAATGCCTTACGAAATGACCCAACAGATGAAGAAACCAGATACAATCTTGTTTTAGCAAAAGAATGTGCAGAACAGCAAGGCGATGGTGGTGGAGACGATGAAAATAAAGATGAGAATAAAGAAAATCAAGACAAAGAGAATGAAGATAAGAAAGAAGGTGACGATAAAAAGGATGAAAACAAAGATGAAGGCGATGATAAAGAAGATAAAGATGGAAAGCCTAAAGACGAAAAAGGAGATAAGAAAGAGCAGAAACCACAACCAGGAAAACTATCACCACAACAAGTTAAGAATTTGCTAGAGGCTATGAATAACCAAGAAAAGAAAGTACAAGAAAAAATAAATGCCAAAAAGGTAAAAGGAGAAAAAGTAAAAACCGAAAAGGATTGGTAGCTAAAGAAAGAAAAGATAATAGAATAAAGAGTAAAGACTTTTCTCTCCCTTTGGGAGAGATGTCTCGAAGAGACAGAGAGGGCTTATGAAACTAATAAAATACATATTTTTATTTAACTTCCTACTTATTACAAGTATTGCTTCTGCTCAAGTTACTTTTGAAGCACAAGTCAGCAAGAAGAAGCTTGGTATAAATGAGCGTCTTCGCATAGATTTTGTAATGAATAAAGATGGAGACAATTTTAACCCTCCAAGCTTCGAACATTTTTCAGTTATTGGTCCTAATCAATCTATTAGTAATTCATGGATTAATGGCGAAAGGTCATATTCTAAAACTTATAGCTATTTTTTAATACCAAAAAAGAGAGGGAAATTTACTATTACTCAAGCCACTATCGAAATTGAAGGAGAAATCTATAAAACACTACCTGTTAAAATTGAAGTTACTGCTGCAGTTGATAAACCAACAAATCCTAACGACCCAAATTATGTTGTATCAGAAAACATACATTTAGTTACAGAAATATCTAAAACCAATCCTTATTTAAACGAAGCAATAACTGTAGTTTACAAGCTCTATGTCTCACCCAATGTTAGACTAAGCAATTTAAGAGAACTTGATACTCCTAGATATAATGATTTTTGGAGCCAGACCATAGGCATAAAAGAGTTTAAATTAGAAAGAGGCACTTATAAAGGAGAAGATTACCATTATGTTGTTGTTCGTAAAATGGTGCTTTATCCACAAAAAACCGGAAAACTAGAACTTGAGTCTTTAACATTAAATATTTCTGTAGATGTGCCAACTAACAGGCGAGATTTTTTTGGTAGCAAAGTTATGCAAACTGTACACAAAACGGTCGCTACGCCTAACAGAACGATAACAGTCAAGACTTTACCTGAAAATGAGAAACCAGATAATTTTACTGGAGCAGTAGGCGAATTTAGTTTTAAAGTTAACACTTCAAAAAAAGAATTAAAAGCAACTGAAGCATTACAGACTACAATAGAAGTTTCAGGAAAAGGAAACCTTAAACTATTTAAACTACCAAGATTAACACTTCCTAGCTCACTAGAAGTTTATGAGCCAGAATATACAGAGAAGGTAAGCACTAATTTATCTGGAATGCAAGGTAAAATATCAGATTCTTATACAATAGTCCCTTCGTTTCAAGGTAAATATCCTATACCAAGTATTTCGTTTTCGTATTTCGATTTAAAAACGGAACGCTATAAAACTATATCATCAAAAGAATTGATTATAAACGTAACCGATGACCCAACAAATAGCAGCTTAAATAATGAGAATAGCATAGCTTCTAGCAATAATAAGAAACAGGTTATTATATCTAACGAGCAATTTTCGTCATTTAAGACAAAGCCAAATTTAGTTCCTATAAATGCCAAACATTTTTTTAAAACGAAGTTGTTTTGGAGCTCATTATTAGCGCCGTTTTTAGCTATTCCTATTGTGCTTTTTATTAGAAAGAAAAAAGGGGAAAGAGACAGAGATATAGTTGGGTTAAAGATAAGAAGAGCGAACAAATTAGCACGAAAATATTTGAGTAAAGCAAAAAAAGTATTAGGAAATAAAGAAGCATTTTATAATGCTTTAGAAAGAGCGCTTCATAATTATTTAAAAGCGAAGCTAAATATTGAAACCAGCGAATTCAGTAAAGATAAAATTCAAGAATTGTTAAATGAAAAATCGGTAAACGAAAACACTATTATAGAGTTTAATGGTTTATTAGAAAGCTGTGAGTTGGCTAGATATTCACCATTTACAAATGTAGAAATGCAGCAAGATTATGATAAGGGAGCAAGAGTAATTTTAACCATAGATAAACAAATAAGATAATGTCATTCTGTCCCGATAGCTATCGGGAAAAGTGAAGAATCTCATGAAAAAAATAATTTACATACTAATATTATTGTTAAACACTTTTACAATCGCTCAAAATAACGAGCTGTTTACAAAAGGGAATAGTTTGTATAACGACGGAAAATATCAAGATGCAATAAACACTTATGAAAGTATTTTAAACACCAATAATCATTCTGCCGAACTTTATTTTAATCTTGCAAATGCTTACTATAAACTTAACAGAATAGCTCCAAGTGTATATTATTACGAAAAGGCATTGCAATTATCGCCAAACGATCAAGATATAAAAAACAATCTGACTTTTGTCAAGAACATGACTATTGATGCTATTGAGATTATACCAGAAATGGGATTTTCTAAAATAACGAACAATATTATTAATAGGTTTAGTTTTGATGTTTGGGCAATATTTTCGATAGTTTTTGTAGTGTTATTTGTTATTCTATTTTTAGCATATCATTTTTCATATGCTACAAACAAAAAAAGACTGGCTTTTATAAGCAGTAACTTATCTTTGCTTTTGGTTTTAATTACTTTACTATTTGCATTTCAAAAATATGAATACGACCTAAAAGACAAACCCGCAATAGTTTTTGCTCAAGAGAGCGAAATAAAAAGTGAACCTAATTTAAGAAGCGAGATAGCTTTTAAACTTCATGAAGGCACAAAAGTTCAAGTTATTGAAATCTACAACGAGAATTGGACAAAAATTAAATTAGCAGACGGCAAAACCGGTTGGATACCTTCTCACGATATTAAAGAATTGTAAAAAAATTAGCCTTATTTTTCTTCTTCTTTAATTATGCTAGGAAAAATAAAAGGTGCAATCGATTTTACAGGACTGTAAAGTATAGAGTCTTTTATCTCATGCTCTTCAATTAAAGGTAAAGAACTATTCATTTTGTTAAATACAATTAATATCACACTTAAAATCAATCCAATTTTTAAAGCCCCAAAAACACCACCAAGAAGTTTGTTTAAGATGCCAAGTGCAGCAAAATCGGCTAGTTTTGTTAACGCTTTCCCAGCCATAGCAATGGCAATTACTATAATTATAAATGTAATGGCAAATGCAGTAATGTTTATGTATTGTTCATCCCACTCAACACGGCTTTCTAAAAATTCAGCTGCAAAATTACTGAAATGGATGGCGCCATAAATGCCGAGAATCAAAGCTACAATAGAAGCAACTTCTACAAAAAGCCCTTTCATTAAACCTCGAACAAGACCAAACAAAATTAATGCACCTAAAGCAATATCTAAAATATTCATGTCTATAATGATTTTGGCAAATATAAATTAACTTTACAACTTTGTAAGTAAACGCATTTGTTACTAAAAAAAGTATGTCACGAGACGAACAGTTAAAACAACGCTGGGAAAAAGTAGTAGAAAAATTATCTATTCAGTTTGCCGATGGAGACACTTTAGATTTGGACGCAATTATATATTTAATTGGTGTTCAAGAGCTTGGACAATTACACCGAGAATATAAAAAAGACGATAAAATAAGCCTTATACATATTGCTATTTGTAGGTTATTAGAGCCTTATGGTTATTATGAATTCGATTATTTTGATGATCAAGGTTGGCCTCATTATAAAACAACAGAAGAATTACCGCATTTAAAAGCTGGAGAACAAAGTGTGCTAATGAAAGAAGCCATTGTAAACTATTTTCTTGAAAGTAAATTTATAGAATAAGATTTGTTAAATTTGCAATCATTTTGAAGTGATGATATGATAGATAAGATTAAAGAACTTATTGCTGAAGCAGAAGCATTTACTACACAATCTAAAGATGAGGTTGAGATATTTCGCATAAAGTATTTAGGTAAAAAAGGATTGCTTAACGATTTTTTTGCCGAATTTAAAAATGTAGCAAACGACCAGAAAAAAGACTTTGGTCAAGCTATTAATACGCTTAAAACTACTGCTCAAAATAAAGTAAACAGTTTAAAAGCAGAGTTAGAAAACAAGGAACAGGTAAAAGGTGTTTTTGGAGATTTATCACGTTCAGGAGAACCTATCGAAATTGGTGCACGTCATCCCATTTCATTAGTAAAAAACCAGATAATAGATATCTTTTCGCGTATAGGGTTTAATGTAAGCGAAGGCCCAGAAATTGAAGACGATTGGCATAATTTTACTGCATTAAATTTACCTGAGCATCATCCTGCAAGAGACATGCAAGACACGTTCTTTATTCAAACCAATCCAGACATTTTATTGCGTACACATACAAGTTCGGTACAAGTACGTTACATGGAAAACAATAAACCACCAATTCGTACTATTTCTCCAGGGAGAGTATATCGAAACGAAGCCATTTCGGCACGCTCACATTGCTTTTTCCACCAAGTAGAAGGCTTGTACATAGATAAAGACGTGAGTTTTGCAGACCTTAAACAAACCTTGCAATATTTTACTACCGAACTCTTTGGGAAATCTAAAATACGATTACGACCATCGTACTTCCCGTTTACCGAACCTAGTGCAGAGGTAGATGTATATTGGGGACTTGAGTCCGAAACCGATTATAAAATGACTAAAGGCACAGGTTGGTTAGAAATTATGGGTTGTGGTATGGTAGATCCAAATGTGTTGGAAAATTGTGGCATTGACTCTAAAACATATTCTGGGTTTGCCTTTGGAATGGGAATAGATCGTATTGCACTTTTGCTACACCAAATTAGCGATATACGTTTATTAAGCGAAAACGATGTACGCTTTTTAGAGCAGTTTAAGAGTACTTTATAAATTCATGCAACTAGTACAAAGAAGCATAGCGGAGTTGTAAGTCAAGAATCTCATTAATTGGAGTTGTTCACAAGCAGGTTGCGACAGTTTCGTCTTACTGAATTAATTTAGACCCTTTAAAGTTTTATAGCAACTTTAAATTTTGAAGTTTCGTTATCGGTTTAAATAAACATCTGTTTTAATAGGTTTATTTTTTGTTGTCAAATTGTTTTTATTTCTTTTCTATCATTTCGTCAATCTTGACTTGCTGGCTAAAATCGCTAATTATTTATCCCAATTCATTTACAGCTCTATAGGCCATTTTAATTGCCACAAGAGCATCAGCACTAGGAGCAGAGTCACTATTAGCAATGGTAATACGTTCAAATGGTTGTCGCCCTATCTTTGTGGAATTTCCTGGACCACCAACGGCGTAACCATGAGCCCAGCGATTTACTGTGATGCTCTCAACATCTCTGTCGAAATTAAATGAGCCTTTGGGTAGCATACTACTTAAGTGTCCTCTGATTTCCTTTTCGTAGTCTTTGAATTGCAATCCTAGCATTTTATAGCGTGCTTCGCGAAATTGTTCTGCTCGTGGTGCACCAATGGTCCCATAAGGGCAGCTTATCATTTGAATTACACAGGGATCATCGGGAGTCTTAGTATACTCATATCCACCTATACTCACAGGAAAGTCCATCAAAACTGCCTGGTGCATTTTCCCAGGGGACATAGCCAAGCCCATTCCTATCTCTTTAATTGCTCTCCAGTTTTTTAGGCCTACAGTAGTGTATTGTAAAGGACTCTTTGTTTGAAGTCTCAATGCCGCAGCTTGTTCTAAGGGCAAATCGGTAACGATATGTGGAATCATCATGTTATAACAGGCCATTACGACGCCTTTGCTTTTTACCTGATAAGACTTGTTCTCACTAATATAGTTTACGAAAACTTCACTTGAATTTTTGGGATCGCCACCATGCTGTACATTAACGACAGTACTGTTTAATCTAATGCGAACTATATTGCTGGATTTGTCCAACTCGTTATATTTGAATTTTAATAATACAAGCTCTTCAGCGTTGTTTCCTTTCCCTATATGGGGAATCATTTTCTTCACTAATGCACGTGCCAGACCTGCATTCCCATCAGGAAAATGATGAATGTATGGATTATTTTCATCGTATACTGCTACAGGAGCAAATCCCAGTGCGCCACAACTTTTTGCTGATGCTATGGTCATCAGGTCTGTTCCTGTACTTGCCCAGTCTAAGCCAGAGTTTCTAGCCATTTTCATTACTCCCGGATCATCTACACCCAATGTATTTTTTAGATAATCGAAGTAGGAATGTGTAGAAATGTATTCTTGCAATTCCGCTTTGGGTACCTTTAATTTATGAAGCCCTCCATTTAACACCTGAAGTAATTGTTTTTTACCTTTCTCACTCAAGGGTGCTTGTTGTACGGCCTCTTTGTTGGAAATTTTAGCCCCAGGAAGTCCTTCCACATAATTTGGATAATTACAAAAAGGATGATTTACCACTTTGTCCTCACCAAATGTTTCTTTATTGAAATACGTAACAGCACTTAAACTATTCTTCTTAAAAAAGTCTCTGTCATAAGCTGTCTTAAATCGTTCAAGGTCTATACCTAATTCTGTTAACAGATTATTTATGAGCGCTCCTCCTGTGTGCGGGTCTACTAATGTTTGAGAACCACCATAGGACAATCGTGTTTTTCCATTTATTGTATGTTCATTACGTTTAGCGTGCCCGCCAAAATCATCGTGATTATCCAGTATAAGCACCTTTTTATCATTACCGTGCTTTTGGAGATAGAAATATGCTGCAGAAAGCCCGCTGATTCCTCCTCCAACAACAATCAGGTTGTATTCTTCCTTCAAATCGGTGATTGGTCCCCAATTCGATTTCTTATCCCATGTTCTGCTATGTGCATGAGTGTTCGATCCTGGGTGACTTCCTCTAAGTCCGGTGAGGGCTGGTGGATAATACAATGGATTGAGCGAGTCTAAAACTGCATTGCTGGTACATCCAAATGGAAACATGGAAGCTCCAGCCGCCATTAAGGTTCCATTAATAAAGTTTCTTCTAGTTATTTTATTCAATTGTTTCCTTATTGATTTCTAAATGTTTGCTAATGTCAAGATAAATTCAGTTTCAATTAATTTTATTCGGTTGATAACGAAGTTAGTTGTTTTTTCTTACAAAGTCAAGTGTTTAGAACAGCTTCTTAAATTGGCATCCAAACCACCATAATTAGTTGTATGATAAAGAACACTAAAAAAGGAAGGACTAAATATCCCATGACATCTCTTGCTTGTATTTTTATTCCAGCAGCCATAATTGGCAAAACCAACAAGAGATAAAAAGGCTGCAACAGGTTGGTTAATGCTTCTCCATAAGCCATTGAGAGAGATGCTCTGGAAATCATTTCGGTCATTTCGGTTGCAGATAATCCTGCACCAATATTATTTACGGCTTCAATAACACTAGGTCCAATTACAGCAAACTCTCCTCCTCCAGAAGGAATAGCAAAATTTACAATACCTCCCAATATATAAGCATAAACAGGATAACTATCTATGGTGGCAATTGATGCGATTACCTGTCCTAAACGCTCTCCCAATCCTGTAAATGTCATAATCCCCATTATGCCAGCGTAAAAAGGAAATTGAAACAGAATACCTGACACATTACTACTTGCTCGCTTCATCGAAATACTATATCTCATAGGTGTTTTATGTAAAAATAGGCCTAACATTAAAAACACAAAAATCATGATATTTAAATTTAAATCAAGCCCTTTAGTAGTAAAATGAAAAATGATATAGGTTAAACCCATAAGCCCAATAATATACTGCAACACCATACTATTATTTAACTGATCTGAAATTGCTTTAAAGGGAAGTTTAAAGCTTTCCGCCTCTTCTTTTATGTTTAACTGTGAGGATTTATCTGTTGAGACCAACAAATCTTTCAGTTCTTTTCCGCTATTATCTTTAGGTACTAGTAATAACATTATTAAAGGAGCCACAACAACAAATAATACAATCATGCCAATATTTAAAGTCGATCCTAGCGTATAAGAGGTTGGTATTGTACTTGCTAAAATTCCACCTTCAATCAAGTAATTCTTTTCGGTATTAAGCAAAAGAGGAATAGAACTAGAAAGACCACTTACCCAACCAATATGTGAAAAATAAACACAAGCAATGAGGTAATAATAGTTTATGCCTTTTACTCGTAATGCTAATTCTCTTGCTAATAAAGCTGTAATAACTAACCAGCCCCAACTTATCATGCATAATAAAATGCCAATTAAAACCACAAACAAATAGACTTGTTTTGGTGTTTTAATATATTGAGTGAGGCGATCTATCCCTTTTTCTACAATTGGCGATAATGCTATGCTATAGCCTGTAATAATTAGTAAAACCATTTGCATTCCAAATTCTAGGAGTGTCCAAAAGCCATCATACCAAGATTGAATAATTTTTAAAGGCGTTGCGCCAATCCAGAAAAAAGAGATTAATGCAGTTAATAAAGTTAAGATTAAAGCAAAAACAAATGCATTAGGCATATTCTTTTTAAATATATCTGTGAATTTTTCGCCTAGTTTTGTCCAAATAGTACTCATAAATTAAATAGCTTATTACTAATTTTTTCTATCCTTGAATTTATATTTTTTAATTGAATATAAATTTGCTGCTCAAATATATCGTTTTTGTGGAAATTATATTATTCCAACTACATCACAAACCCGACCAAATCCTCAATTTTAGAAACCAATTGAATTTTTATTGAAGTATTCTTCAAGGATATCTTATTGTATTTAGATACAAAAATGGTAGAAAAACCTAATTTTTCGGCTTCAAGAATGCGTTGTTCTACACGTTGTACAGGTCTAATCTCACCAGAGAGTCCAACCTCTGCTGCAAAGCAATACTCTTTTTGTAATGCAACATCTTCGTTTGAAGATAAAATTGCAGCAACTACAGCTAAATCAATTGCTGGATCGTCAACTGTAATACCACCTGTAATATTTAAAAAAACGTCTTTAGCACCCAAACGAAAGCCTGCTCTTTTCTCTAATACTGCCAACAACATATTGAGGCGTTTTGCATTAAATCCTGTGGCGCTACGTTGAGGTGTGCCATAAACTGCTGTGCTTACCAAAGCTTGTACTTCAATCATTAGTGGTCGCATACCTTCTAAAGTTGCAGCAATAGCATTACCGCTTAATTCCTCGTCTTTTTTAGAAATTAAAATTTCGCTTGGGTTGGTTACTTCTCTTAATCCACTTCCTTGCATTTCGTAAATACCTAGTTCGTTGGTAGAGCCAAATCGATTTTTTTGTGCTCGAAGAATTCGGAATACATGGTTACGATCTCCTTCAAATTGTAAAACCGTGTCGACCATATGCTCTAAAATTTTTGGACCAGCAATGTTGCCATCTTTAGTAATATGCCCAATTAAAATAACAGGCGTTGCAGTTTCTTTGGCAAATTTTATAAGCTCTGTAGCACATTCTTTAATTTGAGAAATACTTCCTGAAGACGACTCGATATAATCGCTATGCAGAGTTTGTATTGAATCTATAACAACAATATCTGGCTGTAAAGCTTCAATTTGTTTGAAGATATTTTGTGTTTTGGTTTCGGTTAAAATGTAGCAATTTTCACTATTTGGATGAATGCGTTCGGCTCGCATTTTTATTTGTTTCTGGCTTTCTTCACCTGAAACATATAATGTTTTATAAGGCAATTTTAAAGACACCTGAAGCATTAGTGTGCTCTTGCCTATTCCTGGTTCGCCACCAAGTAAGATGATCGATCCTGGAACAATTCCGCCACCAAGAACACGGTTAAATTCAGCATCTAAAGTGTTTAATCTTGCTTCTTTTGAAGCATCGATATCACTAATCTTCAACGGTTTTGAAACACGTTTAGAATTAGAAGACGTTGATGTTTTCCAATCGTTCTTTTCAGTCTTCTGAATAACTTCTTCTACAATGGTATTCCATTCTTTGCAAGCTACACATTGTCCTTGCCATTTAGCATATTGGCTTCCGCAACTCTGACAAAAAAAAGTGGTCTTTACTTTAGCTTTTAATCCCATTAATATCCAAAATCTACTTTTATTTCACTCGCTTTTTCTAGCATAAGATCTATTGTAATGCCTCCAATTTCTTCAAGTCCGTAAGCTCCTTTATATGTCCTCATAGCCTTTTTTGGTTCTCCAGTTTCTTCATAAAATCGGGCTAAATAATAATTTCCTAAAAGTGTATCTGGATATTGTTTTCGAGCAATTTTTCCTAAATCTTCGAAATAGTCAAACGCTTTCTTCTTTTCAACAGCAGCAGCTATGGCTTTAAAATCGTTAATGAGGATTTGCTTATCTATTCCGAATAAATCGCTAATAACTTTATATTTATCAAGCAAATACTCTACTGGAGAAGTTTCTAAAGTAAGGATGCTTTCTTTGTA
Organism: Bacteroidota bacterium; assembly: GCA_003650305.1. Classification (GTDB taxonomy): domain Bacteria; phylum Bacteroidota; class Bacteroidia; order Flavobacteriales; family Flavobacteriaceae; genus PRS1. The sequence continues at coordinate 3,289 of QMOV01000037.1, read as the reverse complement.
TTCTTTTTTAGTGATGGGTTGAAACACGTGAAAAATACTTTCTAATGCTTTTGGAATAGCATGTGCTGGAGCCGAATAATGTGTGGCGCCTTCAAAACTATCAAAATTATACAGTATGTTTTTATTATCTATAGATGTTATTGTGTTATTTAATGTTTTGGTATCTTTCTTAATATACTTAATATCGTTACTCGCTGTTGCCAAGTAATAAAATAGTTTGGTTTCGTATTGTTGTAATCGCTGCGAAATATAATCGTTCATGCTTGGTGCCAAACTTGGGCTAATTACTATGAAAGCTTGAAATAACGGTTTGGGTTTCAACATATAATAATTAATAAAATTTGCTGTTTCTCCATGACCAACTGCAATTTTAAAATTTGTAGTTCTATAGTTGCTTTCAATGTATGGAAGAAGCTCCATACTTATAAACTCGAAAAAATTAGCTCCTGTTTCTACAGGTAAATCATTTTGTTCGGAATAATGATTATCTGCATCTCTGGTATCACCTTGATTAATCCCAACTACAATGGCTTCTGGCATGTCTTCCCAATAGGAATAATAATCTACATTTCCTGCAACGGCTTCAAACATATAATCGCCATCAAAAACTATAAATAAAGGATAAAACTGATCTGTATTCTCATCATAATTCCTAGGCAATTGAATTTTAATTTCTCTTGTTTCGCCAAGTTTATACGATTCAAACTCTTCGTAAATAGTTTGCGCAACTACTGTGCTAATGCAAAAAATTAAAATGAAAGTGTAGATTGTTTTTTTCATAATCTATGATTTGAGATTTGTTAATTGCAAGGTAAACAATAAAGATTAAAGTGTTTGATTAAGATTTTTAAACGCTTTTTTTATTAATTCTATTATAAATTGGCAAGAATACAAACGATAAACTCCCCAAAATTATTATCAAAAAGGTTTGTGCCGACCATATTATCCAACCAAATGCAAGACTAGGTGTTTCAGGAATATTGAAGATAGAAAATGCTGCAACAACTGCTAAAGGATATACAACTATTCCTCCATTGGTTGCTGCAATTGTAAAACTTGCCGCAATAAATGCAATTAAAACTGCACCAACTGGAATGTTATCGAGCTCATCTATTGCAAATGTCGAAATATAAAACATAAGCAAATACATTCCCCAAATAAACAAGGTATGGAAAATAAATGCCCATTTATGTTTCATTTTAAAAATGCTTAATATTCCTTCAAATAATCCTCTCATAAAGTGTTTGATTTTTAATGCTGTTTTAGACTTACTTTTCTTTATATAAATGAAAAGAATTACGAATACTCCTAAAAGTGCAAAGCCTCCAATAACAAGTTTTGTTGGTTGAAATGTTTCTCTTAAGATGTTGTAAATAAAGTCAAACTGAAGAAAAAGTGTAATTATTATAATGCCTAATAAAACAACAAAGTCTGCAACACGTTCGGCAATTATAGTCCCAAAACCTTTTTCGAAAGGAATGTTTTCATAGTTCGTTAAAACTGCTGCTCTTAATACTTCTCCTGATCTTGGGATTCCGTAATTAGCAAGATATGTTATAAAGACTGCCATTATACTATTTGGTAGTCTTAAGGTGTAGCCCATTGGTTCTAACAGGTACTTCCATCTATAAGCTCTCGATAAATGACTTAAAAGACCACAAAAAACACCGAGAATTATCCAATTATAATTAGCACTTTCAAAATAAGGAATAATCTCTGAAACTGGAATCCTCGAAAATGTATACCATCCAAAAAAAATAGCTAATAAAAGCGGAAGCACTATTTTTATTGCCTTTTTTGTTTTTTTATTCAATTTTAAGGATTTGAAATTGGTTGAAGTAAATATAATTAATTTAGTGCGATATTATCTATTAATCTAATTTCTCCAGCATAAACAGCAATAAAAGCACGATACGCTTTTTTACTTGACTTTCTATTAATTTCTTTTAAGGTTTTAACGTCTGCAATAATAAAATATTCCAATTGTAACAACTTCTGGTTTGCAAATGCTGCAACAACCCATTTTGTTACTTTATTAACACTCTGGTTAGCAAATTTTTCTTTGGCTTTTTTTAAGGTTTTATAAATTGCTGGTGCTGCTTTTTTTTGTTCTAAACTTAAACGTTCATTTCGAGAGCTCAAAGCCAAACCGCTTTCTTCTCTATATATTTCACAGCCAATTACGTTTAGTGGGAGCTTATATTTTTCGACTAGTTTTTTAATTATTTGTAACTGCTGAAAATCTTTTTCTCCAAAATAAGCATTATGAGGTTGGACAATTTCTAATAAGCGTTTTACAACTGTTCCAACACCATCAAAATGTCCTTTACGAAATTTGCCTTCCATTCCATTTTCTAATCCGTCAAAATCAAAATTAATAGCTTCAATATTTTCGCCATAAATATCTTTTACCGAAGGTGCATATACAACTATGTTGCTTTTAGAAAGTGTTTTGAGTAATTTTATATCTCGATTTAAAGTTCTTGGATATTTTTTTAAATCTTCATTTTTATCAAACTGTGTAGGATTAACAAAAACACTAACAACTACAATGTCATTTTCTTTTAATGATTTGCTTACTAATGCTAAATGACCACTATGTAAAGCTCCCATTGTAGGCACAAAACCAACCCTTTTGTTTTGAGTTTTTAAGTCTTCAATTGTTTTAGAAATAATCTCTTTAAAATTAAATACAATCATATTAGTAAAAAATTAACAGCGTGTAAACTTAATATATTACTGTTAATCTGCATAATTTTTGTAATTTTGCGTGTTTTTATATTAATATTAAAGCATAATTGGTTCATGAAAGAGAAGAGAATATTGTATGTGTCGTCAGAAGTAGTCCCTTATTTACCTGAAACAGAAATTTCTTCAATGTCGTTTGAAGCACCTCGAATGGTAAACAAGCAAGGAGGGCAAATACGAATATTTATGCCTAGATATGGAAATATTAACGAAAGAAGACACCAACTTCATGAAGTTATACGTTTATCTGGAATTAATTTAGTTATTAACGATCTTGATATGCCTCTAATTATTAAGGTGGCATCTATTCCAAAAGAAAGAATTCAAGTATATTTTATTGATAGTGAAGAGTATTTTAAACGTAAAGCAACATTAACTGATGAAGACGGAAAATTGTTCCCAGATAATGATGAACGTTCTATATTCTTTGCAAAAGGTGTTATAGAAACTGTTAAAAAATTGAATTGGGCTCCAGATATTATTCATGTTCATGGTTGGTTAGCATCATTATTGCCTCTTTATCTTAAAGAATATTATAAAG
>QMOV01000036.1 GCA_003650305.1 Bacteroidota bacterium | reverse complement strand
TGAAGATAATTTTGTAATCAATCATATAGAAGTAGATACCATACAGCGTAGTACAGATGGTACAATTAAAAATGCGGTACGATTACATGATGGTTTAATTGTAGAATCGGTTTTAATACCAACCAAAACACGTACTACAGCTTGTGTGTCATCTCAAGTGGGTTGCAGCCTCGATTGTAGGTTTTGTGCAACAGCTCGTTTAAAACGTATGCGAAATTTAAATCCTGATGAAATATACGATCAAGTTGTAGCTATAGATAAAGAGAGCAAACTGTACTTTAATCGTCCGTTAAGTAACATTGTTTTTATGGGAATGGGAGAACCACTCATGAACTATAATAACGTAATTGAAGCTATAGATAAAATTACATCACCTGAAGGATTAGGTATGTCTCCAAAGCGTATTACGCTCTCAACTTCTGGAGTTCCAAAAATGATTAAAAAAATGGCTGATGATAAAGTAAAATTCAATCTTGCTGTTTCTTTACATTCGGCTATAGATAAAGTTAGAACATCTATAATGCCTTTTAACAAGACCTTTCCTTTAACCGATTTAAAAAACGCTTTAGAATATTGGTATCGTAAAACAAAACGTATAATTACTTATGAATATATTGTTTGGAAAGGGATTAACGATACACAAAAAGATATAGATGCCTTGGTAAAATTCTGTAAATCTATTCCTTGTAAAGTTAATATTATTGAATATAATCCAATTGATGACAGTGAGTTTCAACAAGCCACAAACGAAACCTTAAAAAATTATATGTATAATTTAGAGAAAAATAGAATTGTAGTTAATTTAAGACGAAGCAGAGGTAAAGATATCGATGCAGCTTGCGGACAGCTTGCTAATAAGACTAAATAAAAAAAGCTGCCATTAGGCAGCTTTTTTTATTATTTATAAAACAGTATTATTGTTTAAGTAATTTTATTGCTTTTTCACCATCTCCAACTTTAATTCTTACAATGTATATGCCATCGTTTAGCGAGGTCAAGCTTACATCTTCATTAAAATTAGATAATGATTTAGTAAGCACATTTTGTCCTAAAAGGTTGTAAATTTCAATAGTTTCTAGCGCAATAATAGATGATTCTATTTGCAATATATCTGTAACTTTATCATAGAAATGGCTTAGTTGATTTTTCTCAAAATCGTTAGTACTTAAAGCAGAAGAAATACTAACTTCGTCTATTCCAATATAATCGGAATTACTTCCTGATGGACCACCATCAGTTACGAAATATCTAAATGCAATTCTTACAGCTGTAGCGCCTGACAAACCAGAAATAGTAACGTTTTGAATTGCCCAGACATCTGGATAAACTCCAGTCACAAGAGTTGGATTTATATTTAATAATAAATTGGTGTAAGAACCAACATCAGTATCGTTAGTTGGGGCTGTTGATGAACCTCCTGTATCACTAAGCCTTACTTGTAATCGGTCAGGAAAGGCACTCCCTGTAGATGTACGAGTGTAAAACGATATTTGGTCTCCATTCTCCACAGTGAGAACTGGAGTTATTAACCAATTACTTATTGTGCTAGTGCCAGTTGTATTGTTAAAATTCGCTGCAATGTAAGCAGTCACAGCTCCAGTTTGTGCTGGAAATACAGTATTATTTCCCTGAAACCAACTAGTGGTGCCAACGGTTGTACTAACATTTATTTGATTCCAACCTGCACCCGCTAGTGTGGTAATATCATCAAAATTTTCAGTAAGTAATTGCGAGTATGAAGTTATTGAAATGAGTAACCCCAAAATTAGTATTGTAATTTTTTTCATAGATATTGCATTTATTAGTTAAGGCATAACGAACTAATAGACAAACATATGCGTAGACATTGGCTGTGTTAAAAATATAAATTTAATTTGTGACTAACAAGAAGATTTTCATAAAAAGATAAAAAAACAAATTTTATTATCGTATTTATAATATTTAAGTTTAATCTTTGAATATAATATATCTATTAACTGTATAGCGTTAATTTAGAATTGTTTTATAATAGGGTTTCATTACCTTTTTTACTACGTTTGTTATAATAAATTCAATTTTTTTTGAAGATAGTAGAACAAATAAAACAACCTATCGCTTATGAGATGGAGCTTTTCGAACAGAAGTTTCTTATTTCTATGTCTTCTAAAGTAGCTTTACTAAATCGGATTACACATTACATCGTAAATCGTAAAGGCAAACAAATGCGACCAATGTTTGTGTTTTTAGTATCTAAAATGGTTGCAAATGGAGAAGTTAACGACAGGACGTATAGAGGTGCTTCTGTAATTGAATTGATTCATACTGCAACTTTAGTTCATGATGATGTGGTTGATGATAGTAATCGTCGTCGAGGTTTTTTCTCTATTAACGCACTTTGGAAAAATAAAATTGCAGTACTTGTTGGTGATTATCTACTCTCTAAAGGCTTATTGCTGTCGATAGATAATGGAGATTTCGATTTGCTTAAAATTATATCGATTGCTGTACGCGAAATGAGTGAAGGTGAATTGCTTCAAATTGAAAAGGCACGTAAATTAGATATTACCGAAGATGTGTATTACGAAATTATCCGACAAAAAACAGCAACACTTATTGCAGCTTGTTGTAGTCTTGGTGCTGCTTCGGTAAAACGAGAATCGAAAGATGTAGAAACCATGCGTAAATTTGGAGAGCTTATAGGTTTGGCTTTTCAAATAAAAGATGATTTGTTCGACTATGGAGCCGAGAAAATAGGCAAGCCTACAGGAATAGATATTAAAGAACAAAAAATGACATTGCCACTTATTCATGTTCTAAATCATTGTTCGGCAAAAGAAAAAAGTTGGTTAATTAATTCTATTAAAAACCATAACAGAGATAAAATTCGCGTTAAAGAAGTGATTGCTTTTGTAAAACAACAAGGAGGTTTAGAATATGCAGTTAATAAAATGAAAGATTACCAAACAGAAGCTTTACAGCTTCTAAAACACTATCCAGATTCAAAATATAAGAACTCTCTCGAACTTATGGTGAATTATGTTATTGAGCGCAAAAAATAATAGTTGATTTTTTTTATTTCTTTCTAAAAAGTGTATAAATATAAGGTCTTTCTGCACCATTTGGCATTATGTAAGTGTAATCAAAGCTATCTATCAATTCGAAATTGTTTTCAAGTTTTTCAATTAACATTTCCTTACTATATCTATGTATAGGAAGTCCTGAACAAACTGTAGCTCCTTTTAAATTGAATTCAGCAATTAGAGCAAATCCATCTTTGTTTACTTTGCTGTTTAGTAACTTAAAGTAAGTATCTTGATCTGTCTTTTCTGTAAAAAAATGAAGAACAGCTCTATCAATCCATAAGTCAACAGATGCTATGTTTTTTAGTTTGGTTGGCTTGGTTAAATCATCAACAATGCATTCAACTTTTCTATTCCCAATCCTATCTTTCAAATTTTTTAAAGCGACTTCACTCAAATCGGTAGCTATTAAATTTAAGTATCCAATTTTAATTAGTTCATCAATAAGTGTTGTACTTCCTGCTCCTATATTTAAAATTCTAGCAGATTTATTTAACCCTGTTTTAGTAATTAATTTTAGTGTTGGTGAAAGGTCGGTTTCATACCAACCAAGTTTCTCTTCTGGTTTATTTGAATAAGCGTTATTCCAATGTTTGCTTAAATCAATTTCTTTATTCATTGTTTTTAATTCCGTTTCTATAAATGTTCTGCAAAGTTAGTCGTTTCGCTTTTAATCAAGTGAAAAATAATTGTTCTAAATTGCATCTATAGAAAAAGAATTTTTCTTCAGGCAACCTTTAGCATAATTGTTGCGTCTTTATAAATAGAAGATTAAGTGAAATATCCATTGAAAGTCATTCAACTGTACAAAAACGAAGCGCAGCTTATTAAAAAAACGACTCAAAACAATCGTGAAGCGCAACACATATTATTTGAATTACATGCGCCAAAAATGTTGAGTGTTTGCAGGTATTATATAAGAGATTTGCAACATGCAGAAGAAGTAATGCTCAACGGTTTTTTTAAAGTGTTTACCAAACTGAAAGACTATAAAAGTGAGGGAAGTTTTGAAGGTTGGATACGACGTATTATGATACGAGAATCCATTTCATTTTTACGTCAGCAAAAAAATGTTGAATTTTCAACCAAAGATATAGAGGTTTACGATGAAGTTACAAACAACATTAAAACCGAATTAGAAGTTGAAGAAATTCAGTTGTTAATAGACAATCTTCCAGAAGGTTACCGAATGGTATTTGTAATGTATGCCATAGAAGGATATAAACATAGCGAAATAGCAGAGGAATTAAATATAACCGAAGGCACATCTAAATCACAGCTATTTAAGGCACGTAAATTATTGCAACAACAACTAAACGTATTAAATAAAACAAGCAATGGCACCAATTAAATTTGAAGATAATTTAAAGGAAAAGTTAGAGCAACGAAGGTTGCAGCCAAGTCCAAATGCATGGAAAACGCTTCATAGCAAGTTAGATAATAATATAGCAAAGAGAAGCAACAAGCCCTTTTTGTGGCTTGGGATTGCAGCAAGTTTTGTAGGGATTTTAATTGTGGCTACAGTATTTTTTAATAATGAAACTAATACTACAATAGAACAGGAAATTGTAGATATTGAAGACACCAAAATTCCAATTAAAAATAGCATTCCTAATGTTTCTAACGAAATCCAACAAGTAACTCTTGAAGAACCTCAAGCTGAAAAACTTTTGATTAATACTAAAAGTCAAATAGTAGATATAAAACCCATTCTACAAAATAAACAAGACGAACTAATAAAAACTAATGTAAACAATACAGTTGCAAAAACAGATGTGAAAACAAATGAAATGCCAGAAAAGGATAGTGCTATCGAAACTAAAATTTTAACTTTCGAAGACATAAAACTTCAAGAAGTAATTACACAAGTACAAGAACTTATAAAGAACAATCAAACAGTTTTGGATGCAGATATAGATGCACTTTTAGACGAGGCACAAAAAGAAATTACGCTCAATAAACTATATAACGAATCTACAAAAACAGTAGATGCTGATGCTTTGCTTCAAGACGTTGAAACCGATTTAGAGCAGTCGTTTAGAGAGCGTGCTTTTAAAGCCATAAAATCGGGTTATAACTATGTAAAAACAACTGTAGCCGAACGGAATAATTAATAAATAGTCCTTCTCTTTTGAAGGGAAGGTGTCCGAAGGACAGAAGGGTTATTTCATCAATTAAAATCAATAAAAAACGAACAATTATGCAAACAATTACCAAGTATTTAGTGTTAATTATTTTAGGGTTTTGTGTTATGCAAGCGAATGCACAAGACACAATTCAAAATAACAAGAATGTTTATAAAATTGAAATTCTAAAAAAGGCAAAGGAATCCATTAAATCAGTAGAGCGAGAGCTTTTAATGGCCGAAGTCGAAGCGATTAATCAACGTTTAGATAGAGGTGAGATTACACAAGTTGAGGCTTCAAAATTAAAAAAGGAAGCTGCCAAAATACGTGCCTTAAATATTGAAAATCGTATTGCAATTGTCGATAATAAAATTGCGCTTTTGAAGCGTAACGATGAAGGTTATAACGAAAATTCTGGAGAAGTTTCGGTATTAGGTATTAGCATTGGAGTAGATGGAAGTAGTTTTGCAGGTTTTAAAATTAAGAGCAAAAACAAACCTAAAAAATACGATAGACGCACTACAAGTGATATGGTTTTAGCGTTTGGTTTAAACAATGCAATTATAGATGGAGAAAGTTTAGATGATTCACCTTATAAATTTGGAGGTTCTCGCTTTTTCGAAATAGGTTGGGCTTGGAAAACCAGAGTGTTTAAAAATTCTAATGCAGTACGTTTTAAATATGGTTATTCCTTTCAAATTAATGGATTAAAACCAACAGATAATAACTATTTTGTTGCACAAAATAACCAAACAACTCTTGAAGAATTTCAATATGATTTAAAAAAGGCGAAATTAACAATTACCAATCTCGTTATTCCTGTTCATTTTGAGTTTGGTCCATCTAAAAAAATTGAAAGAGACACTTACTTTAGATATTCTACACGCAAACAGTTTAAAATTGGAGTAGGAGGTTATGCAGGATTAAATATTGGTACAAGACAAAAATTGAAATATAAAGTCGATGGTGACAGAATTAAAGATAAAATTAAACGTGATTACAACACAAGTAATTTGGTGTATGGCTTAAGTGGCTATGTTGCTTTTGGAAATGTAGGTCTCTATGCTAAATACGATTTATCGCCAATATTTAAAGACCAAGATGTAAAACAAAACAACATTTCTTTAGGTGTACGTTTTGATATGGATTAAGGAAAATTTATTAGTGGTTTGCTCTGTACAAATTTTCATAATCCTCTAAAGTATCAATATCTGAAACTACTTGTTCTCCATTTATAACAGATACTTTTTTGATATATTTTTGAATTATTGCTTTTGCGCCTTTATCATTATTTAGTTTTGATAATTCGGTAAAATAAACCTTGTCAAATAAAACAGGCACACCTAATTTCTTATTTTTATAGGAAGTTGCAATAATTTGATGTTTACCAATATTAAATTTATTAATTAAAGAGTTTAAATATTTTGAATCAATTAAAGGCTGGTCAGAAAGCATAATTAAAATACCATCGGTATTACTTTTAGTTTTAAGAATATTTTTTACACCAAAAGCAATAGAATTACCCAATCCATTTTTCCAATTTTTGTTATTTAATATTTGTATTTCTGAATCTTTAATTTTCGATTTAATGACTTCATGACTATCTCCTAAAACGACTATAATGTTAGTCGTGTTTAGTCTTTTAGCAGTTTTGATAGCTTGCCCTAAAAGAGTTGTGTTATTCCACTTAAGTAATTGTTTTGGACTACCCATTCGGGATGAACTACCAGCGGCTAGAACTAATACAACAATTTTATACAAAATAAATCAATTAAATTATTAAGAATGAATTCCAATGATTTTCTCTTTCAAAAATATTGGCTCTTGCTTTCTAATAACCGATAAAATTTCAGAGAGAATTGAAATCGCAATTTCTTGTGGCGTTTCCGCACCAATATTTAAACCAGCAGGACCATGAATGTTTTCTACAAACGATTCTTCAATATCCGGGCAATACTCTAAAAATTGAGACAATAATTTTTCTCTCCGTTTTGAAGGTCCTAATATACCTAAATAAGCAGGTGTAGAGTGTTTCAACTCTATCAAATATTTTAAATCATTAGCAAAATTGTGAGACATCAATACAATGGCGGTTTCATTATCAATAGAATTTAATTCTAAATTATCTGGAGATGCTGAATAGAATGCAGTCGCTCCAGGAAAATTTTTAATGGATTTAGATTCCAATGGTCCTGAAACAATAGTTACCTCCCAGCCATTGAATTGAGCCAATGTACAAAGATGCACAGCATCATGTTCAGCACCAAAAATCATCAACTTAAAACAAGGAGGCATTTTTTGAATAAATAATGAAAGAGATTTATTTATATCACTAAATTTAGAAACAAGATGTTTACTGTTTTCTAATTTGAAATATGTGCCTAACCCATAAGATTCACCTTCAGTTTTAGAGTAATAAGAATATAATGTAAAAGAGCTTCTATTTGTCAAGCAATTTTGGAAGGCTTTAATAAAACTATTATTTGGCTGAAATTCTTCTATTAAAATATAAAGAAGACCTTCACAACCCAAACGATAACGACCATCATAAGTCATCATTTTAGAATGACCTGTTTGAAAAACAGATTGAGATTCTCTTAAGATATCTTTTTCGACGCAACCTCCACTTACAGCACCAATCATTTCATCATTTTCAAGAATCAACATTCTTACACCTGGTTTTCTGTAAGAGGAACCATCTAAATCCACTACAGTTACTAAGACAGATTTTAAACCTTGTTTTTTGGCTATTAGATAACTTTTAACAATAGTTTTGAATTCATGTGTCATAAAATCAATTTGTTAACCAAGTAGCACTTTTTCTTTAATATGATTTGCAAAAGGTTGCCTAGTTAAACGCTGGCCTGTTGCTTGATATAATGCATTTGCCAATGCTCCAACAGCAGGTGGAAGTCCTGGCTCACCTAATCCGGTTGGTGCGATATCATTTTTGACAAAGAAAACCTCTATGTCTTCTGGCGCCTGAGAATGACGAATCAATTGGTATCTATCAAAATTCATTTCATTAACTGCACCATTATTAAAGGTTAATTGACTGTACATAGCATGCCCAATTCCGTCAATAACACCACCTTGAATCATATTTTCAGCAGCGTCCTTATTCACTACAATACCGCAATCAACAGCACACCAAACTTTTTTAATTTTTGGTTGTCCATTTAATAAAACAATATCAACAACTTCTGCAACATAACTTGAGTGGCAAAAATAGGCTGCAACACCTCGGTAAACACCTTGTTTTGTTTCTCCCCAATTAGATTTTTCTTTTACCAGTTTCAAAACACCTGCATAGCGTTCAGCCTCGTAATCATGTTTTTCGCCAACTGGGTTGTTGATAGCTCGATCAAACAATTCTAAACGAAAATCTATAGGGTCTTTACCAGCTGCTTCTGCAACTTCATCGAGAAACGATTGCTCGGCACCTGCTGTAAAGTGAGATCTTGGAGCTCTCCATGCTCCAGTAGTAACATTGGTTTCCACTCCAATTGATTCTGCTAAATAATTATCAATTGTACCAGCCGGGAAACGATTAGGAAAAACAGATCCTTCAGGTAAGCCAGTTCCTCTTACTGAAAAAGCGACTAAATTGTTGTTTTCGTCCAAGCCCGCTTTATATCTAGATTGATATGCAGGTCTATAGGTTCCTTGAGACATATCATCTTCCCTAGTGTAAATAAGCTTAACTGGTGCGCCTATTTTTTTAGAAATTGCAGCAGCTTCAAGGGCATAATGCACATAAAGTCTCCTACCAAATCCTCCACCCATTCTCGTCATATTAACAGTAATATTCTCAAGTGGAATATTTAGTAATTTAGAAACCGATTTTTCAGTTGGCTCTGGCATTTGTGTAGGACCAATAAGTTCAGCAGAATTATCTGTAACATTGGCAAAGAAATTCATAGGCTCCATCGTGTTATGTGGAAGGAATGGTGAACTATAGGTTCGTTCAATTATTTTAGATGCTTTGTCAAATGCGGCATCAGGATCGCCATCTTTTCTGTTTGCTCCTACAGTTCCAGAAGCGAAAGCGTCTTCTAATTTCTTTAGATGCATTTCTGAATTCTCCAATTCGCTTACAGTTTCCCAATTTGCATTAATGGCTCGCTTAGCCTTCATTAATTGCCAGGTGGAATCTCCAACGATTGCTATAAGTTGAAGAAATCCTTTCTCATCATTCCAATCTGGATCCTCAATTGTGGTATCGATGATAAAAGCGTCTTTTATCCCATCCATTCCTTTTATTTCTTCTTCATTGAAGTTTTTTACCTTCATCCCAAAAGCTGGTGGATGTTGGATTACGGCTAGTTGCATACCATCCCTTTTAAAATCTAAGCCATATAAAGGTTTACCAGTGACAATTTTATAACCATCAACATTCTTTTTACTTGTTCCTATTAAATTAAATTCACTTATCTCTTTAAGTTCAATTTCTTCAGGAACTTCAATATCCACAGCTTTTGAAGCTATTTCTCCATAAGTAATGGTTCTCTCTCCATTTTTTTCTTTTATAACTCCTTGAGCAACAATTAAATCTGAAATTGATATTTCCCACTCTTTTGCGGCTGCTTCCAATAACATTCTTCGGCCAGTAGCGCCAGCCATTCTCAACGCATTCCAACTTAATCTAATCGATAAACTTCCACCAGCAAATTGATTTTGATAAAAACCTGTATTAAGTGGTGCTTGTTCAACAACAACATTTTTCCAATCTACATCTAATTCTTCTGCCACAATCATAGGCATTGATGTTCTTACATTTTGACCAATCTCCGGGTTAGGTGAATAAATCGTAACTAAGCCTGTATCTCCTATTTTGATGTAGCCATTTATTTCATACCACTCATTAGGAATCTCCACTTTTTCAATTTTAGGATCTGAAGTACATCCGGTTAACCAGCTAAAACCTATTAGCATTCCACCGCCTGCTGCTGCTGATATTTTTATAAATGAACGACGGTTGTATTGTGTTCTTACTTTTGTCATAACTTCTTAGTTTAGAGTTTGGATGCTGTTTTGATTGCTTGTTTAATCCTAACATAAGTTCCGCACCTACAAATATTTCCATTCATGGCGGCATCTATATCTTTATCTGACGGATTTGGGTTATTTTTCAATAATACAGCAGCTGACATAATCTGTCCACTTTGACAATAACCACATTGCGGAACATCATGCTCGATCCATGCTTTTTGAACAGGGTGATCTCCTTCTTCTGAAAGACCTTCAATAGTAGTTATCTCCATACCTTGTAATTGCGAAACTAGAAGCGAACAACTTCTAGAAGCATTACCGTTTACATGAACGGTACAGGCACCACACTGTCCTATTCCACAACCATATTTGGTGCCTAATAATTCAATATGATCCCTTAAAATCCATAATAAAGGAGTGTCAGAATCAGCCTCAACTGTATGAGACTTTCCATTAATTTTTAAAGTGTACGTTGGCATCTTTTTTATAATTTAATAAAAACAAAAATTTGATGAGATGAATTGCAGTTAGCAAATCTTTTAAAATTACTAAAAAAAAATGGTCAATTTGTCTTTTAACAAAGAATTATGAAAAGGTATTTATATATAATAAAGGCGAAGCTTAGATATAATCTAATAATTTTAAACTAACTCTTTATTAAACTTCCCCTTACTTTTTCTAATCCTAACAGCAACCACTTTATATTCTGGACACATGGCTTCTGAGTCGTGTATGTCTCCTGTTAAATTATTAATCATAATATCAGGGAAGTGAAATGTAGTACTTAAGATGCCTTGTTTTACTTCATCAGTAATTCGAGCTTTTACATCTACTTTTCCTCGAGGAGATTCTAAACAAACGTGGTCACCATCATTGATTAAATGTGTTTGAGCATCAACTGGATGAATCATCAAATAATCATCTTGAAGAATTTGTTCATTTGCAGTTCTTCGTGTCATTGTACCACAATTGTAATGCTCTAATTCTCGATTTGTTGTTAAAATATAAGGATAGTCTTTAGCGTGAGATTGTAATTCCATCGTTTCTTCCCAAGCATTAAACTCGAAAATGCCTTTACCATGTTTAAAATCGGTTTTATGAAGAATTTGAGTATCAGTACCATCTTTAGCAACGGGCCACTGCAACCCATTTTTACCTAATCTTTCCCAAGTAATTCCAGCAAAGAATGGTACTATCTGTGAGATTTCTTCTAGCAGACCATCGGGTGTATAATCAGGTTGATTATATCCCATTCTATTCATAATATCTACAATAATTTGACCGTCTGGTTTTGAACCTTCAATAGGCTTAACGACTTGTCGAACTGCTTGAACACGACGTTCACCATTGGTAAATGTTCCATTCTTTTCAAGGAAAGAAGCTCCTGATAAAATCACATCAGCATATTTAGCAGTTTCGGTCATAAATAATTCTTGTACAATAACTAAATCTGTCGATTCAAGAGCTTTAATCACTTTTTGAGTGTTAGGATCAGTCTGAACAATATCTTCTCCAATAATCCAAAGTGCCTTTAATTTTCCATCTAAAGCAGCATCAAACATTTCAGGGATTTTATATCCTATTTCTTTAGGGACATCAACACCATAGAATTTATTATATTTTTTATTAACGTCTTCATTTGTGATATCTAAATATCCAGCACCTTGATGTGGTTGAACTCCCATATCTGCGCTTCCTTGCACATTGTTTTGCCCTCGTAATGGGTTTACTCCAACACCACGTCTACCAATGTTTCCGGTTAATAAAGCTAAATCAGCAATTTGTATAACTGTAAATGTGCCTTGAGAATGTTCTGTCACACCTAAACCATGAAATGACATAGCATTTTTTGCCGAAGCATAAGCCATTGCAGCTTCACGGATTTCATTTCGGTTTACTCCTGAAACAGATTCTAATTTATCAATATCAATATCTAGTATTTCTTTTTTAAATTCGTCAAAGCCTTCCGTTCTACTTTCAATAAAATCTTCATCTGTTAAACCTTCCAAAATAATATAATACATCATCATATTTAGTACTGCAACATTGGTTCCTGGTCGTAATGCTAAATGATGTGTTGCATATTTTGCCAATTCAGTTCGTCTTGGGTCGATAACAATAGAGATATTATCAGATTTTATCGCAAACTGTTTCAGCTTTGCTCCAGTTACTGGATGTGCATCTGTTGGGTTTGCACCAATAACTAAAATACAGTTGGTGTCTTTTAAATCATCAATTGAATTTGTTGCAGCTCCAGTACCAAATGTGCGTTGCATTCCTAAAGCAGTAGGCGAGTGACAAACTCTTGCACAGCCATCAATATTATTTGTTCCAATAACAGTTCTTACAAACTTTTGCATCAGATAATTTTCCTCATTAGTACATCTTGCTGAAGAAATTCCTGCAATAGAATCTGGTCCAAATTCATTTATATACGATGTTAATTTATCGGAAATATAATCGTAAACTTCATCCCAACTCACATTTTCAAATTCACCATTGCGTTTAATCATTGGCGAGTTTAATCGATCTTGATGATTATAAAATTTGAAAGCATAGCGTCCTTTTATACAAGTATGACCTTGGTTTACTTCGGCATCGTAAGGAGCAGAGATACTTAAAATTTCGCCATTATTTGTTGAAACTTCTAGGTTGCATCCAACACCACAATAAGTACAAATAGTTCGTGTGGTATCTGTTGCGTAAATAGCTTTAGATTGAAACACATCTGAAATTGCAGAGGTAGGACACGCTTGTGAACAAGCACCACAACTCACACAATCTGAATCCATAAACGTTTCATCCAGTCCTTTTATAATATGTGTATCAAAACCACGTCCAGCCATACTTAATACAAACTCACCTTGTACTTCGTCGCAAGCACGAACACAACGATAGCAGTTAATACATTTTGAAAGATCGGAAGTCATATAAGAATGACTTAAATCTTTTGTTTTATGCAAATGATTATCACCTTCAGGATAACGAACTTCACGAATACCAACTTGAGCAGCAACAGTTTGCAGCTCACAGTTCCCATTTACTTCACAGGTTAAACAATCTAATGGATGGTCTGTAAGTACGAGTTCAAGAATGTTCTTTCGTAAAGATTTTACACTTTCTGTACTTGTATAAATGTATTGTCCTTCGCTTATTGGAGAATGGCAAGAAGCCATTGTTTTTACTACTCCATTTTCTTCTAAAGCAACCTCAACACTACAAACTCTGCACGAACCAAATGGGTCTAAATTTGGAGCATCGCATAAGGTTGGAACCAGATTTTTATCCTTGTACCTTTTTATGAATGAAAGCATAGTTTCTCCTTCAACTATGTCAAACGCCTGATTGTCTATATATGCAGTTTTCATTATTTAAATTTAGTTGAAGTATTGTTTTAATTCGTCATCAAAATATTGCATTGCATTACGAATAGGTAACGGAATTCCACCGCCATGAGCACAAAGCGAGCCTTGTTCTAAGGTTGTCAATAAATCAGTAAATAATGTTTTATCTATTTTATAATCTGAAGTCAATGCTTTTGTCGCCAATTCTTGACCTCGTTTTGTGCCAAGTCTGCAAGGGAAACATTTTCCGCAGCTTTCATAAGATGCAAAATCTAAAAGGTGTTCAATCAGTTTTATAATCGGATAATCTTCAGGTATGCAAACAATTGAAGCATGACCTAATAAAAATCCTTCTTTTGCAAAGGATTCGAAATCTATCGTTAAATCATTAATTTTTGAAACAGGTACTAACCCACCAAGTGGACCACCAATTTGAAGTGCTTTCACGTTAGATTTGAAGCCTCCTCCTAAATCGTATACAACTTCAGACAAAGGTGTTCCCATTTTAACTTCATACATGCCAGGATTATTAAAAAAGCTATCTAAACAAACGAGTTTTGTGCCTGAAGAACGTTCAGTCCCAATAGATTTCCAATCAGTTCCACCATTAGAAATGATATAACGTAAAGCTGATAAAGTTTCTACATTATTAACTGTTGTTGGTTTATTAAACAATCCTTTTTGTGCTGGAAATGGAGGACGAACACGAACTTCTGGCCGTTGTCCTTCAATAGAATTTATTAAAGCGGTTTCCTCTCCACAAATATATGAGCCTTGTGCTTGAATTATTTTAAAATCGAAATTAAATCCACTTCCTTCAATATTATCTCCAATTAAACCTTCCAGACGAAGTTCATCAATAGCATTTTGAACAATGACTTTCGCTTCAGGATATTCGGCTCTTATATATACAATTCCATAGTTGGCATGAGTAACATAACCAGAAATAAGCATTCCGAATAACACAGAATGTGGTTGTTGCTCTAACAAATAGCGATCGGAATAAGCTCCTGGATCACCTTCGTCTGCATTACAAATAATAAATTTTGTATCGTTTTGTTCGTTTCGGCAAAACTGTAGTTTCATTCCCATTGGGAAACCTGCACCTCCACGACCACGAATATTTGAGGTTTTTATTTCTTCAAGTGCTTGAGCAGAATCTTTTTTAAGGGCTTCTTTAAACGGTCTATAATAATCGATAATATTGGTGAAAGCTGCAGTTAATATTTCTTTACCATTCGCTTTAACATTGTAATTATCTTGGTTCAATTCAGTTTCAGTCCCGATAGCTATCGGGACAATTATATTATTAAGATTATTTAAAGCATCACCAGAATAGTTTTTTCCATTAATATGAAACGCAGCATTTTCATGGCATCTTCCTAAACAGGTCATGTGTCCAATTTCATCAGCATCAAAATGTGTTTTAAGCGACTCAATAACATTATCTTGAGTGCCAGCACAAACACAAGCAGTTCCATTACATACATATATCTTTTTGCTTTTATTTTCAGGTTTTAAGAAATCGTAAAATGTTGCTGTCCCAAAAGTGTTGGCAGTTCCAATAAGAAACTCTTTTGCTAATTTGTCCAATTCTTCATTAGTTGGTGTCCCATCAGGTTTTGCAAGTTCTCCCATTTTGTTAAACAGGTTATCTTGAACGCCTTTTCTACCTAATAATTCGCTTAAATTATCTGACATATATATGATGCAATTTGAATTACGAATTTAGTAAAAATAATGTAAAAAGGCTGGAAATTTGGATAACAGAAGCTTGCATGGTTTTATTGAGTACTGTCATTCCTTCGTCCGCATGTCGCTAAAGCTTTAGCGGAGGCACAAGGCAGGAATCTTATTATTTGAAACTAGTTTATTAAAATGGATTCCCTTTTTCAAGGGAATGACAATATTATTGTCATTTATTTGGTGCGCTGTGGATGCGAATAACATGTAGCTCTACCATCGCGACAAAAAGCAAATAGTGTTATGCCTAATTCTTTAGCAAAATCTACAGCAAGAGAAGATGGTGCCGAAACTGCTGCGAGAAACGGAATTTTTGCTTTAAAGCATTTGATGATTATTTCGTAAGAAAGACGTCCACTAACGGTTAATATTCTTGCCTTGTCAAGTGTTTTCAATAAAATTAGATTACCTATTACTTTATCAACTGCATTATGTCTGCCAATATCTTCCATTGAGCACAATAATTTTCCATTGATATTAAAAACTGCTGCTGCATGAGTTCCTCCAGATTGATGAAAATTAGACTGCATAGTATTCATCTTTTCAAAAAGAGAATTTATTAATGCAATATCAATTTTATCATCATTGTCTATTGTTTTTCCATCAAAGGATATATCGCCAAGTTCTGTTCGGCCACAAATACCACAGGAAGAAACCGATAATAAGCTTCTACTGTTTGAATAGCCTTCGCCTAATTCTTCTCTCGGAATGGTAAGTTCTACAACAGTTACAATGCTATCATCTTTATCTTTTTTTAATTTTAATTCTGGAAGGAAGCTTTGGTTTTTTATAATGCCTTCTGTATGAAGTAAACCGCGAACTAGACTAGTATCGTTTTCAGGAGTTCGCATAGTTACTGTAAATGGCTTGTTGTTTATGTTAATTTGTAAGGCCTCCTCAATGGTAAGTTCATCGGCAATTTTAGTAACCAAACCCTTTTCATACTTTTTACCTTCATAGTTTCGTGTTGCCATTTTACTTTTTTAAAATTAGGCTTCAATCTTTACTCGTGTTCCACTAAAATCGGCATTACCAGTTAAGGAGTCTAATTGCATATTATTGGTTAAATCGTTTAAACTAACTCCAGCATTTTTTTGAGAAATAGAAATATTTGTGCCTTTTCTATGATGTCCCCAACCATGAGGAATACTCACTACACCTTGCATTATTGAATTAGTAATTTCAATAGGCAATTTTACTTCTCCTACATTTGAAGTCACAGTTACATTTTGTCCCTCTTTGATATTTAGTGTTTTAGCGTCATTTGAGTGAATAAGCAAAGTGCAACGTTCATTTCCTTTTACTAATCGTTTGCTATTATGCATCCAAGAATTGTTAGAACGTAAATGTCGCCTTCCAATTAGTGAAAAAGGAAAATCTGGATTTACTTCTTGTTCTAGATTTGGCAGTTTTGTATTTAAACGTTCTAAATCCTTTATAAAAAGAGGATGAGCTAATTCTATTTTTTTATCTTCGGTAAATAAGCGTTCTGGTAATTGTGGTTTTAAAGCACCGAAATCTATTCCGTGAGGATGCTTTTTTAATTCTGCAACTGAAAGTTTAGGTTCTTTATAAGCACTGAATTGCAACATATAATCTAAAGTTTGTTCAAGATTTAATGGATTTTCTTGTCCATTTAATCGCATTGTGAGTTCTTTTAAAATTTCCCAATCATGACGTTGTTCTTTTGTTTTTTCAAACAGTACTTCGGAATATTTTGCAGTATTTCTAATAGCAAACTGATGAAATACCAAATCGTACAAAGGGGTCTCCAAGCCTGTTGTAGTTGGTAAAATAATATTGGCATGTTTTGTGGTTTCATTCAAGTAAATATCAATAGCAACCATATATTCTAAAGACTCAAACGCTTCTTCAAGATGCTTCCCATTTGGAGTTGATAACACTGGATTTCCAGCAATGGTAATCATCATTTTTATTTGATCTTTTCCTGGTGTTAAAATTTCATCAGCAAGTGTAGCAACAGGAAACTCTCCAGTAAATTCTGGTAGATTATGAACACGAGTTTGTCTTTTATTAAAACTGCCTGTTTTTCCTGTCATTTTTGACATGCCAACAATATCAATTGCTGGCTTAGTAAATAATGCTCCACCAACAGCATCTAAATTTCCAGTAATACAATTCAGGATGTTAACTAACCATTGGCATAGTCCACCAAATTCTTGTGTAGAAAGGCCAAGTCGGCCATAGCAAACTGCAGTCTTTGCTTTTGCAAATTGTTCTGCTAATTCTATGATGTCTCTAGCATCTATTCCAGTTATTTTAGAAATTTTTTCTGGTGGATATTCTTTTACAAGTTCTTTTATAGCATTCCAACCATTTAAATGATTTTGCAAGTGACCTCGCATTGCTAAATCTTTTTCAAAAATCACATGGATTAATGCTAATAATAAAAAAGCATCTGTTCCTGGTTTTATATAATGATGTTTGTTAGCGATTTTAGAAGTTTCGGTAAATCTGGGATCTATAACAACCACTTGCCCACCTTTTTTTTTTATTGCTTTTAAATGATTTGAAAAATTGGGAGCTGTCATTATACTTCCGTTAGAAACTGCAGGATTTCCTCCCATAATAATCATAAAATCAGTGCGATCTACATCAGGAATAGGTATCATTAGATAATGACCAAACATCATTAAGGATGCAAAATGATGAGGTAATTGATCTACTGAAGTTGCTGTATATTTTTGGTTTGAGCCAATACTTTGTAAAAAAGGAGCTCCAAATAACATTAATCCTGTATTGTGTACTGTTGGATTACCACGATAAGAACCAACAGCATTTTCGCCATACTTTTGTTGGATGGATTTTATATTTTCTGTAATTTCATCAAAAGCATCTTCCCAAGAAATGTCTATCCAACCATTTTTAGTTCTTTTTATGGGTGTTTTAAGTCGGTCTTTATCATGATATAAATCTTGAAGTGCAACAGCTTTTGGGCAAATATGACCTTTGCTAAAGTCATCTTTTTTATCGCCTTTTATGTTGAGAATGATTTTGTCTTGATAGGTAATTTCTAATCCACACATGGCTTCACAAAGATTACAAGTGCGATAATGGGTTTTAATTACTTCCATTATTGAGCGTTTTGACAAGCAATTAGTCCACCATATTCTAAAGCAATAGCACGATCACCAGCAATTTTTTGATATTCAGGATTAGATACCATTGCAAAAAAGTGATTTACAGTTGGATATTCAACTAAAAACACAACATGAGGTTGATTATCAGAATCACCAATAACTGTACTATGCACTTGACCTTTCCAAATTAATTTTGCTCCAGATTTTTCTACAAAAGGGGATGCGTTTTTAAAATATCTCGCATAAGCTTCTTGCCCAGTTTCATTAGTACTTGTCTTTGCATTAAATTTTAAAATATTAAGCATCACTAAAGGTATATTTTTTGGATAGGATTGCAGTTGTGCTAATTGAGCGTTGGTTGGTGAAATTTGATTAGAAAGCATAGTTTATCTTTTGATAGATGAACGAAGTTAGTGGTTTTTTATGTAAAGTCAAATGTGTAGATGTTATTAGTTTTCATGATTAAATGTTACATTTACAATCTTATTCCGAAGAAAGTAGGAATTTCAATAATAATTAACCTTTTGATTTCAAGATTGACCATAGACCAAGTATTTGATACTGTTCGCGTAGAGGAGGTTATTGGCGATTTTGTTCAGCTAAAAAAGGCAGGTAGTAATTTTAAAGGTTTAAGCCCTTTTAGTGAAGAGCGTACTCCTAGTTTTATGGTGTCTCCTGTAAAACAGATTTGGAAAGATTTTTCTAGCGGAAAAGGAGGTACAGTAGTATCCTTTTTAATGGAACACGAACATTTTACTTATCCAGAAGCTATAAAATATCTCGCAAAAAAATACAATATTGAAGTTGAAGAAACCGAGCAGAGTGATGAGCAAAAGCAAGAAGCAGATGAGCGTGAAAGCATGTATTTAGTGAGTGAATATGCAAGTCAGTATTTTCAAAGTATTTTACATAAAACAAATCAAGGCAAAGCTATTGGATTAAGCTATTTTAAAGAAAGAGACTTTACGGAAGAAACCATAAAAAAGTTTGATTTAGGTTATGCTTTAGATGAGTGGCAAGCCTTTACAGATGAGGCTGTAAAAAAAGGATACCAGTTAAATTATTTAGAAAAAACAGGACTTACAATTGTTAAAGAAGAAAGACATTTTGACCGTTTTAAAGGACGTGTTATTTTTCCTATTCATAGTATGTCTGGGCGTGTGTTAGGTTTTGGAGGACGTATTTTAGCAAGTAATAAAAATGCAGCGAAATACCTTAATTCTCCCGAGAGTGATATCTATCATAAAAGTAAAGTTTTGTATGGCATCTATCATGCCAAACAAAGTATTGCTAAAGAAGATAATTGTTATTTGGTAGAAGGCTATACAGATGTAATTCAGTTTCACCAAAAAGGGATTAATAATGTAGTGTCTTCTTCTGGAACTGCCTTAACTCCTGACCAGATTAGACTTGTAAACAGGCTTACAAAAAATATTACCGTTTTGTTTGATGGCGATGCTGCAGGAATAAGAGCATCACTTCGAGGGATAGACCTTATTTTAGAGCAAGGTATGAATGTTAAAGTATGTACGTTTCCAGATGGTGAAGATCCAGATAGTTTTGCAAAACAAAACACGTTTGAAGAGTTAGCATTGTATCTTCAAGAAAACGCCAAAGATTTTATTGCTTATAAAGCGGCTTTGTTAATGGAAGAAGCCAAAAACGATCCTATAAAAAAAGCTGCACTTATTAGAGATATGGTAACCAGTATTTCTAAAATTCCAGATCGCATCCAAACAGAAATATATGTGCAAGAGTGTGCTAGAATCATGGATATTAGTGAAGATGTGCTCTTTAGCACATTAGCACAAATAGGAAGAAAGGAATTGCGAGATGCTAACAAAACCTATCAAACTAAACAAAAAGCTTTTGAAGTTGTTAAACATAAAGCTCCTTTAAAAAAGGTAGATGTTCAGTTTGAATTAGAGCAAAGAATAATTGAAGCCTTACTACTTTATGGAAATAAAACTGAAGATTTTGAAGATTTAGTTTTAAAGGAAAATGAAGAAGGAGAGTTAATTTTAGAGCCAGTAGTTCATCAAGCAAAAGTTTTTGAAAAAATTTATTTGGATTTACAAGAAGACGAAATGGAATTCTCTAACGACAATTTTAGAGAGTTGTATTATACAATAATTGACACACTAAACCAAAATCCAGAAACAGGTCTAGAAAACTTTGTAAATAAAGTTAGTCCTGAAATTGCCAGTGAAATTACAAATATTTTAATGAATGATGAACGTTATGAACTACATGATTGGGAGCGAAAAAATATTTTTCCAAAAGCAAAAAATCATAATTTAGCGCAATTAGTAAATGAAACTATTTTAAGTTTACGCTGCTTTTTAATCGATCAAAAGGTAAGCGATTTTAAGCAAGAAACTTTAGATAATAAAAACGATATTAATAAAAATGTATTAGAAGAAGTTAAAGACTACTCTAGTTTAAAAATGTTGTTATCAAGAAAACTTAACCGTGTATTATAACTTAACCTAACTCCAAATGTCTTGCTTGGTTTACAAGA
Organism: Bacteroidota bacterium; assembly: GCA_003650305.1. Taxonomy (GTDB): domain Bacteria; phylum Bacteroidota; class Bacteroidia; order Flavobacteriales; family Flavobacteriaceae; genus PRS1. Next base: position 4,042 of record QMOV01000036.1, on the reverse strand, counting down.
TCTACAATATTGGTTACATTCAATTTTTTCATGAGTCGAGCTTTATAAGTACTCACTGTTTTTTCGTTAATCTCTAGTTCTTTAGAGATTTCTTTGTTTTTTCTACCAGTGCATAATAATTTTAAAACTTCCACTTCTCGAATAGATAGTTTTTTGTATAACCTGCTTGGTTTGTTTCCGCGCTCATCAAATGCTAAACGTTGTGCTAAGTGATTACTAATGTAAATTCCGCCATTATAGACTTTAAGAATAGCATCTTTTATAGTTTGCGTGCTTACAGTTTTAGATAAATATCCAGATGCTCCTGCTTTAATCGTGCTTATGGCATATATCTCCTCGGGATGCGAACTAAACATAATAACTTTTACATCACTATATTCTTTTTTTAAAGTTCTAAGAGCAGTAATTCCGTTAAGCTCAGGCAAATCAATTTCAGAAAGCACGACATCAACATTGTTTTTACCTACAAAATCGAATAATTCTTTTCCTGTAGTTACACTTCCAATAACTTGAATGTCTTTAGAAGATTCAAAAAGCATTCTAAGTCCAGTTCTAATAATAGGGTGAAAATCTGCTACCAGTACCTTAATCATGATATAATGTATTAATTAGTATTAAGAAGATTTAATTACAAATAGAAAAAGGGTAATAATTGTTGAGGGATAGTATAAATGTACAAAAATAATAATGCAATTCGCTGTTGTTGATAATAAATTAGAAAATTTATATAAAATCTTTTGGGATTTTGCAAATAGGAATTGGTGTCATTTTGTGCTTATTGGCTGTGTTGTAGCGTTTAAAGATTTTAAACACTTCGTTTTGCCGACCTTTAAATTCTTTATTTTTTTTTCCTTGAGTATCTATTTCCATAGCCCATTCTAATTCTTCATAATTTGCGCCTATTTGGTCTTCGTCACTTCTTGCATCTCCAAATAACCCATCACTTGGTGCTGCAACCATTATAGTATCAGGAACTTGTAAATATTTACCTAATTGATATACTTCAGATTTTAACAAATCTGCAATTGGACATAAATCAACGCCACCATCACCATATTTTGTAAAGAAACCTACACCAAAGTCTTCTACTTTGTTTCCAGTTCCAGCAACAAGTAGTCCTAATAAGCCTGCATGGTAATAAAGAGTTGTCATGCGTAATCTTGCTCTGGTATTTGCTAATGCCATATCAACAATTTCTGGTTTACCTTCCAGAGATACTTCGGTTTTAAATTCTTCGAAAACAGGAGTTAAATCAACATTTACAGCACTAACATTTTTAAATTGCTTTTTTAGTTGAGCAATGTGTTCTTGACCTCTTGTAACATGACTTTTTGCTTGATGTATTGGCATTTCAATACATAATACATTTAAGCCCGTTTTTGCACATAAGGTTGAAGTAACTGCTGAATCAATTCCGCCAGAAATTCCTATAACAAACCCATTTACATTTGCATTAGTCGCATAATCTTTAAGCCAATTTACAATATGTGATGTAACTTTTTCTACCTTCATTAATAATCGATTTTTACATAAAGAATATTATCTTTGCCAAACAAAAATAAGCGAATTACATAATTAATAAAAATTAAAATCGTTTAAGTTTGATAACTAAATTATATGCGTAAAATAGTAAGTGTTTTTGTCTTCATCTGTTTTGTATTTTCCTGTGAAACTGAAAGCAAATTAGAAAAAGAGATAGCTAAAATTGATGTTACGGTTAATGTAGAGCGTTTTGATAAACTTTTTGCAAGAGTTACACCAAATAGTCTCCCAAAATTAAAAAGCGACTATCCATTTATGTTTTCAAAACGTTATAATGATTCGGTTTGGATAGATAGAATTAATGATACTTTACAACAGCAATTAAATGCAGAAGTTGAAAAAGCCTTTGCAGTTGATAACAATTTTGAAGATGAAATATTATCCTTGTTTCAACACTTAAAATATTATTATAAAGCATTTAGAACTCCAAGAATTATTACAGTAACATCTGATGTAGACTACAGAAACAAAACTATAGTTACAGATACAATAGTACTTATTGCTTTAGACACTTATTTGGGACAAGACCATGAATTTTATGTAAGCATTCAAAACTTTATAAAGCAGAATTTTAGATCGTCTCAAATCGTTTCAGATTTAGCGACACAATATGCACGACAACAAATCTATCAGCCCAAAAGAAAATCGCTATTAGACGAAATGATATATTATGGCAAAGAATTATATTTTAAAGATGCTATGATTCCGTTTAAAGAAGATGAAGAAAAAATTGGCTACACTAAAGAACAATTGGAATGGGCTTTGGATAACGAAAGTTATATTTGGCGTTACTTTGTTGAAAGAGAATTATTATTTGATACCAATACTAAATTATTGGAACGTTTTATTAATCCTGCACCATTTTCTAAATTTAATTTAGAATTAGACGCAGAATCTCCAGGACGTTTAGGGCAATATATAGGTTGGCAAATTGTAAGAGCTTATATGAAAAATAATGATGTTACTTTGCAGCAAATGCTAAGTGCAACTGCCGAAGATATTTTTAACAATTCTAAATTTAAACCACGTAAATAATGTCAAAAAAACGCACTTCAAAAATTGAACTTAATGTCGAACTTGATGATAATCGAGTACCAGAAAAATTATACTGGACAGCATCAGATGGAGGTATATTAAATGAAGAGGCGAAAGCGATGTTGCTTTCGGTTTGGGATAATAAAACAAAAGAAACTTTGCGAGTGGATTTATGGACAAAAGATATGCCTGTAGATGAAATGAAAGTATTTTTTCATCAAACGTTAGTTGCTATGAGCGATACGTTTTATAGTGCCACACAAGACGAAAAAATGACAGCCACTATGAAAGATTTTTGCGATTATTTTGCTGAAAAATTAGAGTTGAAGAAGTGATATTTAGTTAATCTGGATTTGTCATTAAAAAAGTAGATTTTCTATTATCAAATCTGAAAGAGAGATCATTCCAATATATTCGCCATTTTCCTCTACAGGAGCCATTCTAATCCCAACATTAGTTAATAAACTAGCTACATATTTTGCATCCATGTTGGCTGGTACACTAATTACTGGCTTAGTCATAATTTCAAAAACATTTACCTCTTCAGACGTTTTATCTTGAAGAGTTACACCTTTTATAAAGTCATGAACATTGACTATCCCACATGCATCTTGTTGGTGTCTTTTTTTTACAATTAATGCTCCAACTTTTTCTTTTCGCATTATTTCAACAGCCTCTTTGGCTGAAGCCATACCATCAATCAAAATTACTTTTTTACTCATTACATCCTTTGCACTTTGAAACTCTTTTAATTTATTCATGTTAACTATATTTAATTATTATTTAATTAACCATCTTCATTTTTCACTAATTATAAAAAATTTGACAATATTTAGATTGCACTAAAAATATTCATCTCGTGCTTGATCTTTGAACTTTTTCATTTGGCTTTCTAACCCAGCGATATGCTCAACTGGCAAAACAAAAGCTATACCTGTCCCAGGCTGATTAAACTTACCAGCATCTGAAATCACTTTCATAAATTTTTCTACAACATGTTCTTCTACAAGGAATAAAATGATTTCGGTGTGGGCTTCGATTGAAAGACCAAAAAATGATTTTGCTTCGTGCATTCCAGTTCCTCTAGCAGGAATGATTGTTGCTCCTGTAGCTCCTGCTTTTTTCATTGCATCAACTACACTATCACTTACATTTGGTTTTACGAGTGCTAAAATTAATTTAAATTGCATCTTTATATATTTTAATTCTTAATAATTCGTTTTTTTATACTCATAAACTGTGCGTAACCTAACACAGCAATAATAGGAAACAGACTTGCAAATGCTATTAATCCAAAGCCATCAATAGCTGGGTTTCTACCTGGCACTGCACTTGACAGACCTAAGCCCAATGCAGCTACAATTGGAACGGTTACCGTTGAAGTGGTTACTCCACCCGAATCGTAAGCTAGAGCAATAAGTTTTTTTGGAGCAAAAAAAGTCTGAATAATCACAATAATATAACC
>QMOV01000035.1 GCA_003650305.1 Bacteroidota bacterium | reverse complement strand
TTAATTGAAGGGCAAAGAAATTATAACAATTATTTTATGACTTTATTTAAGTACGCCAATGAAATTATTGAAGCCAATGACCGAAGTAAATTAGATACACTCGGAACTATAGTTCGTGATCTTACCAATTATTCAGACTTTGATAAGCATGGCAACATATACGAAACCATGGTCAATAGTGGACAAATTAAATTACTTCACAACCATGAAATAGTTAATGGCATTCGAGAGTTGGAAGAAATATATAATTATGTTAATAGAATGGAAAACATTCATTATGATGCTATGATGAATCATGTAGTATTAGCAACAGGTCTTGTTTTAAATTATAGTACCAAAGTAATTAAAAAGCCAGATAAAGTTTTTAATTATGAATTTCAAAACCTTATAGTAATACTCTTGCAGATTATGGAGGAAAAGGACAGAACTTATAATAAAGCCTTAAATGAGATTGAAAGAGTCACCAAATTAATTGATGATGAGCTTTTGGATAGATAACTATTTCCTCTTATTCCGCTTGTTATAGTTTTTATCGCCTCGAGTTTTAGGCTTCTTATACTTTGCAGCAATTTTAAATTTATACGAACCTCCTAAATTTTCCTTTTTGTTCTTATCTTTTTTTTCATGAAAAGCAGGTCCCAGAGTATCTTTATCAAACTTTCTTTTAGTAGGATTATGATGTTCCAAAATTTTAGGACGACTCATATTTCTTTCCTAAATGTACAGCGTTTTTTGTGAGTTAATGGTTTGAAATTTTTCCAGAGTTGATGAATGGCTAAATTATCGGCTAGTTCAGGTGTTCTTACTAATTCAACAATCTTTTTTTTATCAAAAGTTTTGTAAAACTCATTAAAAACAATAGCGTGTACACCTTTATTTTGATATTTTGGATGTACACCTATTAAATAGAGTGTAATTTTATTAGAATGTTTTTTTGCGTGTAATAAATGTTTAATTCCAAAAGGGAATAACTTACCATTCATTTTTTGTAAGGCTTCAGCATAAGATGGCATTGCAATACCAAAAGCTACTAATTCATCATTTTTATTGACAACAAATTTTATGTATTCAGGATTAATAAACCCCAAAAATTTCTTTTTAAAATACTCTTGCTGAACTGTATTAATTTCAACAAATGATGATAATACTGAATATGTTTTATTAAATAAATCAAACATTTTATCAGCATAAGGCATAACTTCTTTAGTTTTACTAAAATATAATGCTTTCAGCCCATAACGTTTTTTTATAACTTCTTGTACTCTAGAAAAATTAGCTAAAATAATATTTTTGAACTCATGTTTATGTTCTAAGTATTCCTTCTCAACTTTAAACCCAAGTTGTTCAAAATGAGAAGCAAAATAAGGATGATTATACCAAGTAATCATAGTACCAATATAATCAAATCCATGAGTAAGTACTCCAACCTTATCAAGATTGGAAAACCCTACAGGACCTTCCATGTACTCTAATTGATTCTCTTTACCAATGTCATGTACTTTTTTTAATAATGCTTTGCTAACATTAACATCATCTATAACATCAAACCAACCAAATCTCATTTTTTTTAGATCTTGACCTTTTACTTCTAGCCAGTTTATTATGGCTGCAACACGACCAACAATTTTATTGTCTTTATACGCTAAAAAAAGTTTGGCATCTGCATCATTAAATACAGGATTAATCTTCTTGTTGAAAGTTTTAATTTCCTGACTTATTATTGGAGGAACCCAATATTTAGAACCTTTATAAAGTGAAAATGGAAATTTTACAAACGCTTTTAATTCTTTTTTAGAATGTACTTCTTTTATTGTAATCATAAATTCTACATTAAACCGCCATCATCTTCATTAAAATTTTGTTGCTTCCTTTTAGATTTTTTCTTCTTTTTTTGCCCTCTTGATTTTCGTCTGCGTTCATCTTTTGCAGAGCTATTATTATCAATCTCTTTATCTTGATGAAAATCGAAACGGTAAGAAGCACCAAAATTTACACTAAAAACGGATGGTGTATCTTTTGTGTTAAAGGTTAATGCAGTGTCAAATTGAAAATCTTTGCTCATTAAATAAGCGCCTCCAAATCTAAATAAATTATCTGAATAAAAATCACTTTTAATCCCTTGTGCTTCTCCAAAAACTACCCATTTAGGATTAAAAGAGTGTGTTAAGGTAAGTATATATTGAAAATCAGATTGATCTGAACCTATTCTGTCTTTTATTAAATTCATCACAAATACCCAACCTCCAGCAAAATTATTTTGTGTGGCAATCATAACTTTTGGACTTATGCCTTCAACTCCTGGAGCAATGTATGGATTGTTTTTTGTGTCATAATTTACGCCTGCATAAACAGCTACAGCAGGAATTAACGATTTCCATTTAAAACCACGATTAGCTTTCCAACTGTATAAATTGGGTTTGTCTTCTTCAGCATTTTTGTAGGGATCAAAAACCAAATATTTTGCTCCCAGTGTGAAGGATTTAAAATTACTACGTTTATTTTCGCTAGAAATAGCAGACCGATTATCTGTGAATGTGTCGTTCTGGTAAGTGCCTTCTAAATTAATTTCAAGTTGTTCTAAAAGCAAACCAGAACGTACAGCAAAATCTACACCAAAACCTAACACTTCATATTTAAGAGGTGTATGTTCTTCTTTGAGAATATAAGGACCAAGTTCTAATTGTATAACATTTGTGCCAATTGAAAACGCACTGCTAGATACTCCTGGACGGTTAGAATTAATAACTTCGGTATATTGGCTAAAAGCGTTTGTAGAAAAAATAAGGCAAGTAAAAAGTAATAAATAGGGTTTGATAGATTTCATTTGGAAATAGTTATTGTTTTTCAATGGTAGCATGGAACATCCAAAATATCATTCTCTTAAGAGACAAAATTTTAATCATGGATGTTTCATTTTTAATTTGTTATTCATCAAATATAAATATTTTAATAATTTTTTATGGTCTTTAAACGTTTTTTAAGTAGTAAGAATTGTATTTTTGAAGAATATTTTTCATGCATTAATTTGCTTTCTTTATGGGTTTATTAAAAACTATTTTAATAATATTGTTGGTTTACTATGGCGTAAAAGTCTTATCAAGATTATTTGCTCCATTATTAATGCGCTACGTTGCAAAGAAAGCTGGGAAGCGATTTGGGCAACAATTTAATCAGCACCAAAAACAACAACAACCTAAACAAAAAGAAGGAGAGATATCTATAGATAAAGCCCCTAAACAAAACAAAGCTTCAAATAAAGATGTTGGCGAATATGTAGATTACGAAGAAATCGAATAACTTTTATTTATCATTTCCGTGAAGACGGAAATCTTAATACTAAATGTTTCTTTTGAGTAATTTCAATTTCAATTTAGCTTATTTTCAAAAAATATGTTTATTTTTCACATTCATTGTTTTAAAATCTTTACATGCAATTTTCATTAAAAAAAATGCTTCCTCATCTGTTAGTTTTAGCAGGTTTCGTAATTCTTTCATTGGCTTATTTTAACCCTGTTTTAAAAGGGAAACAAATCTTCCAGAGTGATATTATGCAATATATTGGAATGGCAAAACAGCAAAACGACTTTAGAGCACAAACTGGTGAAGAAACCTATTGGACAAATAGTGCTTTTGGAGGAATGCCAACCTATCAACTTGGTGCACATTATCCGCATAACTACATTAAAAAATTGGATTTGGCGTTACGATTTTTACCACGTCCAGCCGATTATTTATTCCTGTATTTTATTGGATTTTATATCTTGCTTTTAGTGCTTAAAGTAGATTTTAAATTGGCTGCTCTAGGTGCATTAGCCTTTGGGTTTTCTACATATTTAATTATTATTCTTGGTGTTGGTCATAATAGTAAAGCACATGCTATTGCTTATATGCCTTTGGTTTTAAGTGGAATTCTACTTACGTTTCAACGAAAATATATTATTGGTTTTTTAGTTACTGCAATTGCTCTGGCTTTAGAAATTGTTGCGAACCATTTCCAGATGACTTATTATTTAATGTTGTTGGTTATTGTTCTTGGTGTTGCTTATCTTATTGATGCTTATCAAAAAAAGAAGTTATTTCATTTTTTTAAATCAGTTGCCGTTTTAGTTGCTGCTGTTGTTTTATCTATTGGCTTAAATGCCACAAATATTATGGCTACGCAAGAATATGTAAAAGAAAGCACTAGAGGGCAAAGTGAATTAACGATAAATCCAGATGGTTCTGAAAAAGAGATTTCTACGGGTTTGGATAAAGCATATATTACTGAATATAGTTATGGAACTTTAGAAAGTTTTAATCTCTTTATCCCTAGGTTTATGGGTGGTGGTGGTTATGAGGATGTGGGTAAGGATTCAAATACTTATGAAGCTTTAAGAAAAATGGGAGCGCCAGCAATTCAGGCATTACAAGAAGTAAAGCATACGCCTACCTATTGGGGAAATCAACCCATTGTTGAAGCACCAGCCTACGTTGGTGCCGTTATTTTATTCTTATTTGTTTTTGCATTATTTTTAGTTAAAGGGCGGCTTAAAAAATGGATTATTGGTGGAGTCGTATTCTCGTTAATATTATCCTATGGTAAAAATTTTCCATTCGAATTTATTACTGATTTGTTTATAGATTATTTTCCGTTATATAACAAATTTAGGGCAGTAAGTTCTATTCAAGTTATATTAGAATTATGTATTCCTGTACTTGGAATTTTAGGATTGGTAAGATTATTTAATAAAGTTGAAAAAGAAGCAGACAAATTGAAAGCATTAAAATATACAACCATTATCACAGCTGGATTAGCAATGGTGTTTTTACTTTTTGGAAGTTCCTTATTTGATTTTGTAGGAAATAATGATGGCAGATATATTCAAGGCTATGGACAGGCTTATGTTGATGCTATAAAAGCAGACAGAAAGGCTTTTTTTACAAGTGATACTATAAGAACTCTTATTCTTGTGTTGCTTTCTGCTGGTGTTATTTGGATGTATTTAAAGAAGAAGTTAACTAAAAATATAGTAGTTATTTCTTTTGCAGTTTTAATAGTTTTTGATTTGGTAGTGGTAGATAGACGTTATGTAAATAACGACGATTTTGTGTCTGCAATTCAAGTTAAAAAGCCATATCAAGCCAATGCAGCCGATTTGGAAATTTTGAAGGACACCACATATTTTCGTGTGTTCGATCTCACTTCTGGAAATACAAAAGCATCATATTTTCATAATTCGCTAAATGGTTATCATGCAGCTAAAATGAGACGATATAATGAATTGTTAGATTTTTACATTGCTAATAATCACCTAGGAGTTTTAAATATGCTGAATGCTAAATACATTATTGGACAAGGTGAAGATGGCAAACCTATTGCATTTACAAATCCAGATGCCAATGGCAATGTTTGGTTTATTGAAGATATTAAAGTTGTAGAAACAGCAAGTGAAGAAATTTTGGCTTTAGATAGTTTGGATACCAAAAAGGAAGCGGTTATTGAAAGTAAATGGATTTATGATGAAAAATACAATCAAAAATTAAATATAGATTCAGTAGCTTCAATTACACTAATAGATTACAAACCCAATTATATTAAATATAATTCAAACAATGCAAATGATGGTTTTGCAGTTTTTTCAGAAAATTATTATGGACAAGGTTGGCAAGCTTATATTGATGGAGTAGAAGCAGAACATGTTAGAGTAAATTATGTTTTAAGAGGTATGGAAATACCTAAAGGAAATCATATTATAGAATTCAAATTCGAACCACAAGTTATTAAAACAGGAAGTTCTATTGCTTTGGGAAGTTCTATATTGCTTGTACTATTATTATTAGGAGGATTGTTTTACGAGTTTAAAAAGAAATTAAAAAATAATTCTCCTCCTTTTTAAGGAGGAATGTCACGAAGTGACGAGGTGGTCAACCCATCTTAATTTATAAGATTCCTGTTTTCGCAGGAATGACATATATGCAGAAAAAAGCACTTATAATAACGTATTATTGGCCACCAGCAGGAGGTCCAGGTGTGCAACGTTGGTTAAAGTTTGTAAAGTATCTTCCAGATTTTAATGTTGAACCCATTGTTTATATTCCGGAAAATCCTAATTATCCTCTCATAGACGAAAGTTTAGTAAACGAGATTCCGAAAGACATTACAATTTTAAAACAACCTATTAAAGAGCCATATGTTTTAGCTGGTGTTTTTTCTAAACAAAGTTCTCAAGCTATAAGCAAAGGTATTATTCCCAAAAGAAAAAAACAGAGTTTAATTGAAAAACTGCTACTTTATATAAGAGGAAATTTCTTTATTCCAGATGCACGTAAAAATTGGATAAAGCCTTCGGTTAAATATCTTTCTAAATATATTTCTGAGAATAATATAGAAGCAATTATTACAACTGGTCCACCTCACAGTTTGCATCTTATTGGTCTAGAATTAAAACAAAAGTTAGGTGTAAAATGGCTAGCCGATTTTCGTGATCCTTGGACAAGTATTGCTTATCATAAACAATTAAAACTAACTAAATCTTCACTTAAAAAACATAAACAACTCGAAAAGCAAGTGTTACAAGAAGCAGATCAGATTATAGTTACCAGTTTCAGGACAGAAAAGGAGTTTGAGAAAATTACAAATAAGCCAATAACTGTAATTACTAATGGCTATGATTCAGAGCAAATTGAAAATGTATCATTAGATTCAAAATTCTCTTTAGCACATATTGGGTCTTTACTTTCTGAAAGAAATCCGGAAGTGTTGTGGAAAGTTTTAAGTGATATTGTTAGAGATGATAAAGTGTTTCAATCACAGTTTCAACTTAATTTGGTTGGAACTATAAGCAATGAGATACTTGAGAGTTTAGAAAAACATGGTTTGTTTCAGTTTGTTAACCTTGTTGGTTATGTTTCACATAAAAAAGCTATTGCGCATCAAAGAAAATCGCAATTATTATTATTAATTGAAATTGATTCGGAAGATACTAAAAGCATCATTCCAGGAAAGCTGTTTGAATATATGGTATCTAATCGACCAATTATTGCTTTAGGTCCAGATGATTCAGACGTAGAGCAAATAATAAAGGAAACCAATACTGGAAGCTATATCAACTATTCAGATTACAACAAGTTAAAAGCTGTAATATTAGAGTCTTATAAAGCATTTAGTAATAATAATTTGCAAAGTCAACCAATTGGATTACAACAATACAGCAGGAAAGAACTCACAAAAAAACTATCAGAATTAATCTAAACATTCTATTTTAGTAGCATGGGAATTGTACAAAACCAAGCATTTAAAAATACCATTATAACTTATTTAGGATTTGGTATTGGTGCCATAAATATACTCTTCTTATTCACTCATTTTTTAGATGATGATTATCATGGTTTGGTAGCATTTGTGTTATCTACTTCAAATATCATGATGCCTTTATTTGCGCTTGGTGTACACAATGCAATTATTAAATTTTATTCCTCTTTTAAAACACGAAATAGTATCAATAGTTTTTTAACGCTAATGCTATTATTACCTCTATTAGTAATCGTTCCAGTTGGCCTAATAGGATATTTTTCTTTTGATTTTATTTCTAGTTTACTTTCAGAAGAAAACTCAATTATAAAAGATTATGTTTGGCTCATTTTTATTGCAGCAATTTGTTTTTCTTATTTCGAAGTTTTTTATTCTTGGGCAAAAGTGCAAATGCAAAGTGTGTTTGGCAATTTCATGAAAGAAGTCTTTCATAGAATAGGAGTGATGCTACTCTTTTTTTCTATTTATATGAAATGGTTAAATGTCGAACAGTTTATTCATGCTGTTGTTATTATATATATTATTAGAGCAGTTATAATGATGCTCTATGCGTTTAGTGTAAAACGACCTGTGTTAAAATTTGGAAAAATTCCGAACTTATCTTCAATTATTAAATACACATTACTCATTATCATTGCAGGTTCGGTTGCTAATATTATTTTGGAGATTGATAAATTTATGATTGGTCAGTTTATAGAAATTGAAATGGTAGCTTACTATGGTGTCGCCATTTATATTGCCACAGTAATTGGTGTTCCAGCACGTTCGATGCATCAAATTACGAATCCTGTTACTGCAGTATTATTAAACAATAACGATAAACCAGCTTTAAATACTTTGTATAAGAAAAGCTCTATCAACTTATTTATTATTAGTGGATTAATTTTCTTGTGTATTGTTCTTAATATCAATGAGCTGTATAGAATCATTCCAGTTCAATTTAGTGGTGCTTTGTTTGTAGTGTTTTTGGTCAGTCTTGCAAAACTATATGATAACCTTTTGGGCAATAATAATGCTATTTTATTCAATAGCGATTATTATCGGGTTGTTCTTGTTTTAGGAGTTGTCTTAGCAATTCTAACAGTAATATTAAATGTATTGCTTATACCAGAATATGGTATAAATGGAGCTGCATTAGCTACATTTATTTCAATAGTTGTGTACAATACAGCTAAACTCCTTTTTGTATATTATAAGTTTAAAATGACACCGTTTACAAGTCATACAGCAAAGACTTTAGTATTAATATTCATCTTGATTGCTGTATTTTATTTTTGGGACTTCTCTTTTCATCCCATTATTAATATTGCTTTAAAATCAATATTAATTAGTTTAAGTTACGTGTTTGTAGTGTTTAAGCTTAATCTATCGGAAGATATTACTGCTATCTTAAAAAAGTATATTAGAAAAAAATAAAGTTTCAAATAATAAGATTCCTCCCGTCCCGATAATTATCGGGAGCTATCGGGATTCGTGGGAATAAACAGAAAATCCTGCAAGGTGCTTTGAGGCATACTACTTGCAAGATTTTCCAACTAACCAACCAAAAATTATTATTAATTTGTTCTACTTTTCCTAGACTTGCTGCTTCTTTGTACAGTTCTAGATTTATTATTTTTATTTGGCTTTGACCTAACAACGCGTTGAGAAGATCTATTATTGCTATTGCTTCGTTGTTGACGCTGTTTAACCGTATTTGGTTTTCTTTTATTCTGTTTACTAACAACTCTCGTTTTAGAGTTAGAACGAGGTTTATGCGTTCGTACAGTATTACCTTTAACTGTTCTTGTGTTTTTATTTCGAGTTGTAACTCTAGGTTTCTGTTTATTGGAAACTGTACGCCTTTTTTTAACAGTATTGGCTCTATCACTTCCAACACGTCTATTTGTTGTAGAAGACGTAACACGATTACTACGTCTAACCGTATTATTTTCTCGTGCTGTATTGCCTCTTCTAGTTGTTGCATTATTTCTTCTAGCAGTAGTTCTGTTTTGTATATATCTATCACTACGTCTTCCATTAGAAGCTACTACATTTCTACGAGAATTAATTCTTGTATGCTGTCTGTAGTTATTTGTATATGGCGTATAATATTGATGCCTTATTGGTCTGTAATATTGTCTGTAAGGTCTATTGTAAACCACACAATAATTTACAGATGGAATCGCATAATACACATGCCATGGTCTATATACATAATGTCTGTTGAAGATATTAATAAAACCAGTATAATAAGAAAATCTGTTATATCTGTTATAGTGTATATATAAGCCACCAACTCTACTAACATAGCCATGTCTGTTATATCTTATGTAAACATTTCCAGCTTGTGAAATTCTACCATAATAATCATAATATATTGGAACATTTTCTATTTGTACCACAGCTCCATAATCGTCATACTGCACATAAGCATTATAATTATATCCAGTATTAAAACTAATATCTACATTACCAAAATTTGCACGAACACCAAAATTTGGACTATAACGATTTACATTAAAATCGAATTGCCCATCAGGAAAAATAGCGAACTCAATACCTTGCTCAACGAATATGAAAGAATTACCATAAGCTCTTGCAAAGTTTGATGCATTTACGGTTAAACCTGTTAGGACGATGCCTGCGAATAAAAAGAGTAACTTTTTCATAATTGTATGTTTTTAATTGAACTTACTTATGTAATACCAAACAGCGTGCCAAAAATTTATACAGTATTGAAACTAGCTGATTATAAGATGTCTAAAATAAAATCGAATAGCAAATATATTAATAAGTTTACTTTGTTTGTAAGAATAATTCTTGATTAAGTTCTAATAATCTACTAACTTCGCTTACTGGTGCTGAATTTATTTCAGTATCGTCTGATATAGACAATCCTGTGCTCAACTTGATTGAGTATAAAAAAGTCCATATCTTAAACATTGTACAGATATGAAGAAAAGAATGAGAATTCAATAACTAAAAATTAGAAATAGTACTTTCTTTAAATATTCGTAACTTACTATACATTAAATAACCAATTAAATATAAAATTATGAAGACAAAATTGACACTAGCATCGATTATGATTTTTGGAATTTTAATCACAGGATGCAAACAACAAGAACAAAAAGTAGAAGTAGAAGAAGTTAAAATTGATTTAGTAAATGATGAGTTTCCAGAAGCAAAACAAGAAGTAATGGAAACCTTTGGTGCAATTGCACAAAGTATTAAAGATGGTGATATCGATAAATTAATTTCCTTTCACGCCTATAGTCCAAAGTTTACCGAATTTAAAAATGGAGAACCAAGAAATGGTGATAAAGCAAACGAAGCTCACGAACGAAATGTTTTTGGTTCTGTAACCGAAGTAGTAAAGTTCGATGCAAAAGATTTACAAATTGCCGTTTATGGTGATGTAGCCAATTTAACCTTTCATTCTGATTTTCATTTAAAATTTGGAAAAGATCTAGTTGTAGTTAATGACCAAATTACACTATTATTCGTAAAGACGGATAATGGATGGAAAATGGTTCACGAACATCATTCGCCTCTAAAGAAAACAGAAGAATAAAAACGTGTTACAACACCTTGTAAACGCAAAAAAGGCTGAATTTCCTAATTAGGAAATTCAGCCTTTTTATTAAATTAGTGCGTCAGCAGAAAATACTCGAACATTTTCCCGTTACTGACGCTTACACAAAACCGATAAGCGAACCTCCAAAATATTGAATATATCTGGCTAAAAACATATACTTCATCTATATAAAAATTTACCAACTCTGTTACATAACAAATTTTGTTTACATTTAGTGCTAATAAAGAATTTTTTGAAACCAACTATTCTCTAGGTAGAGACATAGAGGTGTTTTGCTGGTTTTATTTTGCCTATGGGCAAAAACCGAAATTCTGTATTTAGATTCCCTCCCGATAGCTATCGGGATTCGCGAGAATGACAATTTCAGAGGAAACCTCGACGCAGAGCATCGAGGAATTCTTTTCGATTAACTATACATTAAAATGGAAACCAAGATTACAGCTTGTAAAAATTGCGAACAAGAGCATGAAGTAGGTTTTGGGTTTTGTCCGCATTGTGGACAAAAAACCAACGAAGACCTAACGGTTGGCGTTTTATTTTATAATACCATAAGTAACTACTTCTCTTTTGATGCTCGTTTTTTTAAGAGTTTTATTCCTTTAATGTTTAAACCAGGAATTTTAGCAAAACGTTTTATACAAGGTAAACGTTTATTGTATTTGCATCCTGCACAGATGTATTTATTTATTTCGGTGGTGTTTTTCTTTTTGTATTCCTTTAAAGTTAGAGAAGCATCACAAAGTGTTGATAAAGCACTACAAGAAATAAACATAAAATCTAACGATAGTACAAGTATTTTAACTAATCCAGTGGTTTTTGATTCTCTAGCAATTAAAAAATTATCAGAATCCTTAAAAGAAAAACAAATTATAACTGGTATGAATGATGAAGATCTCCAGAAATTAGATTCTCTTATAAATAATAGTGCAAATCAAGATGAAATAAATAAATCCTTAAGCTTTGATTTTAGTCAAAAAAAAGTTGATTCACTAATTGCTTCTGGAGCAAGTGATGAAGTCATACTTAAAGAAATTGGAATGAGTGATGATGCAGGTTATTTTGCGAAAAAATTCTATTCGCAAATACTCAAATTTTATAAAAGTAGGGATGGAGGTAGTATCTTGCAATCTTTTTACGATACCATTCCGTTAGCATTATTTATATTATTACCAATTTTTGCGTTTTTGTTAAAGTTACTTTTTTATAGAAAGGGACCTTTTTCGCATCATTTAGTATTTAGTTTTTATTTCTTTTCATTCTTATTTACAGTTTTTGCTATTATACTTGGTGTAAATTACATTTGGGAAGTTCCAGATTCTATAGACACACTTTTAATTTTATCTACATTCTTCTACTTGTTTTTTGCCATAAAACGTTTTTATGGACAAGGTTGGTTTTTAAGCTTTTTTAAGACCTGTGTTACAACTTTTGTTTACTTAATTTTTGTGGCTCCAATAGCATTTGTGTTTATTCTAGGAATAGCGTTTTTGTTTTACTAAACATCTAATTTTCCAATTTAGTTAGCTCACTATACCCCATGAGTTTACCTTTTTTGTTATAAGATTCTGAACGTACCAACCCAACATCTTCAGCGTACCATTCTTTGGATGATCCTTGTACTTTTATCATCATTTTAGTATTTACTTTTTGAGATAATACTATACAATTAAAGTTTCCTGCAGGAGTCTTTCGCTCTTCTTTGGCTTCAACGATTCTGTCAGTAACTAAAATGGTCATTTTAAACATAGACATACCTCCAGAACCGACTTTTATTTCCAGAGAACCATCATCTAATTTAGTGCCAGCAGAAGCATCAAATGATGGAATTTCAAATTTAGAAGCATCAACTTGCACATCCATATTTTCATAAGCTTGTAAGGCACCACCATCCATTTTAAAGGCCATATCGAAGTCAAATTTACCGTCAATACATTTTGCTTCGAATGTATTGGTATAAATTTCTTCTCCTTTTTTATCGTAGGTAACAGTCTTGATTTTAAAAGTAACATCATTACCATTTTCAACTTTATCTATAAGTTCGTAAGCAATTTTGCCAGTAGCCTTTCCTTTTGCAGAATAGTTAGTAATTTCCCATGTTGCACCTTTTTCGGTAGGGACATAAGGTTTACAATTGGTTTGCGAGTATCCTAAATGGATTGTTAAAATAGAAATTAAGACAATTTTGAATAGTTTCATTATAAATATATTTTATATATCCTAAATATAAGATAATTACAAATACTTTGTGCAATACAGTATTTGTTTTTCTATATACTATATTTTTTCCTTCAAATACTTCCCTGTATATGAAGCCTTATTTCTAGCAAGCTCTTTGGGAGTGCCTTGAAAAATAAGTGTGCCACCTTTTTCGCCACCATCTGGACCTAAATCTATAATATAATCGGCACATTTAATGAGTTCCAAATTATGTTCTATAACGATTATAGAATGTCCTTTTTCAATTAATGCATTAAAGGATTTTAAAAGTTTCTTAATGTCATGAAAATGTAGTCCAGTAGTAGGCTCATCAAAGATAAAAAGGGTTTTGCCTTTGTTGTTTCCTTTACCTAAAAAAGATGCCAGTTTAATACGCTGTGCTTCACCACCAGAAAGGGTAGAAGAGCTTTGACCAAGTGTTACATAACCCAAGCCAACATCTTGTAACGGCTGTAATTTATTTTTGATTTTTGATTGTGCATTTGCATCAAAGAAAGCAATAGCATCATCAATCGTCATACTTAAAATATCATGAATATTTTTATCTTCAAAAGTAGCTTCAAGCACTTCCTTTTTAAACCGTTTGCCTTTACAGGTTTCACATTCTAAATGCACATCTGCCATAAATTGCATTTCTATGGTAACCTCACCTTCTCCTTTGCAAGTTTCACAACGTCCTCCATCTACATTAAATGAGAAATGCTTGGGTTGATAACCACGAATTAAACTCACTTTTTGTTTGGAAAAAAGCGCTCTAATATCGTCGTAAGCCTTAATATAAGTAACAGGATTAGAACGTGAGGAGCGACCAATAGGGTTTTGATCTACAAACTCGATATTACTTATATTGCTATAATCACCATTAATTGAAGTAAATTCTCCAGCGTTCTCTCCATATCCTCCAATTTCTTTGAGTAGAGCAGGATAGAGTATGTTTTTAACTAAAGTGCTTTTACCGCTTCCAGAAACTCCTGTAACCAATGTAAGCATTTCAAGAGGGAAGGTGACATCTATATTTTTAAGGTTGTGTTCTCGAGCTCCAATTATAGTTACTTGATATTTAGATGTTCTTCTCGTTTTTGGAACTTCAATCTTAAGTGTTCCATTTAAATACTTTGCTGTTAAAGAGTTTGAAGCTAATATCTCTGAAAAATTTCCAGTAGCAACAACATGACCTCCAAAAGTTCCAGCTTCTGGACCAATATCAATAATTTCGTCGGAAGCTGCCATAATATCTTCATCATGCTCTACAACAATTACAGTATTTCCTAAATCTCGTAGTGATTTTAAAACTGTAATTAAACGTTCTGTATCTCGAGGATGCAATCCAATACTTGGCTCATCGAGAATATACATAGAGCCAACAAGGCTGCTGCCTAAAGAGGTTGCAAGATTTATTCGTTGACTCTCACCACCTGAAAGCGTGTTAGACTTTCGATTAAGTGTTAAATAATCTAAACCAACATTAGATAAAAAAGAAAGACGTGTTTGTATTTCCTTCAATAAGCGTTTTGCAATTTTAGTATCATAATCGTTGAGTTCTAACTGCTTAAAAAAAGAAACTAATTTATTAATAGGCAATTCTACCAAATCAGTAATTGTAGCATTACCAATTTTTATAAAATTAGCTTCAGGACGTAATCGTTTACCTTTACAAACATTACATTTAGTTTTTCCTCTATAGCGGGAAAGCATCACTCTATTCTGTATTTTATAGGCTTTGCTTTCTAATTCTGCAAAGAAATCGTTTAGTCCTTCAAAATAGGTGTTTCCTTCCCAAATGAGTTGCTTTTGACTATTTGTAAGTTCAAAATAGGGTTTGTGTATTGGAAAACCGAATTGATGTGAATTGTTTACCAGTTGATCGCGATACCAACTCATACTTTCTCCTCTCCACGGAAAAATAGCATTTTCATAAACTGATAACCCTGTATTTGGAATTACTAAATTATCGTCTATACCAATAACATCGCCATAGCCTTCACATTTTGAACAGGCTCCATAAGGGTTGTTAAAACTGAATAAATGTATATTTGGTTCAAGAAAAGTTATGCCATCAAGCTCAAATTTATTGCTGAAGTATCTTAATTCATTATCACCAGAAAGTGTTTCGATATAGCATTCGCCTTTACCTTCAAAAAATGCTGCTTGTATGGCATCTGCTAAACGATTATGAAAATCTTCATCATCTCGAACAATGATTCTATCAATTACCAGAAACACATCTTTTGTTTCTGAAGTATGCTCGACTTCATCAATTCTAATAACTCTATCGTTTACCTTAATACGAGCATATCCTTGCTGTGTTAAAACCTTAAGCTTCTCATTAATAGAACGTCCGTTTTCTAAATGAATAGGAGCGAGGAGCAATAATTTTTCACTTTCGGTAAAACGCTTTATATAATTTAAAACATCTGTAACTGTATCTTTTTTGACTTGTTTTCCAGATTTAGGAGAATACGTTTTACCAATTCTGGCAAATAATAATTTTAAATAGTCATAAATTTCGGTAGTTGTACCAACAGTTGAGCGTGGATTTGTAGAGTTTACCTTTTGCTCTATTGCAATGGCAGGAGCAATACCTTTAATGTAATCTACTTTGGGTTTGTTAAGTCGTCCTAAAAACTGTCGTGCATAACTCGAAAGACTTTCTACATAACGTCGTTGACCTTCGGCATATAAAGTGTCGAATGCCAAACTTGACTTGCCAGAACCTGATAATCCTGTAATTACTACTAACTTATTTCTTGGTATTACAACATCAATATTTTTTAAGTTATGCAATTTTGCACCTTTTATAAGGATATTGTGTTTGGGGTTAATCTTAGAAATGTCAGTATTCATAAGTGTTTTAAAAGGAATAATTTTGCAAAGATACCATTTCTAATTCAGCAATAAAAATGGATTTTAAAGCAATTTTATGTTAAAAAAGTAGATTCTTTTTGTTTTTTAAGTAAGATTGTTGTTATATTTGAAATCTATTAAAATATTAAACTAAACTATTAAGCCTATTACAAACATTACTTTTTAAATTATAAACCCCAAGCAGAGAAATTTTATTCTATGCATTAAAAAGTAATGATTATGAGACAAGAGCTTATTACAGATGCTGTTTTAGTTAGTAACTACATTAATGGAGATGAACACTCTCTTTCGGTCTTAATTAAAAGACACAAACAAAAAATTTACAGTTTTATTTATTCTAAAGTTTTTGACAGAGATATTACAGAAGATGTCTTTCAGGATACTTTTATTAAAGTCATTAAAACCCTAAAACTAGGTAAATATAATGAAGAAGGTAAATTTTTGCCTTGGGTTATGCGAATTGCACATAATTTGGTAATAGACCATTTTAGAAAAAACAATCGTATGCCTAAATTTGATAATAGTAGTGATTTTAACATTTTTTCTGTATTAAGCGATTCTTCATTAAATGCTGAAAAATCTTTAATAAAGGGTCAAGTTGAAGATGATATAAAACGCTTAATAGAAGAACTTCCTGAAGACCAAAAAGAAGTGTTAGTTATGCGTATGTATAATGACATGAGCTTTAAGGAAATATCTGAAAATACTGGTGTAAGCATTAATACTGCATTGGGAAGAATGCGCTATGCTTTAATTAATTTAAGAAAGGTAATTGATAAACATAATATAGTTTTGACAAATTAAACAATAAAAAAGTTTTTGTTACGTTAGATTGGTATAATAACCCAAAAATTAACTAATGGCAAAACTTTACATTGAAGATTCTAAACATCTTGAAATACTAAAACCGACTGAAGAAACGGTGAATTTTCTTCTGAATTATTCTCAAGCTTTAACTGTTATCAGTCATAATAATTTAAAGTTTGAAGCGCTTCTAAACTAAACTTTGGCGAAAAAAGTCCTGATTTTTTAAATCAGGACTTTTTGCTTTTATAGTATTCGTTTATTACAGATTTTCTGCCAATAGTTTTTGTAATTATATCTTTTTCTAAATTCCAGCCTCTAGCAGGCGAATATTCTCTGCCATACCAAATAATCTGTAAGTGCAAATCGTTCCATATCTCTTTTGGAAAAAGCCGCTTAGCATCTTTTTCAGTTTGAGTAACATTTTTACCATTACTTAAATTCCATCTGTACATTAAACGGTGTATATGTGTATCTACAGGAAAAGCAGGAACTCCAAATGCTTGTGACATAACTACACTTGCTGTTTTATGTCCAACGGCTGGAAAGGATTCTAGAGCTTCAAAACTTTTTGGGACTTTTCCGTTATACTTATCAATTAGTATTTGTGATAAGCCATGAATGCCTTTGCTTTTCATTGGTGAAAGACCGACAGGTTTAATAATGCTTCTTATCTCTTCAACAGTAAACTTAACCATATCGTAAGGGTTATCTGCTCTTTCAAAAAGCAAAGGTGTAATTTTATTGACACCAACATCTGTACTCTGCGCAGAAAGAAGAACAGCAATAAGTAATGTATAAGGATTTTTATGCTCTAGTGGAATAGTAATTTCTGGATATATTTTGTTTAGCGTATTTATTACGAATTTTACCTTCTCTTGTTTTGTCATTCCTGTATATTTGTAAAAAAAGTAAAGGTAATAAATATGACTACATTAAAAGTAGGAGATAAGGCTCCAGATTTCACCTCTAAAGACCAAGATGGAAATACAATTTCTCTAAACGATTATATAGGGAAAAAACTTGTTTTGTTCTTTTATCCTAAAGCAAGTACTCCTGGATGTACTGTAGAAGCTTGCGATTTAAGAGATAATTATGAGCGATTTCAATCTTTAGGATATGACATTTTGGGTGTAAGTGCTGATAGCGAAAAAAGACAGACTAATTTTAGAAACAAGCATAAGTTTCCGTATCCACTTTTAGCAGATGAAGATAAAACTGTAATTAATGCTTTTGAAGTTTGGGGACCAAAAAAATTTATGGGACGAACTTATAATGGTATCCATCGTACTACTTTTACTATAGATGAAAACGGAATGATTGAACAGGTAATAACTAAAGTTAAAACCAAAGTTCATGCAGAACAGCTTTTAAATAATTAGGATTTTTTAGCTAAACGCCTTCTTGAATACCCAAACAATCGATGGTCTTTAATGATTTCTGAAATACCTTCTGGTAGCATATCTTCCCAACCTTCTTCATTATTGACAATCATTTTAAGTACTTCTCTCGAAAGTATATCTAATATCTCTGGGTTGAAGTCTTTAATATCAAGCATTTTTCCGTTGTATTTAAAGAATTTATATAATTCTTTCATACGTGGATGAACTTTTAGGTTTTCGCTAGTGTAGAATTCGCCAGTTTCATGATTTTTAAGAGGATACAAGTACACTTTTAAATCTTTAAAGAATAATTTACCAAAAGCTTCTAAAATACCACCACTTAAATGTCTGTAATATTTTTCGTCGAAAATCTGAATTAGATTGTAAACTCCCATAGCTAATGCCATTCTCGCTTTAGTAAACTCAGAAAAATACTCAACCAGTCTATAATATTCCTGAAAGTTGGTAATCATTACATTTTGTCCCAAAGAGCACAATAACTCTGCTCTATCTAAAAAATCTCGCTCATTAATTTCACCTTCGGCACGCAAGTTGGCAAGTGTTATTTCAAAAATTATTTGAGTATTCTCTTTATCGACAGTTTTTTCATTTAAAAATAGTTCTTGTGCTTTTTCAAACATATCCATATTAACCAACGTAACTGGTCTAAAACTTCCTCTAAGAGCTAGAATATTTTTTTTGTATAATTCTTGTGCTGGCAATAGGTTATTACCATCAGGACCAAACATAACAGCATCAGTCATTCCGTTTTTAACTAATTGCAAACTCATTAACCGATTATCTACATAAGTAAATCTAGAACCAGAAAAATTAATCATATCGATTTCTATCTGATCTTTTTCAATGTTATCATATAATGATTTTACAATTTCTTTTGGACTATCATGCATATAAAATCCACCAAAAATTAAGTTTACACCTAAAACACCCAAAGTTTCCTGCTGCAATTGTGCATTGGTTTGTTTAAAACGTATATGAATAATTATTTCGTTGTAACCTTCTAATGGGTCTAACTGAAACTTAACACCAAGCCAACCATGACCTTTAAATTTTTTTGAAAAATCTATGGTCGCTACAGTATTTGCATAAGAAAAGAATAATTTATCAGGATGTTTCTTTCTACTCAATCTATCTTCAATGAGGTCGATTTCATGAGATAACATTCTCTCTAAACGTGGTTGTGTTACATAGCGTTTATCTGGTTCGAGACCATAAATAGCATCAGAAAAATCTTTATCATAAGCAGACATTGCTTTTGCTATAGTGCCTGAAGCACCACCAGCTCTAAAAAAATTACGAACAGTTTCTTGACCTGCACCTATCTCTGCAAAAGTTCCGTATATGTTATCGTTAAGATTAATTTGTAAGGCTTTCTGTTTGATTGTTAGAACCTTACTTATTTCTTTATCTCCCTTTAATTTTACTGACATAGCTCTTTTTTTCGATAACAAAAGTATAAAAAATTATAGAGCTATTTAAATAAAAAAGCCATTTCATTTTACGAAGTGGCTTTTAAATAAATTGAATAACAAGTATTATTGCATACCTTTTAGTTCTGATAGTAATTCTTGTATGGTTGCTTTAGCATCTCCAAATAACATTGATGTTTTTTGGTTAAAAAACAATTCATTTTCTATGCCTGCATAACCAGGATTCATAGTACGTTTATTAATAATTATACTCTTAGCATTTTCTACATCAAGAATTGGCATACCATAAATTGGACTAGCTGGATCGTTATGTGCTGCTGGGTTAACAACATCGTTTGCACCAACAACTAATACAACATCAGTATTACTAAATTGTGGGTTGATATCATCCATATCAATAAGTTTGTCATAATCCACATTACTTTCGGCAAGAAGAACGTTCATATGTCCAGGCATTCGACCTGCAACTGGATGGATTGCATAGGAAACTTCTACACCTTTTTTGGTTAAAAGTTCTTCTAATTCATGAATGACGTGTTGTGCTTGTGCAACAGCTAAACCATAACCAGGAACGATTATAACTTTATCTGAATAATTCATCATAACTGCCACATCACTTGGATTTGTTTTTCTAATAGTTCCTCCTTTTTTACCATTTTCTGCTGGAGCAGTTTCATCTCCTCCAAAAGCTCCAAAAATTACATTGGCAAGAGACCTATTCATAGCTACACACATTGCAAAAGTTAATATGAGTCCAGCAGATCCTACAAGAATACCTCCAACTATCATTACCATATTTCCGTAAAGAACTCCTGTAATAGCTGCAGCAATACCAGTTAATGAGTTAAGAAGTGAGATTACTACTGGCATATCTGCTCCTCCAATAGGTATAACAAACAACACTCCATAAACCAATGCGGCAAGTAATAATCCATAAACTATAAGATTACTATTTGTATTACTCCACACAATAAATGCAGAAAAAATTAATAATCCTAAAAAGAACAAATTGTTAATGATGTTATATTTTGGAAGTCTAATATCTTTCCACATCGTGCCATTTAATTTTGCCCATGCAATCATACTTCCAGAGAAAGTAATACTACCAATAACAATAGCAGCAATAATTGGTATGATTTGTGTTGTGTTACCTAAGTTGTGTCCAAATTCTACTATACCAATAAGTGCTGCACTTGCTCCGCCAAACCCATTAAATAGTGATACGAGTTCTGGCATTTTAGTCATTTCGACTTTTATGGCGATTAGCCAACCTATTATTGCACCAAATAAAATTGATCCTCCAATGAGTGCATAAATAAAGTTTGATACTTCTAATTCATGTAAAAAAATAGTTCCAATAATGGCTAATCCCATTCCAGAAGCTGCAATTAAATTACCTTTTTTAGCTGTTTCAGGATGACCTAATAATTTTAAACCAATTATAAATGTAATGGTTGCAATTAGATATAATATACTTAAAGTGATACTCATTTTCTTTTCTTTTTAAACATTTGTAACATTCGGTTAGTAACGGCAAAGCCACCCACAACATTTATGATCCCTAAGATAATAGCTAAAGAGCCTAAAATTAAGGCCACAATATTGTTAGGGTCTGCATGTAGTAGAACTAAAATAGCACCAACTATTACAACTCCACTCAATGCATTTGCTCCAGACATTAATGGTGTATGGAGCACAGCAGGAATATTCTTAATTACTTCAACTCCAATAAAAATCGCTAAAATTAGGATATATATTAATTGGAGATTTTTGCTAATAAAATCTATTAATTCTGTCATAATTATTCAGTTTTACCGTTTTGTCTAATTTTTCCGTCTTGTACAATTAGTGTTTCATCTGTTATTTCTTCTTCAAGATCCCACTTAAATTGATTATTTTCAGTTAAATGTAATATAAAGTTGTACATATTTTTCGCAAATAATTCGCTTGCATTAGTTGAAACACTTTCTGGTGAAATGGTTGTGCCAATAATTTTTACACCATTTCTAATAACTGCTTTATTCATTCTGCTTAATTCACAGTTACCACCTTGTGAAGCTGCTAAATCGATTATTACAGCACCATTTTTCATTTGCTTCACTTGTTCTTCAGTAATTAGAACTGGGGATCTTCGTCCTGGTACCATTGCAGTTGTTATTACTAAATCGGCTTTGAACAGCGATTTATTAACAGCTTCTTTTTGTCGTTTTGCATAATCTTCTGAAGCAACTTTAGCATAAACACCTTCGTTAACTTCTCCATTAGGCTCAACTGATATAAATTTTGCTCCCAAAGATTCTGTTTGTTCTTTGGTTTCTAATCTAATATCTGTGGCTTCAACAATTGCACCTAGACGTTTAGCAGTTGCAATTGCTTGTAAACCAGCTACACCAACACCATAAACTAATACTCTTGAAGGAGTGATTGTGCCAGCAGCAGTCATCATTAAAGGAAATATTTTTGTCATCTCATAAGCTCCTTTAATTACTGCTTTGTAACCAGCGAGATTACTTTGAGAGCTTAAAACATCCATATCTTGAGCTCTAGAAATTCGAGGCATAGCATCCATTGAAAACGCACTTACTCCTTTTGCAGCAATAGATTTTATAAGTTCAGGATGTGATTTATGGAATAACTGACTCATTAAAATTTGCCCTTTAGTTACCAATTTTAAATCGTCGTCATCAAAAGGATTAATTTTGATAAGAACATCAGATTCTTTAAAAACTACACCTCTTTTTTCAATTACAGCTCCTATATCTCTGTAATCTGCATTTTTAAATGTAGATTTAATTCCTGCATCTTCTTCGACTAAAATTTCAAATCCTTTTGCAATAAGTTGCTTAGCAATATTTGGTGAAATTGATACTCGTTTTTCACGCTTTTTAGTTTCCTTTAATATGCCTATTTTCATGTTTTATAAAAATTAGTTTAACATTAGGTAAAAATAGAATATAATTAAAATATAAAATCTGATTATTATCATATTTTTTACATAAAACAATTAACAAAGAATTAAAAAAAAGAACGCCTAGTAATAAGCCTTGTAAACGCCATTTTTTTTCGCATTTTATTAAAAAAAATAACTTTAAATTTGACTATTATTTACCAGTAAATTGGACGTAACAATAAGGAGATGAAAATTACTTTTTTAGGAACAGGTACTTCGCAGGGAATTCCAGTTATTGGTAGTAATCATCCTGTATGTATAAGTGCTAATCCTAAAGATAAGCGTTTACGTGTTTCTGTTTTAGTAGAGTGGAAGAGTTATACTTATGTTATTGATTGTGGTCCAGATTTTAGATATCAGATGTTAAGAACTAATTGCACTAGAATTGACGGCATTTTATTTACTCATGAACATACAGACCATATTATTGGAATGGATGATATAAGACCTTTTTTTTTCAAGCAAGGAGATATACCTATTTATGCACACCAACGTGTTTTAAATGCATTGCATAAGCGTTTTGATTATATATTTGAAACAAAAGACAGATATCCTGGAGCACCTTCGGTTATTGAAAATGTAATTACCAACTTACCTTTTAAACTTAATGAAATGGAAGTAATCCCTATAAATGTAAATCATAATACATTACAAGTGTTTGGATTTAGATTTAATGATTTCGCCTATCTAACAGATGTAAAAACTATTGAAAAGAAAGAAATTGAAAAGCTAAAAGGGCTTAAAGTTCTAGTGGTAAATGCATTACGCTTAAAACCACACTATTCACATTTTAATTTAGAAGAAGCTTTATCCTTTATTGAAATTGTAAAGCCCAAAAAAGCATACTTGACGCATATAAGCCATTTATTAGGATTTCATGATGAAGTACAACAAACATTGCCAGAAAACGTGTATTTGGCTTACGATAACTTGCAACTAAATTTATAACTTTTAACCAATTAATATTATACATGAAAGGAAAACTGTTTTTATATCTATTTGTTTTTACACTCTTATTTGTGGTTTTTCAATATGTAAATTCTAAAAGCATATTAGAAACTTATGAAAAGAAAGTAGAAAAGGCGCAAGAGAAAGTACAAGTCTATAAAGATTCAATTATATCTTTAGAAGATAAGAATTTAGATTTATTATATTTTAATATAGAAAATAATGATGAAGCCTTAAGTTATTTTGAACGCGATGGTTATGACACTTCAGAATTGATTCCGTTTATAAAAGATGAATTATATAAGCTAAATGTTTATGAAGGTGATAATCATCCAATTGTACCTTATGCCACTATGACAGAAGGAAAAATACTAATTAATAAAGTAAAACTCTTAAATCATAAATGGATTATTGCCGATTTTTCCGATGGAAAATTTTGGGGAGAACTATTTTTAACTTATGAAATAACAGATAAGAAAGAATTAAAATTCAAGTTGGTCGAATATTTTATGTACCCTCCACAATAATCTTTTAAGAATCATCAAAAAAAAAGTGAAGCCTTTTGTTAAGACTCCACTTGTAATTATCTATAAACAAGCTTTTTAGTTGAATTCAGCTTTTATGCTTGCATCAATAGTTTTTGCAATATTAGTTGATGGTTTTCCTTTTGCAAATGCGATGTTATAATCTGCTAATGTAATACTCAACTCTGCTTCAATAGTTATTTTAGAACCTTCAACTGTAATAGTTGCAGTTTCATCAATAGCTTTGGTAATACCATGTATAGTAAGCTCTCCATTAACATTTGCAGTAGATGTACCATCTTCACCAAAATTGATATCACTTAAATTAGTAATATTTCCTGTATATTTTGCTTTAGGAAATGTTTTAGTGTCTAAAAATTTCTTACTATTAAAATGCTTTTGCATCATAGATTTTTCAAACTCAAAACTTTGCATAGGAACTGAAAACACTACAGCTCCAGTTTCGGTATCTAACGTACTTACTAATTTATAATTATCGGCACTAATGTCTTCAACTGCTGTATGCGAAAAAAAGTTTACATGTCCAGATTTACTTACTAATTTGTTTTCTAATGTAGAAAATGCAGTTGATAAAAATAGTATTCCAACTACTGATAAATTTAAAATTGTTTTTTTCATAATTTTTTGATTTTATATATTAATTGTATTGATTATTACTAGTTAATTATATCACTTTTTTCCATAATAACATCTTCATAAAGTCCAAGGTCATCATCATATCCTGCTCCAGAACGTATGACACCTTTTATAGTTACTGTATCACCAATACTTAAATTAGTTATGTTAGCAGTAGATAAAAGTGTACAGCTTACACCAGCATTATCATCTTTATTTTTAAGAAGAACTACAGTTTGATTATTGAAATCTTTACTAATCTCTAAAATTATTCCAGTGACTTCAATAATTTTTGATTCACCTTCTTCATCTAAGTATTTATTATTTGAAGTTTGAGCATTCGTTAAATATTCATTTACAAGTTGCTTGGCTTCCATTTTATAATCTGCCTTTGTAGCTTGTACATCTCTATGTGGTTGGTTAAACATATATAGTACTATACCACCTCCAATTAATAAACCGCTAATGATAATAATGATTCCCCATTTAAAGATATTTTTTCTCATAAGTTATAAAAGTTATGATTCAATAGTCGATAGGAGAATTTAAACCTAACAGAAGATGTAATTTTAAACGAATGATTTTAAAGAATTGACGAAAAAGCTAAATTCTAATTTTCAACCACTCACTTAATTCATAAAAATTTTGAGGAGCAACACCATGTCCTACAGGAAATTCGCTGTATTGATGTTTTATGTTTAAAGACTCTAAAAACTTAGGGGTTTGTCTCGCCCAATCTACAGGAATTACTTGATCTACACTACCATGAGAACAATAAAAATCTAAATGAGAGTAGTTTTTAATTTGAAGATTTTCAGGCAAGATATCTTTATTTATATAACCGCTTAATGCGATAATGTTCTTTACTTTTTCAGGATAGGTTAAAGCAACAGCATAACTTAAAATAGTTCCTTGACTAAACCC
>QMOV01000034.1 GCA_003650305.1 Bacteroidota bacterium | reverse complement strand
CTGCATATTCTGGTACTCAGCGTTACACCTCAACATGGACAGGAGATAACGTTGCTACTTGGGAGCATTTATGGATTGCAAACGTTCAAGCACAACGAATGGCTATGTCAGGTTTCTCTTTTGCAGGAAGTGATATTGGTGGCTTTGCAGAGCAACCACAAGGTGAATTGTTTACACGTTGGATTCAACTAGGTGTATTTCATCCTTTTTGTCGAGTACACTCATCTGGTGATCATGGTGATCAAGAACCTTGGGCTTTTGATGAAGACGTTACAGATATAGTTAGAAAATTTGTAGAATTAAGATACCAACTTTTACCTTATTTATATACAGCTTTCTGGAATTATACAGATCATGGTACACCAATATTAAAGTCTTTAGTATTATTCGATCAAGAAGATGTACATACACATTATAGAACAGATGAATTTGTGTTTGGCGAAAACATATTAGTTTGCCCAATTTTGGAGCCAAATGCAAAAGGGAGACGTATGTATATTCCAAGAGGTAATTGGTTTAATTACTGGACAAATAAAGTTGTAAAAGGCGAAAAAGAAATGTGGATAGATGCAGATATAGATAGTATGCCAATATTTATTAAGGAAGGAGCAATAATACCAAAATATCCAATCCAACAATATGTTGAAGAAAAAGCTATTGATGAAGTTACATTAGAAGTGTACTTTAAAAAAGGAAAAGAAACCTCTAAATTATTTGATGATGCTCATGATGGCTACGATTATACAAAAGGGCGTTATAGTTTAAGAACTTTTAAGCTTACTGGTAAAACCAACGAATTAATCATTCAACAACATAAAGAAGGAAAATACATTACTACGTATAAAACTTTTGAATTAAAATTTCATGGACTTCCATTTAAAATTGAAAGTATCCACCTTGATAATGAAGAAATACCTTTAAGTGATGTTAAAATGAATGGCGATAATACGATGATTATAGATAAAAATTTCGCTCAACTTCATATTATAGGAAAATAGCTTTTTAAATAAATAACATAAAAATTTAGAAAGGTTTTTGTACTTTTAAAAAAGAATTGAAAACCTCAAACAAGATGAAATTTAAAAAAACTATTGTAGTATTTGGAATAATTATTTTCATTATTTCATGCGCTACAAACCCTTTTACAGGAAAAAAGACAATGGCACTTGTGCCTAACTCACAGTTATTTCCCACAGCTTTTCAGCAATACAATCAATTTTTGAGCGAGAATAAGGTTGTAAAAGGAACTTCGGATGCACAAATGATTAAAAGAGTAGGACAGCGTATAGCTGTTGCTTCTGAGAGATGGTTAGATGCAAATGGACATCAAGGTTATCTTAAAGATTACAAATGGGAATATACCCTTGTAAACGACAAAACGGTGAATGCTTGGTGTATGCCAGGAGGAAAAATAGTTTTTTATACAGGAATACTTCCTATTGCAAATGGCGAAACTGGAGTTGCAGCTATTATGGGACACGAAGTGGCACATGCACTTGCAAATCATGGTCAGCAACGTATGAGTGCTGGTTTAATTCAGCAAGGTCTTGCTGTTGCTGGTAATATAGCAATTAAAGATGAAAAATCTAGAAATGCATTTAATCAATATTATGGTGTTGGTACAACAGTTGGTGTCATGTTACCATTTAGCAGAGCACATGAAACTGAAGCCGATAAAATTGGATTATATTTAATGGCAGTTGCTGGTTATAATCCAGATGAAGCAGCAGAATTATGGAAGCGTATGAAAGCAAATAGTGGAGGGCAAGGACCACCTGAAATTTTAAGTACGCATCCATCAAATGATTCAAGAATAGCTAACCTTAAAAAGTTAGCACCAACTGCTAAAGCTGAAGCTAGAAAATTTGGTGTAACTTCATTTAGAAAATAAAAAGCTTTTATTTGTCTATAATTATAGTTTTTTAATAATTATATAAGTTATCTAAACAGTTATTCCTTTGATTGATAGATATATATAAAAAATATTTCATTTAAAATAAATGTTTACTTTAGAAGCTGCTCATTAAAGGGCAGCTTTTTTATTATGGCAGAATTAGAAAAGGGAGATAAAAAACTACTAAACGCTTGGGCGTTTTACGATTGGGCAAACTCGGTTTATCCATTGGTAATATCTTCAGCAGTTTTTCCAATATTTTATGGAGCATTAACCATTGTTAAGGATTCTGATGGAAATAAGATTAGCGATTCTGTAACTTTTTTGGGATATGTTTTTAATAACGATTCCTTAATAAGTTATGTAACCGCTTTTAGTTTTTTAATTGTTTCCATTATTTCACCTATCCTTTCTGGAATTTCAGATTATGTAGGAAATAAAGAAGGCTTTATGAAATTCTTCTGTTATATGGGAGCTCTATCATGCATAGGATTATATTGGTTTACACTTGATAATTTACTTTTCGGATTGCTTTGTTATGTACTTGCTCTTATTGGGTTTTGGGGAAGTTTAGTGTTTTATAATTCTTATTTGCCAGATATAGCTTTTCCTGAACAACAAGATAAAATTAGTGCTAAAGGCTTCTCTTTAGGCTATCTTGGTAGTGTGATTTTACTTGTAGTTAACCTAATTATGATTTTAAAACACGATTGGTTTGGTTTTGAGAATGCAGGACAACCTACACGAATAGCTTTTATCATGGTTGGTATTTGGTGGATTTTATTTGCACAATACACTTTTAAATATTTGCCAACAGGCACAAATGAAGGACACAAAGTTACCAGATCTGTACTGGCGCATGGCTATAACGAATTGAGAAAAATATGGATGGCACTAAAAGAGAATAAAGTTTTAAGGCGTTATTTAAGAGCATTCTTTGTATATAGTATGGCTGTACAAACTATTATGATTGCTGCAACTTATTTTGCTGTCGAAGAATTAAACTGGGGAACACAGGACTCTACGTCAGGATTAATAATTAGTATTTTATTAATTCAATTAGTTGCTGTAGTTGGAGCCAATTATACAGCAAAACTGTCTAAAAAACTTGGTAATATTAAAGCTTTAATCATTATTGTATTCTCTTGGATTCCTATTTGTGCTTATGCATATTTTGTAGTAACTCCTACTCAATTTTATATTACTGCTGGATTTGTTGGTTTAGTTATGGGAGGAATTCAATCATTATCTCGATCTACTTATAGTAAGCTTATCCCAGAACTAACAGAAGATACTGCTTCTTATTTTAGTTTTTACGATGTTTCAGAAAAAATTGGAATTGTAATTGGTATGTTTATGTATGGTTTTATTGCTGAAATAACTGGAAGTATGAGATATTCCATTTTGTTTTTAATCACTTTTTTTGTTATTGGTGTAATACTATTATATAGAGTTCCAAAAAATGCAATTGTTAATTAGTTTTAGTATATAAGTTTTTAGTTCAAAATATTGCATAAAAAAAGACCATTACTTCTAATGGTCTTTTTTTAATATCACTTATAAATTAATTGCTAATCGTTCCAGACCCTGAAACTTTAGTATCTTCTTTATCAGGTTTTCCTCTATATTCAATATCGCCAGAACCTGCAACTCTTGCTGTTAAAGATTTGTTACTTACAACTTGAGCATCTCCAGAACCTGCAACTGAAACAACTGTGTTGTTAGCTTGTAAACCAAAGCCATGAAAATCTCCAGAACCAGCAACTTTAGCTTCTAAACTATTAGTACTGCCTTTTAGTGTTAGGTCACCTGAACCTGCAATACTTCCTTCAACAGAAGTTGTTTCAATATTTAAAACAATATCACCCGAACCAGCTAAAGAAACGTCTAAATCTGTTGCAGTTATTTTATCTTCATTCCATAAATCTCCAGAACCAGCTAAAGAAACTTTATTGATGTCTTTAAACGGAATAGTAATTTTTATAGTTTTATTAAAACTAGGTCTTAAGTTTATTCCTTTTTCAACTTTAACAATAAGATTACCATTTTTTACTTCTGTAATAATATGCTTTAGTAAATTAGCTTCTCCTTCAATTTTAATTTTGCCTTCTGCTCCAGCTACTAAAATGTAGTCCATAGATCCAGCACATTTAATACCATCGTAGTCTCCAGTAGTTCTAGTTTCAGTGGTCATGTTGCCATTTCCTTTTACTTTTTCGTTTCCCCACCATTGTGCTTGAGTTACTGAGGATAACAAGAGAGCTGCTAATAATAAGATTGATTTGTTCATAATTGTTTGTTGTTTTTTGATTAATATTTAATTTTTATTGAAAGTTACACTTCCATGATCGGAAGATATTTTTATTGTATTTCCTGAATTATTATTTCCGTAATAACCAGCATAATATTTTTGTCTTGATTCAATTTTTTGTTTGGTAATTTCTAATCCATCTTGACCACTTA
The DNA here is from genome assembly GCA_003650305.1 of Bacteroidota bacterium. GTDB lineage: Bacteria > Bacteroidota > Bacteroidia > Flavobacteriales > Flavobacteriaceae > PRS1. Next base: position 21,773 of record QMOV01000034.1, on the reverse strand, counting down.
ATGAAGCATAATCTAAATCAATATTAAAATTGAAGTTATAACCTGATGAGTAACCAATTGTTATTTTCATATAGTCTGATTCAATATTTAGGTCTCCAGCATTGTCAGTCATGTTATCTATTTTTAAAGAACCATAATCTCCATTAATATCAATGTTTTTGTAAACGTCTCCAATTTTTGCAGTAAGGTAATCCCCATTTCCGGTTACATTGTTAACTTTTTCAATAGTTAATCCACCATAATCACAGTTGTAGCTAATATCTTCAGCAATTTCAACGTTAGATTTTGTGTAGTCTGCAACAATAGTTAATGACTTTGTTTTCCCAACAGTATAGCTACTATAATCGGCATTTATTTTTCCGCTTTTTATGTATTCAAAATAACTATGGTTGGTGTAATCAAAATTTATATTGTTATTATCTGCCATAAGTTCTTTGGTAGTAATCTTACCATAATCACAGTTAATTTTTGCATGACCTTCTAATTTATCTAGGTTAATATTACCATAATCATTACTTATAACAACATTGTTTGTAATTGGCAATTTAACAATATAATTGATTTTCATGTTTACTTTATTGTTGCCCCAATTCCACCAAGATCTACTACTTTTTCCAAATCTCGTTTTTGCTGAAACTAGACTAGGAGAACTATTGAATTCTACAGTAATTTGGTCAAGTTTCTTTTGCACTTTTTCTTCGTTATTTCCATTAGTAGTAATATGTACTTCTATTTCGACACGATTTTCATCCCAAGTTACTATATCAATATTTCCATAACTGTTATCTACTTTAAAAGTAGCATCTGGATTTACAGTATATTCTTTATTAATGGTTTTATCTTTAGTGTATTTTCCTTTTAAATTAGAATTGTTATTTCCTAAAACTAAAGTTGGAATGATAAATAAAGCAATGATAGCTTTATATAGTATTGCTGTTTTCATAAGTATTGTTTTTTAATTGTTTAACATCTTCAATGTGTTGTAATACATTTTGTAATACATCTATTCTGTTTTGAAAGTTGGTAATCATTGCATAAATTACACGCTTATCGTTACCACTTTCATTTAAGTCTATTCTTAATTGCTCATAATTTTCTTCAAGTATTTTAATTTGAAATAAGGCATCAACAATTAAATCTTGAAACTCTGGTGTTTCTTCACTATTTAATTTTTCAAGCTCACTTGTAATAGCATTGGTGAAAAAATCTTGGGTATTAGCCATTTCAGGCGAAATACTTGCCAAATCTTTTGAATTGTTATCTTGTTGAAATCCTACAAAAAGAGAAATTAATAATGCAATTGAAGCTGCAACACTTACTAATGGTCGCCAAATGCTTCGTTGTGGTTTTGTAATTAGAATTCCAGTTTCAGTTTGGTTATTTAATTTATCTAAAAATCGTTGTTGATGTCCTAATTTAGGAGACTCAACATCGAAATCTTTTTCAAGATTTTTAAATAAATTATTTAAATTGTCGTTTGTCATTATATTAAATTTTATTTTGTAACTTTTTTCTTAAGCTTTCTTTAGCACGTGAAATTCTTGTGCGACAACTGGCATAAGATATATTCATTATTTCACTTATTTCTTCGTAATCATACCCTTCAATAAGATGTAAAGTAAGTGAAACTCTATAGCTATCTTTTAATGATTTCATGGTTTCTAATACCTGTTTTGCCTTTAAGTTTGTAAACTCATAATCGCTAGTTATACCACTATTATCTTCAATTTTATACAATACATCATCTAAATGAACTTCTTCGTATTTACTATTTTTTTTATAATGATAAATACTATTATTTGTTACAATTCTCTTTAACCAAGAGCCAAATGTTGTAACTTCTTTAAGACTTTCTAACTTTGTAAATGCAGTTAAAAATGAGTCTTGCATGATATCTTCAGCTTCAAAACTATCTTTTACAATTCTGTAAGCTATGTTATACATTGCTTTGTAATATCTGTTATAAACTTCCAATTGCGCATTTTGGTTTCCAGATTTACATAGCTGTATAAGCTGTTCTATATTGTGGTTGGTAAGCGTCAAAAAACAAATTGTTTATATGAATGAGTAGAATAATACATTATTGTTACAGTTTTAAAAAAAAATGTTTGTTTTTATTTATGAATATTTTAATTACTATGGCATAACAATTGAACTTAAGTATGCGATAAAGACTGTAAAAACTATTGTAAACACTAGCTTTTAGAGATAATCTTTGTTTAAACATTAAATATAAAAATAAAAAAGTTCTGTTTTAGTGACAGAATGACTTAAAAATAGTATGGCTAAATCAAAATTTATAAGTCTTGACAGTTTGTCATTTCAGGAGTTTGATGAAAATTCTGAATTAATTCCTTTAATGACCACCGAAGATGAAAAAGAAATAAACAACGAATCCTTACCAGAGACTTTACCAATTTTATCCTTGCGGAACACAGTTTTGTTTCCTGGAGTTGTTATCCCAATTACTGCTGGAAGAGATAAATCTATTAAGCTAATTCATGATGCAAATAAAGGAAATAAAGTTATTGGTGTTGTGTCTCAAAAAGATGAAATGGTCGAAGACCCTTTAGCCAAAGACATTAACTATACTGGAACAGTTGCGCGTATTTTAAGAGTGCTTAAAATGCCTGATGGAAACGTAACCGTTATTATACAAGGAAAAAAGCGTTTTAAGGTAGCCGAAGTAATTACTGAAGAACCTTATATGAATGCTACTGTGCGTGAAGTTCCAGAATCTTCTCCTGTGAAAAATGATAACGAATTTTCTGCTATTATCGATTCCATAAAAGATTTAGCACTAGAAATTATTAAGCATAGTCCAAATATACCTAGTGAAGCTTCATTTGCTATAAAAAACATTGAGAGCAATTCGTTTTTGGTAAATTTTGTGTCTTCTAATATGAATCTTTCTGTTGAAGAAAAACAAGTGCTTTTAGAGACAAACGATTTACAAGATCGTGCATTAGCTACACTTAAATATATGAATGTAGAGTTTCAAAAGTTGGAACTAAAAAATGATATTCAGTCTAAAGTGCAAAGTGATTTGAATCAGCAACAGCGTGAATATTTCTTGCATCAGCAAATGAAAACCATTCAGGAAGAACTTGGTGGAGTTAGTTATGAGGAAGAAGTTGAAGAAATGAAAGCAAAAGCAAAAAATAAAAAATGGAGCAAAGAAGTTTCTAAGCATTTTGACAAAGAAATTGGAAAAATGCAACGTATGAACCCACAAGTTGCAGAGTATTCTATTCAACGTAATTATTTAGATTTATTTTTAGAACTGCCTTGGAATGAGTTTAGTAAAGATATTTTTGATTTAAAACGAGCCAAAAGAATTCTTGATAGAGACCACTATGGTTTGGATGATGTGAAGCGAAGAATAATTGAATATTTAGCAGTACTCAAAATACGGAATGACATGAAATCTCCGATTTTGTGTTTATATGGTCCTCCAGGCGTTGGTAAAACATCATTAGGAAAATCTATAGCAGAAGCATTAGGAAGAGAATATATACGCATGTCTTTAGGTGGTTTAAGAGACGAAGCCGAAATACGAGGACATCGAAAAACATATATTGGCGCAATGCCTGGACGAATTTTGCAAAGTTTAAAAAAGGCAGGAACATCTAACCCAGTTTTTGTTTTAGATGAAATTGATAAAATATCAAGTTCGCATCAAGGCGATCCATCTTCAGCAATGCTTGAGGTTTTAGACCCAGAACAAAACTCGGAGTTTTATGATAATTTCCTTGAAATGGGTTACGATTTATCTAAAGTAATGTTTATAGCAACCTCTAATAGCTTATCTACAATACAACCTGCATTACTCGACAGAATGGAAATTATAAATGTTACAGGTTATACTATCGAGGAGAAAGTAGAAATTGGTAAAAGGCATTTATTGCCAAAACAATTAAAAGAACACGGCTTAACTTCTAAACATTTAAAAATTGCGAAACCTCAATTAGAAAAAATAGTTGAAGGATATACGAGAGAGTCTGGTGTTCGTGGTTTAGAAAAACAACTTGCTAAAATGGTTCGCTATGCTGCAAAAAACATAGCAATGGAGGAAGCTTATAGCATAAAAATTTCTAATGAAGATATAATTGAAGTGCTTGGAAGTCCAAAATTAGAACGCGACAAGTACGAAAATAATAATGTTGCAGGAGTAGTAACTGGTTTGGCATGGACAAGAGTAGGAGGTGATATTCTTTTTATAGAATCCATCCTGTCTAAAGGAAAAGGGAATATGACCATTACAGGAAATTTAGGCAAGGTCATGAAAGAGTCTGCAACCATTGCTATGGAATATATCAAGGCAAATTCCAATGAGTTTGGAATTAATCCAGATGTTTTTGATAAGTATATTGTTCATATTCACGTACCTGAAGGTGCAACACCAAAAGATGGTCCAAGCGCAGGCGTTGCAATGCTTACATCTTTAGTCTCTTTATTTACACAACGTAAAGTTAAGAAAAGCCTAGCTATGACTGGTGAAATAACACTTAGAGGTAAGGTGCTTCCAGTTGGAGGAATTAAAGAGAAAATCCTTGCTGCAAAACGAGCTAGAATTAAAGAAATATTACTTTGTAAAGACAATAAAAGTGATATTGAAGAAATAAAAGACGAATATCTTAAAGGATTAACTTTCCGTTATGTTTCAGATATGAGCGATGTTATAAAGATGGCTTTAACAAATGAAAAGGTTAAGAACGCCAAGAAGTTATAACTCTAATCCTCATATAATCGAGGTTTTTTTTAAGATTTAAAAATAAATTATTAGTACAATCGTTTTAAGATAGATTTAGTTACTTTGCTGCTTTATGATAAGGACGATTATCACTATATTTTTTTTATCTTTTGTTACAACAATACTTTCACAAGTAGGTGGAGAGGCAACATACCAATTCCTTAATTTAGTATCTTCTCCACGACAAGCAGCTTTAGGAGGTAAAATTCTTACTAATGTCGATTACGACGTTACTCAAGGTTTATATAATCCTGCAACTATTAATATAGAAATGGATAATCAGTTGGCCCTTAATTTTTCAAATTATTTAGGAGGAATTACATATGGTACTGCTGCTTATGCTTATTCTATAGATGGGAGAACACAAACTATTCATGCAGGAATAACATATATAAATTATGGAGATTTTGATGGTTATGACGAAAATGGAATTTCTACTGGCTCATTTACAGGTAATGAGGCTGCTTTGTCTGTTGGTTATGCTTTACAAATTGGTTATACCGATTTTTATTTTGGAGGAAATTTAAAGATAATTACTTCAAAACTTGAGCAATACACATCATTAGGAGTAGCTGCAGATTTGGGACTGATTTATATAAATGAAGATTTAGATTTTAATGCAGCTATTGCAGTTAGAAATATAGGTTCGCAAATAACAACCTATGCTGGTTTAAACGAACCCTTGCCTTTTGAAGTTGATTTTGGGATGTCACAAACTTTAGAAAATGTACCATTGCGTTGGCATGTAACACTTGAGAATTTGCAAAAATGGCCAATAGGAAGACCAAATCCAGCTAGAGTGACTAGCGATTTAGATGGAAACCAAACCGAAGAGAAAGTTGGATTTTTGAATAATACGTTAAGACATTTAATTTTAGGTGCAGAATTATTTCCAAAAAGAGGATTTAATGTTAGATTAGGATATAATTTTAGAAGAGCAGAAGAGCTTCGAATTTTAGAACAGCGAAATTTTTCAGGATTGTCTTTCGGAATTGGTATAAAACTTAATAAAATGAGATTTAGTTATACACATGCAAGATATTCGAGTGCTGCAAATGCTAGTTTTTTTGGACTTCAAATAGATTTACAATAATGCAGAATATAATCATTGCCATCGACGGTTATTCTTCAACAGGAAAAAGCACAATTGCTAAACAATTAGCTAAAACACTAGGCTATGTTTATGTAGATACAGGAGCCATGTATCGTGCTGTAACACTATATGCAATGCAAAACAATTATATATCACAAGAAAATTTTAATACTAGTGATTTTGTGATGCAGTTAGATAATATAAACCTCTCATTTAAATTTAATGTCTCATTAGGTTTTGCGGAGATATATTTAAATGGCAACAATGTAGAAAAAGAAATCCGCACTATGGAAGTTTCTAGTTTTGTAAGTACAGTTTCTACAATTCCAGAAGTACGCCAACAATTGGTAAAACTTCAACGAGAAATAGGTAAGAATAGTGGTGTAGTTATGGATGGTAGAGATATTGGTACTGTGGTTTTCCCTGAAGCAGAACTAAAATTATTTATAACAGCTTCTCCAGAAATTCGTGCAGAACGAAGATATAAAGAACTAATAAGTAGAGGTGATAATGTTGTTTATGACGAGGTATTAAAAAATGTTAATGAACGCGATTATATAGACTCACATCGTAAAAATTCACCATTAAAAAAGGCAGAAGATGCTATAGAAATTGATAATTCTAACCTTTCACTCGATGAGCAATTTGCCAAAATCGTTTATCTGGTAAAGATGATCTTAAAGGATCATGAATAATCAATTCATTTCAATATTCTAAAAAGTTTATTTCAACGTAAATAAAATTAGGCAATTAAACATAATATGTTTATTTTTGCGCTCCTTTTAGCAAATATTCAGAAAGATAAAAGGAACCGAAAAACAAATTTTTAACACTTTTGTGTGTTGTTTGCTTAATTCTTCTGAAGACATACAGAATACAAATTTTAATCAGCAATGGCTGAAAAAAAAGCAAAAAAAGCTGAAGTAGAAACTACCGAAGCTGTAACAGTAGAAACTCCAGTAGCAACTGAAACTCAAGAAACCACTGAAACTCCAGTAAAAGAAGTTGAAACTAAAGTAGATCCAGACAAATTTTTAAAAGAGTTTAATTGGCACAATTACGAAGAAGGTATTGATCCTGTTGACGATTCTCAATTAGAAGAATTCGAAAAATTGGTTTCCGAAAACTTTGTAGATACCCTTAATGATGAAGTTGTTGAAGGTGTTGTAATCAATATTACAGATCGTGATGCTATTATCGATATTAATGCAAAATCTGAAGGTGTAATTTCATTAAATGAATTTCGCTATAATCCTGACTTAAAAGTAGGAGACAAGGTAGAAGTTTTAATTGATATAAGAGAAGATGCAACTGGACAATTAGTATTATCTCATCGTAAAGCAAGAGTAATTAAGGCTTGGGAACGCGTAAATGCTGCACACGATACTGGAGAAGTTGTAAACGGTTTTGTGAAATGCCGTACTAAAGGAGGTATGATTGTAGATGTATTTGGTATTGAAGCATTCTTACCTGGTTCTCAAATTGATGTAAAACCAATTAGAGATTACGATGCTTATGTTAACAAAACTATGGAATTTAAAGTGGTTAAAATAAACCACGAATTTAAAAACGTAGTTGTTTCTCATAAAGCACTTATTGAAGCTGATATCGAATTACAGAAGAAAGAGATTATTAGCAAATTAGAAAAAGGTCAAGTACTCGAAGGTTCTGTTAAAAATATTACATCTTATGGTGTATTTATGGATCTTGGTGGTGTTGATGGTTTAATTCATATTACAGACCTTTCATGGTCACGTATTAACCATCCAAGTGAAATAGTAGAATTAGACGAAAAGATTAATGTTGTAATCCTTGACTTTGATGAAAACAAATCTAGAATACAATTAGGTTTAAAACAATTAAGCAAACATCCTTGGGAAGCTTTAGGAGAAGATGTAAAAATTGGAGATAAAATAAATGGAAGAGTAGTAGTAATTGCTGATTATGGTGCGTTTATTGAAGTTGTAGAAGGTGTTGAAGGATTAATTCACGTTTCCGAAATGTCATGGTCAACTCACTTGCGTTCTGCACAAGATTTTGTAGCTGTTGGAGATGTAATAGATGCTCAAATTTTAACTTTAGATAGAGAAGACCGTAAAATGTCTCTTGGGATTAAACAATTAACTCCAGATCCATGGACAGATATTACAAATAAGTATCCTGCTGGTTCTAAACACACAGGAATTGTAAGAAACTTTACAAACTTTGGTGTTTTTGTCGAGTTAGAAGAAGGTATTGATGGATTAATTTATATTTCAGATTTATCTTGGACTAAAAAAATTAAACATCCAAGTGAGTTTTGTGCAGTAGGAGATAAGTTAGATGTTGTTGTTTTAGAGTTAGATGTAGAAGGACGTAAACTTAGTTTAGGTCATAAGCAAACTACAGATAATCCTTGGGATAAATACGAAAAAGAATTCGCTTTAGACACAACACACTCAGGAGAAGTTTCAGAAATTGTTGATAAAGGAGGTATCGTAAATCTTAATGAAGATATCGCTGCTTTTATTCCTTCTCGTCATCTTGAAAAAGAAGACGGTAAAAGGCTTAAAAAGGGAGACACTGCAGAGTTCAAAATTATTGAATTCAATAAAGAATTTAAACGTGTAGTTGCTTCACATACTGCAGTCTTTAAAGCAGAAGAAGCTAAAAATGTAAAAGCTGCAGTCAAGAAAGCTAAAGCTATAGCTGCTGAAGTAAAACCTACTTTAGGAGATGCAAATGAAACCTTACAAGCACTTAAAGATAAAATGGATGGAAAAGCTTAATTTTTCTGGAAATATTTATAAAAAAAGCCATCCATTAGGAGGGCTTTTTTTATAAAATAAATATATTAACGTCTAAATTTTTGTGTTACACGTATATATTGCAAGTATCAGTAAATTGATTAAATTGGATTACTAAATCCTATTTATTTAAGTGTTAATTTACTAATTTAGTTTTTATCAATCATTAATAATTATATTTAAAACAAACGTTTAACAAAAAAATCGATTTACTATTATGGAAAACAAATCTGAAAGTAAAAACAGAAATTTAAAAATAGCTTTAGTTATGGTTATAGCAATACTTGCTGTAACAACATTTTTCACTTTTGATATTATGAAGGATAAAGATAAAATGGAAGCTGATCTTACAGAACAAAAACAATTAGTGATGAAAGACCTAAATAATATGGCAGAACAATATGATATAGCCATAGGGGACAATGAAGCTGCTAACCAAAAATTAGTAGAAGCAAGAGCGCGTATTCAAGGTTTGATGGATTCCTTAAAAATCTCTGACAATAATGTTAGAAGTTTGTGGAGGTATAAAAAGAAATTTTTAGCATTAGAAGAAGAAATGGATAATCTTTTAGCTGAAAACGATTCTTTAAAAGTCGAAAATGCATTATTGGCAACAGTTTTAGATAGTACTCAAATACAATTAGAAGAGCGTACAACTTTTAATGATTCTCTATTAGCTCAAAATACGGAATTAGCTGATATTGTTGAAAATGCTTCTGTATTATTTGCCGCAGGTCTAAAAGGATTTGGAGTTATTGTCCGTAGTTCAGGTAAATTAGTTCCGACTGAAAGAGCTCGTAGAGCAGATAAAATTAGAGTGTGTTATACTGTTACTAAAAACAGTTTAGTGTTAGCTGGTGATAAAGAATTTTTTGTTCAGGTGTTAGATCCAAGAGACAATGTTTTAGGATTGAATAATCAAATCCAATTTGAAGATAAAATTTTAAACTATAGTTTAATTAGCAAGTTTAATTATGAATCTAAAAATCTAGATGTTTGTGAATTCATTGATGCTAAAGGAGATGAAACTTTTGAAAAAGGACGATATATAATTAATGTTTTTAATAAAAAGGACTTGGTTGCTAGATCAGAGTTTACTCTTCAATAGTAAGTGCATTATAAAATAATAAGGTTGCCTAAATAATATTATTTAGGCAACCTTATTTATTAGAAACAAATTTTTACGATTCAGTAGGCTTTACTGCTTTTTCAATTTTAATGGTAAGCTCTTGTGAAGTTTTATCCAAATCCATTTTAATAACATCACCTTCATGAATTTTAGATTTAATTATCTCTTCGGCTAAAGCATCTTCAACATATTTTTGTATTGCTCTTTTTAAAGGTCTTGCGCCATATTGTTGATCGAATCCTTTTTCTGCAATAAAAGCTTTTGCCTTTTTTGTTAATTTCATTGTATAGCCTAAATCCGTAATTCTGCCTAAAAGTTTTTCTAATTCAATATCAATAATTTTATCAATATGTTCTTTTTCAAGAACATTAAATACAACAACATCATCAATTCTGTTTAAAAATTCTGGAGCAAATGACTTCTTCAATGCACTTTCAATAACGCTCTTTGCATTAGAACTGGCTTGAGATTTCTTTGCAGATGTACCAAAACCAACACCTGAACCAAAGTCTTTAAGCTGGCGCGTACCAATATTTGAGGTCATAATAATTATGGTATTGCTAAAATCTATCTTTCTACCCAGACTGTCTGTAATAAAACCATCGTCTAAAATTTGCAACAACATATTAAATACATCTGGATGTGCTTTTTCAATCTCATCTAAAAGTACAACTGCATAAGGTTTACGTCTAATTTTTTCAGTAAGCTGACCACCTTCTTCATACCCTACATAGCCTGGAGGTGCACCAATAAGACGAGAGATTGCAAATTTTTCCATATACTCACTCATGTCTATTCTCACAAGTTTATCTTCACTATCAAATAATTCGCGAGCTAAAACTTTAGCTAACTGTGTTTTTCCAACTCCTGTTTGTCCTAAAAAGATAAATGATCCAATGGGTTTATTAGGATCTTTAAGTCCTGCACGATTTCTCTGTATCGCTTTAACAACTTTATTTACAGCTTCGTCTTGTCCAATAACTTTCCCTTTTATTAAATCTGGAAGTAGAGCCAGTTTATTACTTTCTTTTTGAGCGATACGATTTACAGGTATTCCTGACATCATTGATACAACATCTGCCACATTTTCTTCTGTAACGATTTCTTTATGTTGTTTTGATTCCTCTTCCCATTTTGCCTGAGCTTCAGCAAGACTCTTTTCTAATCGTTTTTCGTCGTCACGCAACTTAGCTGCTTCTTCGTATTTTTGTTTTTTAACAACCGAATTTTTGGTATTCTTTACTTCTTCTAACTGATTTTCGAGTTCAACTATCTGTTGAGGAACATTAATATTTGTAATATGTACGCGTGAACCTGCTTCGTCCAAAGCATCAATAGCTTTATCTGGCAAAAAACGCTCTGTCATGTAGCGATTTGTTAACTTCACACAGGCAATAATAGCTTCATCTGTATATTCAACATTATGATGATCTTCATATTTGTTTTTTATATTAATTAAAATTTCTATAGTTTCATCAACACTTGTTGGCTCTACTATAATTTTTTGAAAACGACGTTCTAAAGCACCATCTTTTTCAATATACTGTCTGTATTCATCAAGAGTTGTGGCACCAATACATTGAATTTCTCCTCGAGCCAATGCTGGCTTAAGCATATTTGAAGCATCTAAGCTTCCAGTTGCTCCTCCTGCACCAACAATAGTATGAATCTCGTCAATAAAAAGAATTATGTCATCATTCTTTTCAAGCTCATTCATTACTGCTTTCATACGTTCTTCAAACTGTCCACGATATTTTGTTCCAGCAACTAAACTCGCTAAATCTAAAGTAACAACACGTTTGTTAAATAATATTCGAGATACTTTACGACTAATAATTCTATTAGCTAGACCTTCAGCAATTGCAGACTTACCAACTCCAGGTTCGCCAATTAAAAGTGGATTATTTTTCTTTCTTCTACTTAAAATTTGTGATACACGCTGAATTTCTTTTTCACGACCAACAACAGGATCTAATTTACCTTCTTCTGCCATTGTTGTTAGATCTCTACCAAAATTATCTAAAACCGGAGTTTTAGATTTTTTTGCTCCTTTTGCAGCTGGTTGGTTAAATGGATTTTCTTTCGAGCTTTCTTCTGGTGATGCTTCTTCTTCCGAAAAAGATTCTGCCTTTGTAGTTTCTATAAAATCATCATCATTAGTAATCATAAATTTAAATTGTTCTTTTACATTATCGTAATCTACTTTAAGCTTATTTAAAAGTTTCGTAGTTGGGTCATTTTCATTTCTTAAAACACATAACAATAAATGAGCTGTATTAATTGACGTACTTTGAAATAATTTTGCTTCCAGAAAAGTAGTTTTTAAAGCACGTTCGGCTTGTCTTGTAAGATGCAAGTTCTTTTTTTCGTTAGAAGAAATTGAAATATTTGGATTTGCAGGACTTAAAATTTCAACCTTTCGCCTTAAGTGATTTAGGTCAATATCTAAAGCGCCTAAAATATCAATAGCTTTTCCATTGCCATCACGTAATAGCCCAAGCATTAAGTGTTCTGTGCCAATAAAATCATGACCTAAACGCAATGCTTCTTCTTTGCTATATGCAATTACATCTTTTACTCTTGGTGAAAAATTATCATCCATAAATTACTTTCTTAATCTGCATTAAAAATAATAAAAACTAATTTATAACGGCAAAAACTATACCTTAATTATTATCTATAGGGATAAATGACAAAATAAACGCTGTAAAATCAAAATGTTTGGCATTATACTTATTAACGAAAAACATGCAATTTATTGTTGATAAAAAGTCTTAAAAAAGCATATATAATATGGCTTGTAGACTCACAAAATTGTTATATTAGCTCGATTTGAAAACCTACTAAAAATTAATTAAATTATTTATGATAGAAGGAGAAAAACTCATTCCAATTAATATTGAAGATGAAATGAAATCGGCTTACATTGATTATTCAATGTCAGTCATTGTGTCACGTGCATTACCAGATGTGAGAGATGGTTTAAAACCAGTACATCGACGTGTACTTTTTGGCATGCATGAATTGGGCGTTAGAGCCAATACAGCACATAAAAAATCAGCTAGAATTGTTGGAGAAGTTTTAGGTAAGTATCATCCACATGGAGATACTTCGGTTTACGATGCAATGGTGCGAATGGCTCAAGAATGGAGTTTGCGCTATATGTTAGTCGATGGTCAAGGAAATTTTGGCTCTATAGATGGAGATAGTCCTGCAGCAATGCGTTATACCGAGGCACGCATGCGAAAAATATCGGAAGATATGTTGGCAGATATTGACAAAGAAACTGTAGATCACAAGCTAAATTTTGATGACACATTGCAAGAACCAACAGTTTTACCGACGCGTATTCCAGGGCTTTTAGTTAATGGTGCTTCTGGTATTGCAGTAGGTATGGCAACCAATATGCCACCTCATAATTTATCGGAAGTTGTTGATGGCATAATAGCTTATATAGCAAATAACGATATTGAAATTGATGAGCTTATAACGCATGTAAAAGCTCCCGATTTTCCAACTGGTGGAATTATTTATGGTTACGATGGTGTTAAAGAAGCCTTTAAAACTGGTCGTGGTCGTGTCGTAATGCGTGGTAAAGCTATAATTGAAGAAGTACAGGGACGAGAATGTATTATTGTCACAGAAATCCCTTACCAAGTTAATAAGGCAGATATGATTAAAAAAACTGCTGATATTGTAAACGATAAAAAATTAGAAGGCATTGCTACAATTCGTGATGAATCCGATAGAAACGGAATGCGTATCGTTTATGTACTAAAGCGTGATGCTATTCCAAATATTGTACTTAACAAACTTTATAAATATACAGCATTACAATCGTCGTTTAGTGTAAATAATATTGCTTTGGTTAATGGACGACCACAAATGTTGAATCTAAAAGATATGATTCATCATTTTGTAGAACATCGTCACGAAGTTGTTGTACGCAGAACTAAGTACGAATTGCGTAAAGCCGAAGAACGTGCACATATTTTAGAAGGATTAATTATAGCTTCAGACAATATAGACGAAGTTATCCGATTAATTCGTGCATCGGCAAACGCAGATGAAGCAAAACAGAAATTAGTTGAAGCGTTTAAGTTAAGCGAAATCCAATCCAAGGCCATTGTAGAAATGCGTTTGCGCCAGTTAACTGGATTAGAGCAGGACAAACTTCGAGCAGAATATGATACGCTATTAGTTACTATTGAAGACTTAAAAGACATTCTTGATAAAAAAGAACGTCGAATGGATATTATTAAAGAAGAGCTGGCTCAAGTAAAGGATAAATATGGAGATGAGCGTCGTTCAATTATTGAATATGCTGGTGGAGATTTATCTATCGAAGATATGATTCCTAATGAAAAAGTTGTCATTACTATTTCTCACGCTGGATATATAAAGCGAACTTCTCTAACCGAATACAGAACTCAAAATAGAGGAGGCGTTGGGCAAAAAGCCTCTACCACAAGAAACGAGGATTTTTTAGAGCATATGTTTATTGGTACAAATCACCAATATATGTTGTTCTTCACTCAAAAAGGAAAATGTTTTTGGATGCGTGTTTACGAAATTCCAGAAGGGAGCAAAACCTCTAAAGGAAGAGCTTTTCAAAACCTAATTAATATTGAGCAAGATGATAAAGTAAAAGCTTTTATTTGTACTCAAGACCTAAAAGATGAAGACTATATTAATAGTCATTATGTAATTATGGCTACAAAAAAGGGTCAGGTTAAAAAAACATCTTTAGAGCAATATTCCAGACCAAGAACCAATGGCATTAATGCCATTACAATTAGAGAAGATGATGAGCTATTAGAAGCAAAGCTCACCACAGGAGAAAGCCAAGTTATGTTAGCTTTAAAATCTGGTAAAGCCATTAGGTTTGAAGAAGCTAAAACAAGACCGATGGGAAGAAATGCTTCAGGAGTAAGAGGTATTAGATTAGCTAACGAAAATGATGAGGTTGTAGGAATGATTTCTGTTAACGATATGGAAAATAATATATTGGTAGTTTCCGAAAATGGATTTGGTAAACGCTCAAAACTTGATGATTATAGAATAACCAATCGAGGAGGAAAAGGTGTAAAAACTATTTCTATTACAGAAAAAACAGGTAATTTAGTATCAATTAAAAATGTTACTGACGATGATGATCTTATGATAATTAATAGATCTGGAATTGCAATACGCATGGCTGTACAGGATTTGCGGGTTATGGGAAGAGCTACTCAAGGTGTAAAACTGATTAACTTAAAGAATAACGATTCTATAGCAGCAGTTGCAAAAGTGGTACATGATGAAGATGATGTTGAAGAAATAGAAACCATTGAAAATGATGGCACAACTCTTGATAAAACTCAAGATGAGAATAATAAAGAAAGCTAATAATTAAACGTAATTAAAATGAAAAAATATATTGTATTAGGTTTATCCTTAATGATTTGCTCGTTATCCTTTGCACAAAAAAAGGAAGTTAAAACTGCTGAAAAGGCTATAAAAAGTAACAACTTTGCAGATGCAAAAGTGGCTTTGCAAAGTGCAGAAGCACTTATGTCTGCAATGGATGACAAAACCAAAGCTAAGTTTTATTTTTTAAAAGGACAGGCATTTTATGCAAATGGAGCAGGAAACGATTCAGATATAGCCGAAGCTTTAAATAGTTTTAAAATACTTAAAGATGTAGAGGATAAATCTGGAAGAATGATATATACTACACAAGCAAATGATATAAAATTAACCATGAGTAATGCTTTTATTAAAAAAGCAAGTGATGCTTATGAGAAAAAAAATTATGCTGTATCAGCAGTTAATTTTGAAAGAGCCTATAGAGTGTCAACTTTAGATACACTTTATTTATATAATTCTGCTTCAGTTGCAGTTTTAGGAAAAGATTATGATGTCGCTTTAAAAATATATGACGAGTTAATGGCGATGGGATATACTGGAATATCAGTAGAGTATTTCGCTACAGAAGTTGAAACGGGTGAAGAGCAATCTTTTCCAAACTTAAGCCTGAGAGATATCTCAGTTAAAGCTGGAACTCATGAAAAGTCTAGAAATATAAAGACAGATTCAAAAGCTGGAGAAATAGCAAAAAACATTGCACTTATATATATAGAACAAGGAGAAAATGATAAGGCAATTGAAGCTATTGAAAACGCAAAAGTTTTAAGTCCAAACGATTTTAATTTGTTAGTTTCAGAAGCTAATATTAGATATAAGATTGGTGATAAAGATAAGTATAAAGTGCTTATTACTAAAGCATTAGAAATTAATCCTAATAATGTTGATTTATTATTTAATTTAGGAGTTGTTGCAGCCGATGAGGATGATTTTGAAACAGCAAAAAAATATTATAATATGGCTATTGAGACTGACCCAACCTACACAAAGGCTAAAATGAATATGGCTGCGCTAATATTAGATCAAGAACAGGGTATTATTGAAGAAATGAATGAATTAGGGAGCTCTGCAGCAGACGATAAAAGGTACGATGAATTAAAAAATAACAGACAACAGCTTTACATGGATGCAATACCTTATTTAACTGCAATACTGGATATAGATTCTAATAATATGGGAGCTGCTAAAACCTTAATGAATATTTATAGTGCTATTGACGATATGCCAAATTATAAGGCAATGAAGGCTAAAGTTGAAGAATTAGAAAATCAAAACTAAACTGACAATTAAATTAATATTTGTAAAGAGCCACTTTAAAAGTGGCTCTTTTTTTTATAACTTTAGTTGACCTTGTTCTAGTAAAATACCATAAATGTAACCCTGACCAAAATCCTTATTTAAAATTATAGTTCCTTCAAAAGTTACAATATCTCCGACCTTTACCGTTTCAGTAGTAGTTATTGTCAAACTTTTTTTACCTTCATACTGAGTGCCATCACTAATATGTACCCAATTCTTTTCCATAATATCACTATTAACCTTTATCACTTTTCCTTTGACTATAATAGTTTTTTTTGAAAACGATTCTTTATTAGAAAAAAGTTCTTCTAATGATGTTCCATTTTCAGGTTTTTCAATTTTTATAGTTTCAACTATAGAGGAAGCGTTTGAATTTGAATGTGGATTTTCTTGTTTTGTAGCTATTAATTTTTCAGTTGTTCTTATTCCTTCACTAAAAGTTATAAAATCGAATGTTCTTTTTAATTCTTTACTTTCAAAATCCTTCATTACAATTCCTCCATCATAATAATGAGTTTCACCCACTTTAACTGATGTATAAGGTATTGCTAACCAATATTTATTTCCACTTTCATCTACATTAAGGTATGTGTAATTACCTCCGTCTAAAACTTCATTAATTACTATTTTATGAACTGTTAATTCAGTTTTAGCTTGTTTGCTTTGAATTGTTGAATAGCTTTCATTTTTTTTACAACTAAACAATACTAAAACACTAAAAATTACTGTAATAAATTTTATTGGATTTTTCATTTTATGAATTTTAATTTAATACAAATTTAGCAATATCATTACAATCTTTTTATGATAATTATCATTATTCAATTAAAATCTAGTTATTGTTTTTTATACGATTTTTATTATTACTCTAAGTTTGTGAGTATAGGTTTTTGTTTCAGCATTATAAATTCCTGAATGGTCTAAACGATCAATTCTAACCTTACCATAAGCATGAATTATGTAATTATCTTTCATGATGATGCCTACGTGAATTATTTCTCCTTCAAAATTATCGAAAAAAGCTAAATCGCCTGGTTCACTTTCTTCAATAAAACTTAAAGCCTCACCTTGAGTAGCTTGTTGAGAAACATCTCTTAAAAGTTTGTAACCATTAAGTTTATAAACCATTTGTGTAAACCCAGAGCAATCAATTCCGAAAGGCGTTTTTCCGCCACGAAGCGTTGAGGCGTTTAAATATAAAAATGCAGTATTAATAATATTGCTTTTATCTTTATCTCCACTTGTTGAATTGCCATCATAATAATGGTTTAAGAGTGATAATCCATTTAATGAAGAACCTATAGAAATGGGATAAAGCTGTCCATTTTCATCTTTAATAATTTCAACTAAATCTGTTGAATAAATGTTATCTGCTTTATCAACTGTTAAATATTCTTCTTCAGAAATTTCTTTGTATTGCTTATTATCTATCCAGCCTTCATAATTATCATATTCTAAACGAATCCTGCTCCATTTTTTCCATTGTTCTAAAACTTTAAAAACTTCGCCATATAATACCTGTGAAATTAACTCACTAATATCGGAAGCATCTAGTCTTAATGGGATAATGCTTAAATTACAGATTCCGTATTGCATTAAATTGAGGTTAATTACGTTCTATAATGATTGCAGAAGCTCCACCACCTCCATTACAAATTGCTGCTGCACCAATTTTTGCATTATTTTGCTCTAAAACGTTTATTAAAGTCACAATTATTCTTGCTCCTGAACAGCCAAGAGGATGTCCTAAAGAAACAGCTCCACCATTTACATTTACATTGCTATTGTTTAAACCAAGAAGTTTTATATTTGCTAACCCAACAACCGAAAATGCTTCATTAAGCTCAAAATAATCTACATCGTTTATGGATATGCTCGCTTTGGATAAAGCTTTTGGTAATGCTTTAGCAGGCGCAGTTGTAAACCATTTGGGTTCTTGAGCAGCATCGGCATAACTTTTTATCGTTGCCAAAGGTTTAATTCCCAATTCTTCAGCTTTATCTTTACTCATTAAAACCAATGCAGCTGCACCATCATTAATTGTAGAGGAATTAGCAGCAGTTGCAGTACCATCTTTTGTAAATGCAGCACGTAAAGATGGTATTCTATCCATTTTTACATTGGTATATTCTTCATCTTTACTAACTAAAATAGGTTCTCCACGACGTTGAGGCACTTCAACAGTAACTATTTCATTATCAAATTTTTGTGAATTCCAAGCATCAGTAGAACGATTGTAAGATTGTATAGCATAAGCATCTTGGTCTTCTCTGGAAAAGTTATGTTCAGCAGCACACAAATCTGCACAAACACCCATTGCATTTCCATCATAAACATCTACTAATCCATCTCTTTGCATACCATCTATTAAAGTTGCAGGACCAAATTTTGTTGCCGAGCGTGCATGATAATAATGAGGAATTAAACTCATATTTTCCATTCCTCCGGCTATAATAATATCTGCATCACCCAAAGCAATGGATTGAGCACCTTGCATTACAGATTTCATTCCAGAAGCGCAAACTTTATTTACTGTAGTACAAGGAACTGTATCTGGAATTCCTGCATAAATTGCTGCTTGTCTTGCTGGAGCTTGTCCAGTTCCTGCCTGCACAACATTTCCCATTAAAACTTCATCGACCATTTTTGGATCCAGATTAATTTTTTCTAGAGCTCCTTTTATAGCAATTGCACCTAATTTTGGTGCTGGAATAGTAGATAATGAACCTAAAAAACTACCAATTGGTGTTCTTACTGCCGAAACGATTACAACCTCTTTATTCATCTTTAATAAAATTTAATTTTATTTGTTGTAAAATTAATTAAAATTTAGATGAAAAAGGTTAAGATTATACTATTATAGTTAATCGGTTTTGCTCTATTTTTTTATTACTTTTGAAAATGTTAAAATGAATATTAACAAATGAAAAATATTATTAATGCGCTTTATAAAAATTACACTTTTATATATAAAGTGTTATTGTTTATAGCTACTACTTTTCTAATCGTTTATTTATTTCCGAAAAGCGGAAAATTTAAATATAGTTTTGAAAAAGGAAAGCCATGGCAATCGGAAAATCTATATGCTCCTTTTGATTTTGCTATAAAGAAAACCAATGAAGAGTTAGAGTTTGAGAGAAAAACCATTTCAGATAATGCTTCTATTTATTTTGATGTGGATGTGCAAATAATTTTAGAAATCACTTCAAATTATGATTCACAATTCAATATAGTATTTTCAGATTCTCTAATAGTAAGTAATCGAGAAGAGTTATTTAGTAAAGGGAAAGAAATTCTATTTAATATGTATTCTTATGGAGTATTGGATAAGGAATACGATTTTCCTGAAGACAAACAAATTGTAATTTTAGAAGACAGAAAGCAAATCAAAATCACTAATTTTTCAAACTTTATTTCCCAAAACGGAATTCGCTTATTTCTTGAAGATGAGATTGAAGAGCATGACCTATCTCAATATAAACCACAATATTTGTCTTTATTTTTTGATATTATTAAACCCAATGTATCAGTAAATAAAAGTATTACTGACAATTCGTTACAAGAAGAATTAGATAAGATTTCTACTGTAAGAGGAAGTATTGAAAGAGAAACATTAATAATATCTAAAGGAGAAGTTGTTGTAGGCGATAAATTAATAATTCTAAAATCTCTAGAATCTGAATACAAATCACAAGTTTGGAGCGAATCTAATTATAATTGGATTATAGCTGCCTATACTTTATTGGTAGCTTTAGCTTTACTAATGTTGTTGTTATTCTTACGAAAGTACAGATTAGAAGTCTTCAAAAATAATACTAAAGTCACGTTTATATTTTTCAATATTTTATTAATGGTACTCTTAACTACATTAGTGGTTAATTATAATTCTTCATATATATATATTGTGCCAATATGTATTTTACCTTTGGTATTAAAGGCCTTTTTTGATGCTAGATTAGGATTGTTTACACATGTAATTACTGTTTTATTATTAGGATTTGTAGTCTCTAATAATTACGAATATATGTTCTTACAAATAATTGCTGGAATAGTTACTATTTTAACTGTTTCAGAACTTTATAAGAGAGCTAACCTATTTATTTCTGTCGCACAAATTACACTTATATATATTGTTGCCTATTTTGCCTTTTTTGTAATACATGAAGGAAGTGTAGATAATTTAAAATGGGAAACCTTTGGTTTATTTATTTTATGTGGTTTAGCAACATTATTTGTACAACCATTAATTTACGCTTATGAAAAAATGTTTGGATTAGTATCGGACGTTTCACTTTTAGAACTTTCAGATACAAATACTAAACTTTTAAATGAACTATCTAATAAAGCACCAGGAACTTTTCATCATTCCTTAAATGTAGCAAATCTAGCAGAAGCATCTGCCAACGAAATAGGAGCTAATGCAATGTTAGTTAGAGTAGGAGCTTTATATCATGACATTGGGAAAATGAAAAATCCTGCTTATTTCACCGAAAATCAATCTACAGGAATTAACCCACATGATGAATTATCGTCTAAAGAAAGTGCTGCAATAATTATTAGCCATGTAATAGATGGCATCGAAATAGCAAAAAAGCATAATTTACCTGATAGGGTTATAGATTTTATTAGGACGCATCATGGAACAAGCTTAGTGTATTATTTTTATACTCAAGAAAAAAACCTTGAAAATAGCGCAAATATTGAAGATTTTAGATATCCTGGACCTAGACCTTTTAGTAAAGAAACAGCAATACTAATGATGTGTGATAGTGTAGAAGCTGCTTCAAAAAGTTTAAAAGAACCAACATCTACAAAAATTGATGCTTTTGTTGAAGGTATAATAAACAAACAGATGGAGAGCGAACAGTTTTTAAATGCTAATATTACGTTTAAGGAAATTGAATCTATTAAAAAAGTTTTAAAGCATAAATTAACCAATATATACCACTTGCGTATAGAATATCCAGAAGAATAATAGTCCTTTAAAAAACTAAAAAAATAGCTTGCGTTCTTTAAGATGAAAAGTTACATTTGCATCCGCATTTAAAGTATTAGTGCAACTTTTTTAAATTACAATAGGAGAGGTGCCTGAGTGGCCGAAAGGACTTGTTTGCTAAACAAGCGTACCCTAACCGGGTACCCGGGGTTCGAATCCCCGTCTCTCCGCAATTTCGGGGTGTAGCATAGCCCGGTTATCGCGCCGCGTTTGGGACGCGGAGGTCGTCACGCTAGAGGCGTGACCACCCAACTAAATAAGGGTTATAATGAAAGTTTATATTTTATTTAGTGAAAAAAGTTCAAGATATT
>QMOV01000033.1 GCA_003650305.1 Bacteroidota bacterium | reverse complement strand
CCAGCAGGAAATATTGACAACCCAGAAAAGACAATTCCAAAAGCCACTATGCTTGGTACAATTATTACAACTTTTGTATACATATTTGGCACTGTTGTGTTATTTGGAATACTGCCAATGGATGTTTTAAAGGACTCTCCAGCACCATTTGCTGAAGCTGGAAAAATAATCGGCGGTGATTATGTTGGATATTTTGTGGCTACAGGTGCTGCTATTTCGGCTATTGGATGTTTAAATGGTTGGATATTACTGTCGGGACAATTACCCATGGCTGCAGCCCAAGATAATATGTTTCCTCGAATTTTTAAACGTGAAAATAAAAATGGTGTTCCCTATTTAGGCGTATTAATAGGTAGTGCATTAACGTCTGTATTACTATTTATGAATCTATCAGATAGTTTAATCAAACAATTTAAATTTATTGTCGATTTAACGGTTTTATCTGTATTAGTACCTTATATTTTTGTGGCGGCCGCTTATGTAATAGTAATTATCGAAAAGAAATTACATTTTAATAATGTTCTGAAAACTTTCTTATTGGGTTCTTTAGGATTTGCCTATTCTCTTTGGGCGATTTTTGGAACACCGTCTGATACAGTTTTTTATGGATTTTTATTATTATTGGCTGGTATACCATTCTACGTTTTAATGCAATGGAATAAAAGAGAGAAATAAATGAAACTAACTCATCATTCGGAATATTTAAAACTTCAATCGGTTTATCTAAAACCTGTTGAAAATGCATTCGTTTCTTATAGCCATTTAAGTGAACAATGGAGCGAATTAAATTATTTATCTCAACCAGATTTTGATTTGTCTATTGATGAATATAAAAATTTCATAGAGTCTTTAGGAGAAACTGAAATCAATTTTTTCCCCTTTGACGATACCGTTACAATTGATTCCATTTACTGTCGTGATGCATCAATAGCTAGCGATTTTGGAATGATAATTTGTAATATGGGCAAGGAAGGAAGGATTAATGAACCACAATCTCAAAAACAAGTTTTTATTAAAAATGATATTGGAATTCTAGGAGAAATAGTACATCCTGGCACACTTGAAGGAGGTGATGTGGCTTGGTTAGACGAAAAAACACTAGCTGTTGGTCATACATATAGAACTAACCATGAAGGTATTGCTCAATTAAAAGAACTGCTAGAACCTAAAGGAATAGAAATTGTAGTTGCCGAATTGCCTCATTATAAGGGAAAACAAGACGTGTTCCATTTAATGTCAATTTTTAGTCCAATTGATAAAAATTTAGCAGTTGTATATTCGCCATTAATGCCAATTAAATTTAGAAACGAGCTTCTTAATAGAGGATTTAAGTTTGTTGAGGTTCCTGAAGAAGAATTTGAATCTATGGGTTGCAATGTTTTGGCTGTTGCACCTAGCCAATGCATTATGGTTAACGGAAACCCAATTACTCAAGAGCGATTAGAAGTTGCTGGTTGTAAGATAACGGTTTATAAAGGGAACGAGATTAGCATAAAAGGAGGTGGAGGACCAACCTGCTTGACCAGACCTTTGTTGAGGTCTTATTAATTACATTTTTAAATAAAAATCTTTGGTGAGATTAATATACTCTTTAGTGTATTGATGTCTAGATGTTTCAATAATAAGCTTATCTATTTTTATTTCTTTTTTACGGAAAGAAAATTCTAATAAACTTCGCTTTAATTCAGTATTAGGATTGCCTTTTACTCTTAAAACGCTATTTGGCAATAAGTTTACTTCTGAAGCTAAAGCTATTAGCTTTTCTTCCTCTTGAAAAGGCAGGATAACAGCAAATTTTCCGTCATCTGATAATAATTTCGAAGCACTTTCAATAAGATGGTCAAACGGTAAAGAATCTTCAAATCGAGCTAAATTCCTCTGGTTATTATTACTTTTGTAATCGCTAGAATAAAATGGAGGATTAGAAATTATCAAATCGTATTTATCTTCAGCCTCATCTACAAATTCTTGTAATGAGGCATGGTAGCAAAAGAGTCTGTCGCTCCATGTTGAATTTTCAAAATTATCCACACATTGTTCGTAAGCATCATCATCTATTTCTATAACATCAATTAATTGGGCTGAACTTCGTTGAGCCAACATTAATGCTATAACTCCAGTTCCTGAACCAATATCTAAAACAGATTTTGGATTATGCTCTATGTTTGCCCAAGCGCCAAGCAAAACAGCATCTGTACCAATTTTCATAGCACATTTATCTTGATGAATTGTGAATTGTTTGAATTTGAATGGTTTCAAAATAAATTCCAATTTTTAAATTCCAAAACCCAAAAAGGGACTAGATTTTATTAATTATTGACGATAAAATTTTACGTAATTCTTCTGCTTCATCTAAGAGTTGAGTTAATTCAGATTCTAACTTAATGTTTAAGTCTTTGAGAAGCTTTAACCATAATACAGATTCTTTAGCTTCTTTTCTTGAAATTTTAAGTCTAAATTTAAAATCTTTGTCTCCAAGTTTTTCATTCGCTTCAATATAATTTGCTGCAACAGAACCTGAAGAACGCACTAATTGTTTACAATCTTCAATATTTGATAAAGTTTTTGGAAATGTTTGAACTAAAATTCTACAATTTTTAGCAAACAAATAAGTTCTCTCTTCTAAATCATAAACTTTTTTATTTTCCATAACTATTGGAATTTGTTATTTTATTTTTTGGAATTTATTGAACATACAATTGAATTAGCCCTTCAGGCGTTTCAACAACAATCGTTTTATTTTCTCTGTTTACTTCTTTTATAAAAGCATCGTTTAGTGGTATTAAAATCTCAATGCCGTCTCTATCAATTTCAAATAAGGCTTGAGATGTTATATCGTTAATCCCTTTAATTACTCCTACACTGCCAAAATTTACATCTTTAACATTAAACCCAATAACTTCATGAAAGTAAAATTTATTCCCTTCTAGTTTTGGAAGTAATTCAAGAGGTAAGTAAAGTTCAGTTTTCATAATAGCATCTGCATCTTCTTCGGTAGTTACATCTTCAAACTTAATTCGGAGTAATTTAGATTTATGTAATTGAGAGCGTTCTATAAAAAATGGAATTAATTTATTTTTGAGCTCTATAAAAACAGCGTCTAACTTATTATAAATCTCTGGCTGGTCTGTATCTAATTTTACCAGAACCTCGCCTTTAAAGCTGTACTTTTTTACAATTTTACCTAAATAGAAACAATTATCTTTTTGCATGATATAAAAATAAAAAAACCTGACAATTAAATTATCAGGTTTTATAAAGTATAAAAAATAATTCTTTTATTCTTCTTCGTTTGAAGCTTTTACTTCTTCAGCAACCTCTTCTGTTTTTGGCTCTTCAGAAACAGATTCAGTTGTATCTTCTTCAACAGTAATTTCTTCGGTTGTGGTGCCTTCTACAACTACTTCCTCTTCAACAGGAACTGCTGTTCTTGCTGCGTTTACTTCCTTTTCTGCTTCTAAAGCTTTTGCTTTTTGATCTGCATTAGCTTTTGCTAAACCATCTTTTTTAGCATCAACTTTAGCTGCTTTTTCGTCTAACCAAGCTTGAAGTTTTTTTTCTGCTTCTTCTTCTGTTAAAGCACCTTTTATAACTCCACCAGTTAAATGATGCTTTAGCATTACTCCTTTATAAGATAAAATTGCTCTTGCCGTATCTGTTGGTTGTGCTCCATTTTGAAGCCATTTAACAGCACCATCTACATTTAAATCTATAATCGCTGGATTTTTGTTTGGATCGTAAATGCCAAGTTTTTCTAAGTATTTACCATCTCTTTTTGATCTTGCATCTGCTGCAACAATCCAGTAAAAAGGTTTTCCTTTTTTACCGTGTCTTTGTAGTCTTAATTTAACTGCCATAAAAATTAATTAGTGAGGTACTCGACCTCTGTTATTAATGAGAGCGCAAAGATACTATATTTTTCTAATTCTCAATTATAAGTTTTATTTTTTTAATTCCTCTACTTTTGTAAAGTTCTTATGTAATTAATAATAAGCCATCGTTCTTCATCATCTTTAATTTTCTTCTCAAAACCTGGCATGTCATCTCTTCCAGTAAAAGATTTATAATATAGAGCACCATCTGTTTGTTTTTTAACAGAACCATCAGTAAAATCACCAATAGGCGTATCTACACTCCCTGCTTTCTTTCCATCACCCTTCCCTTTAGTTCCATGACAAGATTTACAATGTTTACTATAAAGTATACGTCCAATCCTATCATCATCTGATACTGTTGCATATGGGTTTTTCATTTTTTCGTATTTGGAGGGTACTTTCCAAGGTTCTTGTAAAATATCATTCGTGCTTAACGATAAAAACGTTACACTTCCAATAATTATGAGACTTATTATTAATAATTGCTTTTTCATGATTAGATAATTTAAGGTTTTAAAGGTTTTATTTTACTGATTTTATAAAGTTTAAAAAGGATATAACAAATTATATACCATACTGATATAATCATTACGCTAACAGTCAAAATTAAACTTATTGGCGCATTAGCAGCAGCAGCCCATAATGATCTTTTTTCAACCTTTTGATCTGGCAATTGAACTAGTAATCCCCAGTTTTTAGTTGTTTCAAGAGTAAGGTCGTTATATAAATCTGATTCAATTATTTTTACAACTATAATAACATTTCCTTCTGTATCTCCTGGAAGATCGTTTGGAAATTCAACTTCTATAATCCCATTTTCATCTGTGGCATTAAAAGGATCTCCTATAGGTAATAAACTGAAGGTTCTTTTAACATAATAATATAATTCGAGATCTTCAATAGGTAATCCTGATTGATCTACTGCTTTTGTAACGATGATTTTACTTTCATTTTCTTCCAAAAAAGAAAGGGATACTATGGCGTCTTCCATCGAATCTTGTCCATAAATTATGGAGTTATTGAGACAAACTATACCCAAAAGGATAAAGACTTTTAAAACTTGCATATTTAAATAATTATGATTTCTCATTTTTAAAAATATTTAGTTTAACGATAGTTTCAGAATCAAGTTTAGCTTTTAGAATAGGGATTACAGGAAATAATTTAATAAGAACTGTAATAATTAACAATAACCAAGCAAAAGAAGACATTGTTATAGCCCATTCTTCCCAAGTAGGAATGTAATGTAAATAAGATTCGTCAACACCTTGAATAGGTAAATAAGGGTGTTGTAGTGATGGAATTACAATTAAAAATCGTTTCAACCATGCACCTAAAATCACAAATAACGATATAATAAATATTGGTAAAGGTTTACGAAATGGTCTAAATATTAGTAAAATAATTGGTAAAATAAGTCCTCCTATCTGAACAAACCAATACATAGGAGCATATTTTCCTGTAAATAATTCTGTGATATGTTCTCCTTCGACACCAACCATTTTAAACGCAGGTCCTAGGTATTCGTTAATATTAAAGTAAAGGTATATAAGTGATAATAACACTAAAAGCTTGCCCATTTTTTCAAAATGAATTTCTGTAATATATTTTTTAAGTTTTAAATGGATTCTAATTAAATACATTGTAAAAATAATTACGGCAGCTCCTGCCATAAAAGCACCTGAAACAAAATAAGGTCCCAAGTTGGTACTATCCCATCCTGGACGCCAGGTTGTGGCAAATAACCAAGAGGTAACTGTATGGATTGCAAATGCAACAGGTAGTACCGTAATTGCTAATATTCTACTCACTTTTTGAAGCATTACTACTTGTTTGGGATGATTATTCCAATTAATAGCCATAAATCGATATAACATTTTTTTCCATTTTGGAATAGCTGTTAGCCGATCGCGACAAAGTGCAATATCTGGAAGTAAAGAAAGGTAGAGTAATAATAAACTTATTACTAAATAGGTAGAAATAATAATGACATCCCAAATAATAGGAGATTGAATTCTTAAATGCGTAATAACGTAGAAAAAACGGTCAGGGCGACCCATATCAACTATAATAATTACTGCTGCACAAATAATAGCAGCTATCGCAATAATTTCAGATATTCTCGTTAAAGGTCTGGACCACTCATTTTTACTAAGTTTTAATACGGAACTGATTAATGATCCTACCAAGCTTATAGCAACAAAAAAAACAAAATTAGAAATGTAAATGCCCCAAGAAGTATAATCTCTCATTGCAGTTACAATGAGTCCAAACTTTAACTGTCTATAATAAGCATATCCGCCTATAACAATAATGAGAAGTAGAAACGCAATCCACAATTTATATTTTAAAGATGTATTTACTATATGACCTAATAAAGCTTTCCCTCTTTTTGTTCTATATGTCTGCTGTTTATTGATTACTTTTCTCATGACTCGCTATTTTCTTCAGTGCTCTTTTCAAAAGGAAAGAGTCTATCAACAGGCGGTAGGTAATAAACACGTGGTTTTGTACCTAATTCTTCCATATAACGGTAGCCTGCTTTGTCTCGTAAGAGTGTACTTAATCGCACAGTTTCTTCACCGTTAGTTACAGTGTCATCGATTTCGTCTCCAAAATAAATAACCCCATTTGGACAGGAAGGAACACAATGAGGAAGCTTATTTTTTCGAAGCATATCTGGACAGAAGTCACATTTTCCAACTGTACCAATTTTACTTGGAATACTGGTTTCAGGTGAGTACGCTGTTGTAACTTCTTGGTCTGGTGAGCTTCCCCAGTTAAATACTCTTGCAGAATAAGGACAGGCTGCCATACAGAACCGACAACCAATACAACGTTCATTATCTATAAGAACAATACCATCTGTACGTTTATAAGTGGCACCAACCGGACAAACTTTTACGCATGGAGGATTGTCGCACTGGAAGCATTTTTTAGGCATCCAATATGGAGATGACTTTTCATTGTCCTTCATTTCAAGCACCTTAATATATGGTCGGTCTGGTGTTAAGTTATGATGTTTATCACAAGCTTCAATACATTTTTTTGCGTTTTTACATTTGCCTAAATCTACAACCATAACCCATTTTTTTCCTGGTATACCTTGTCGTGATTCTTCTGGAGTGATATGTTGATGTTCTAATTCCCCTATTTCCGAATTTGGAACTTGAACTAATTTTCCATCTGTTGTTAATAAAGTAGTTTTTTCTTGAGAAGTTTCTTTACAAGAAGAAAGAGAGCTTAAGGCTAATCCAGATGCGGCAATGATACTACCTGTAGAAATTTTTTTTATGAATTGCCTTCTAGAATCAGTTTTGGAGTTTTTATTTTCCATAGCCTTGTTTTAAAAAATTGAATTGAAAGTGATAAACGTTGGGCTCAAAGATAAAATGTAATTATAAGGTATTTAATGACATATATCATGTTTTGTAACACTAGTTACATAAGTTAATTTTGATGCAACCTTTAATTATCTTACATAAAAAAACCGAACAATTTGTTCGGTTTTTTTATAAGCACAGTAAATATTACTTTTCTATTATTTATCTATTGTTTTTAAATACTCTTCAAGTGTTTTTATGTGATTTACTATAAACCACATATCCTCTGGATCAGGTATTTTCTTTTCATAATTTGGCATATCATCTCTCCCAATATAGCTTTTGTAAAATATTTCTCCTTCGGTTTGTTCATGGAATTCTTTAGATGAGAAATCTCCAATATCGATATCAAATTCATCAGCTTTTGGCCCGTCTCCAATACCAGTTTTCCCGTGACATGACTTGCAATGTTTTGAATATAACGCCTTACCAATAGCCAAATTCTCCTTATTGGCATAGGTAGGATTTTTCATTTTTATGTATTTTTCTGGAATATCCCATTCTTCCTGAACGTATAGGTCGAATGAATAAAGTCCAAAACTGACTATCCCAATGATGAGCAAAATTTTTAATGTTTTCATAATTTCATTTGTTTAATTTATTTTTAAATATTTTTTATACTATTTCATACCTTTTTTGAATATATAATAAATCGTTCATACTTTTGATTCTAATTCTAAATTGACACCTTCTTTTTTAATTTTAAATAAATTTATAATTGTGTATATGTAGTTTGCCCATACACCAACTAACATAAATGTTAAAACCACATACATCCATATGGGAGCTGCATCAGACCATAACTTATTATTTTCTTTCTTATCTTGCTTATGAAATACTCCCCAATTAATAGTTTCCTTTTTATTTACATTCCCAAATTCTTTGTGATCGTCAATTATTGAATAAACAGTTAAATCCCCATTTACATCACCAGGAATATCTGTAGGGAACTCAAATTCGTATTCGCCGTTTTCAATATATCCTTCTTCCAATGTCATTTTGGATAACATACCTCCAATAGATATAATAATATCTACTTCTTCTACCGGAGTTTCAACTCTAAGACTATCAATTGTAAAAGCTTTAACAAGAACTGTTTTTACACTGTCAATTTCAGATAAATATAATTCAATAAAAATATCTTTTATGGCTAATTCTTCTTCTTCTCCATCTAATCCGGCAGTTCCTTCAAAAACTGCTTTAAAATTAAAATATCCTTCTTCATCAGTTAAATAAGATTGATTTTCAGGAAGTGTTAATTGAGCAATGCCTTCTTTGGAAGTTTTTGATGTGCCTAATAAAACTTCTTTGTCATTTAAAATATTAAAGAAATCTATTTCAGCATCAAATACCGGGATTTTATCTTTTTTACTTTTTTTATTTCTGGCAATAAAACTAACTTCCAACACACGAGAATTGTCATGCTGTTTTACCGTACTAAAATTATAGAGCATTCTGTAATTACTTACATCGATTTCTTGAGCCCCACAATTAATACTAATTAATAATGAAGTAATAAAAGAAGCAATATATGTAAGCTTAAATATTTTACCTTTCATAATTTCTAATTTTATTGATAGTTCTCAATTACAATATTATTTTTGGTTTTATTTTTTTTGACTTTCTCTCTTGGTCAATAATTCCTGATATTGGAATGATTGGAACAAGTTTCATAATTAACATAAAGAATAAAATAAATGCTGCAATTCCTGTAAAACTTAATGCCCATTCAATCCATGTTGAAGAATAATGAATAAACTCTGGTCTTGTGTCTTGAATTGGGATGTATGGTGTTTCTAAAGTTGGTACAACTATTAAATATCTATTAAACCATAATCCTAAAATAGCAATTACTGCAGCAAAAGTTATAGATTTAATGGTTCTAAATTTTTTAAAGAAAAGTATTCCTATCGGCACTAAAACACCAATATAGTTTGCAAAAATAAATTCCCAGAAATATCTATTAAATAGTGTTTCTAATAATTCAATATCGTGTGTTTTATGACTAAACCACCGTGAAAAATATTCAGTAAAAGTAAAATATCCAAACAATAGAGAGATTACTAATAAAATAATTCCTGCGCCGACAAAATGAACCTTTCTAATATAATGATTCAGATGATAATACTTTCGTATTAAATACATAGCAACAATAATTACACTTACCCCTGAATATAACCCAGCGATGATAAAGTAGGGAGCAAAAATAGTACTGTTCCAACCAGGCTGTACAGTTAGGCTGAAAATCCATGCCAGAACAGAATATGTTACAATTGCCATTGCAATTATCATAGTTGACATAATTCTGGTTATTTTATTTAATCTTTCCCTTTGACTAGTTGTATCTTGATACCCAAAAGACAAAATTGAATATAATTTTTTACGCCATTTTGGGGCATCATCACTGTTATCTCGCAAAATCGAAAAATCCGGAATAAATGTTAGATATAAATAAAGAAAACAACCTATTAAATCGGTAAGTATAGCTATGATATCCCAGGTAATAGGTGATTGTATTCTTGGATATAGAAACAGGTAATGTAATCTATCTAGTCTACCAATACATAACAAAATAAATATCGGCCCGATAATAATTGAAAGTACAGTAGTAATTTCTACGATCCTTGACACCGAATTTTTCCAAGGAGTTTTAAAGAAATGTAATATGCCTGCAATAAAAGCTCCGGAATAACTTAAACATACAAAGAAAATGAAGTTAATTATATATATCCCCCAAACTACATTATCTCGCATACCTGTTACTATATGACCTTTAGTGAACTGTAAAATAAGAGCATAAAATCCAACAGCGATAACAGCAATTAAAAATCCAATCCAAATTTTAGATATTGTTGTAGTTTTTCTTAACATGGGAGAAAATTCTTTAACCAATTCCCTCTTTCTCTGTTCTATATCCATATTAAAAGTTCTTTAAGTTAAATTTTCCCTCGTTTTTTTAAATCTTGAACATAAGGAACATTTTTATAACGTTCAATGATGTCTTCATCTATATTAAATCCACGTTCTAATGGGAATTGTCTGTTCACAGCTGGTAAATAATATACGTTAGGTTTTGTTCCTAAATGTTCTAAATGACGGTAACCACCGCGATCATTAATTAATTCAGAAAATCGAACCGTTTCTTCACCATTGGTTACAATATCTTCATTTTTGTCACCAAAATAAATAACACCCATAGGGCATGCTTTTGCACAGTATGGTAATTTACCTTGTCTTAATAAATCCGGACAAAAATCACATTTCATTATAGTACCTTCTGTAGCGGGAATACCTGTTTCCGGTGAATAAGGTTGGTTGGTATTCTCAAATTTATCTTTGTGTCCCCAATTAAATATACGTGCAGAATATGGACAGCTTGTTACACAGAATTTACATCCAATACAACGCTCATTATCTACTAAAACAATATTATCATCCCGTTTAAACGTAGCACCAGTTGGACAAACTGTAACACAAGGGGGTTCATCGCAATGGAAACAAGGTTTAGGAAACCAATACGGTAAAGATTCTTCATTGTTTTGGATAAGCTGTATTTTTATAAATTCCTCGTTGTAATCAAGATCATGAGCTTTTTGACAACTTTCAACGCAGCTTCTAGCATTTTTACATTTAGCTAAATCTATAACCATAACAAATTTTCTGTTTGGTATTCCTTTTCTAGATTCAGCTGGAGTTATATGAGCTTCAGGATATTTATTAATATTAGAAGCCTCAACTTCGACTATTTTTCCATCAGGAGTTAATAATCTAACTTTTTCGCCAGTAGTCTTTTTTTCTTCTTCTAATGCAAAATTGGATACTAGTGACGTTCCTGCTACAGCAGTAATACTGGACATCAATCCTAACTTTAAGAAATTTCGTCTATTCGCACTGTTTTTAATTGTATTTTTATGAGCCATAATAGTAGAGATACATATATTTATAGGCTAATGGTCTAATTCAAAATTAGATATTTATATTATATAAAAACATGATATAAATCATATTTTTATGATTATCACTTAAAAATTAAACATGATCTTTCATACGTTATTAAGAAGAGAACGTATGTGAATAAAAGCATTAGGTGAAGATGCCAATAAATTAACCCCCTTTACTATTTAGCTTTTAATATATAATTTGTTCGATGACCTAAAATATTAATGATATAGGAATTTTTTATATACGAAAGGAATCAATTTATTAAATAAATTCATGATATTATTGAACCTTCGATATAAAATGAAAATCTCATTAAAATTACCTTATCATATATCCTAAATAAAGCAAAAAACCGAACAAATTGTTCGGTTTTTTTATTAAATACATCTAAAATTATTCTGCTAAAGTTCGCATATAATTTATAATTAACCATCTATCTTCATCATCAGGCATTTTTTTGGTGTATTCTGGCATATCATCTCTACCAAAAGAAGATTTATAAAATAATTCACCATCTGTTTGTGCTTGAAATTCTTCAGTAGAGAAATCTCCCAAGTCACCATTTTGTTCTTCAGCTTTTGGTCCGTCTCCATAACCCTCTTTACCATGGCAAGATTTACAATGTTTTGAATATAATGATTTCCCTATAGCTTTATCTGTTCCTGCATCTACAGGATTTTTCATATTGACATATTTATCCGGTACTATCCACTCATCTTGAATTACTGTTGTGAAAGAAAATAATGCGAAAGAAACAAGTCCAATTATTGTTAAAATTTTAAATGTTTTCATATTTTTATGTTTTTATGTTTAGAAATTTTAAATAAATTATAAATTAAATATACAATTAAACCCCACATTCCAAAAATTATTAAATTTGGAAATATGAGTAAGAATATAGGTGTTTTATTTCTTGGAGACCACATTGTTCTTTTATCAAAAGTCGATTCGTCAATTATGGGAGTTCCAATAGGAGCAATAACGATGGCCTTTACAGTTCCAAAGTCGTCGTGAGCATCCAGAACCACTTCAATATTTAAATTCCCATCAATTCCTGGTATTCCTTTTTCAATAGGTACACTTATGGTGCCATATTCATCAGTTATATTAAATTCGTCCCCAATAAATAAAGGTTGAAATAGTCGTTGAACTTGAACTGTTAATGAAGCATCACTAATTAGACTGTCTTTACTAGCATCTAAAAGCTTCGCCGTTATATAGTTAATACTGTCTTTTGTAATTAGTTTAGCTTCAATATTGGCATTTCTAAAAGTAATCCTTTTTGAAGCTTTGGAAAACTCTTCATTACCTTTGAAAGAAATTAATATGTTATATGTATTTGTAGAGTCAGCTTTTAAAGAATTGAAATCTTTAACCACAAATTTACTGCTACCCTTCATATCGGTTGTTATAGTACCCAATTCAACTTTGTCGTCGTCAAACTCATTGTAAACGGTTACATCAATATTTGAAACATTAGTATTTTTTTTGCCAATTCTAGAAGTAGCTCTAATATTAAAATAAACCTCTTCATTCATTATTTTAACATAATCAGCTTTTAATCTAACTTTATTTTTTTTTGCGTTTTGAGCATTTAAATTTTGAAAACTAGAAGAAAACAAAAAAATACTTACCAATAAAAGAAAAATAAAACGATAATTTAATAGATTTTTCATGATTCTGTAATTTTATCAGTTTTTAATAAGTCTAACTCGTCAGCTGTTCTTTGAATGGGGACAACTGGCAGATAGCGAACCATTATGGTAATAATTAACGACGCCATAGCTAAAGTTGCAGCAGTAATTAACCATTCATGCATACTAGGAAAATAATGATGCCAAGATTCTGGCACACCTTCTATTGGTAAAAATGGGTGTAATAGTGTTGGTGTAACTATTACATAACGTTTCCACCATGAACCCACAACAACCATTAAACCAACAATAAACATAGGAAATGGTTTTCTTCCTTTTTTAAATAATAATATTATAATTGGCAAAATCAATCCTACTATTTGAGAAAACCAAAATATTGGCGCATATTCACCAGAGATTAGAGCGTTTAAATGAATATCTTCTTGTACTGGTGCTGTAAATATTGGTATCAGATATTCATTTATATTAAAATAAAAGTATATTAAACAAGCTAATACCAAAAGCTTACCTATTTTATCAAAATGATAGTCAGTTATATAATTTTCTAGCTTTCTTACTCTTCTTATAATGTAAACTACAGTAACAAGTGCACCAACCCCTGCAACAAAAGCACCTGAAATAAAATAAGCTCCCATGTTTGTGCTATCCCAACCAATTCTGTATGTCGTTGAAAATAACCACGCATCAATAGTTTGCAAAAGTATACCAACAGGAATTATCATTAAAGCAATAATTTTAATGGATTTTTCTTGAATTGATTTTTGTTTTTTGCTACCAGTCCAATTCAAAGATAATTTCCCATACCATTTACTATATTTTGGTTTCGTTTTTTTAAAGTGTTTCTTAAGAATTGCTAAATCAGGGAGTAATGGAAAATAAAGTAATAAAAAACTTAAAGCAATGGATGTAGGTACTATTATTACATCCCAAGTAATAGGAGACTGTAGTCTGGCATATATAAATAAGTTTAACAACCTGTCTGGTCTGGCCATATCTATCATAATTGTAAGACCAGCCATTACAATGGCAGCTAATGAAATGATTTCGGCAATTCTAACTAAAGGTGTTCTCCATGTGTTATTTGTTAACCTTAAAATTGCAACCGTAACTGATCCCACAAAACTTGTTGCTACAAAAAATACAAAATTAGAAATGTAAATCCCCCAAAGTGCATAATCTCGCATGTTGGTTACAACTTGTCCTTTATTAACTTGATCTATATATGCAATAAGCCCAACTACAATAATTACAATCAAAAAGATAGTCCATATAGTTCCTCGTTTACCAAACTTTTTGGGTACTAGATCGTTTAATATTATATTATAATTATTCATAATTATTCAGATTTTTCAACAGATTCGAATTTCTTATAGTCTTTCAATCCATCTTTAAAATCAACCAATCTATCCACAGGTGGCAAATAATAAACACTTGGTGCTGTGCCTAATTCTTCCAATAATCTATATCCAGCTTTATCCTCTAATAGTTTGCTTAATCTTAATGTTACTTCTCCATTGGATACAGTATCTTCGTATTTGTCACCAAAATAGAATACACCATTAGGACAAGCAGTTACACAATGTGGTAGTTCTCCTTTATCTATTGTGTGAGGGCAAAAATCACATTTATCTACTGTTCCTTTTATACTTGGCATTCCAGTGTATTCTGGTGATGGTGTATGATTTGTCATATCCATATTTAATGTTACTTCTTGACCTGGTTCTCCCCAATTAAAAACTCTAGTAGAATATGGGCAAGCTGCCATGCAGAACCTACAGCCAATACAACGTTCATTATCAATTAATACTAAGCCGTCTCTTCTTTTAAATGTGGCATCAACAGGGCAAACCGTAACACAGGCGGGTTGATCGCAATGCATACAAGTTCTAGGCATCCAATAGGATGCTGTATCTTTAGACTCCTGCATTTTGTGTACTTTCAACCAAGCGTTTTCACCCGTTATATAATGGTGTTTATTACATGCACTCACACATTTTAAAGCATTTTTACACTTAGCCAAATCTATAACCATTACAAACTTTCGATTTGGCATACCTTCCCTTACATTGTATTTCTCATCATCATTTTTTGGATGATTCATTTCCATAACTTCGGATGAATCTACTTGAATTAATGTGCCATCGGTAGTCATTAATTCCATTTTTTCTCCCGAATGATTATCATTACTTGCATTTAATTTAGTAGCAATTTTTGATAACCCTATGCCGCCAATAGCTGTAACAAGACCCAATTTAAGACCTTTATCAAGAAATTTACGCCTTGAGTTTTTGTTGTTATCTTCCATAATTAAAGAGAGTTAAAGGATTTTTAGAATTTTTTACCTAGCCAGTTAAGAAATGATTTATTAGATAAGTTTTTCTTAATAACCTTAGACTTATGTATAACACTCATTTTAACTTTTACAGCAGTGCCATCTGGCTTTAACAAGGTTTGATATTCTTCTTTTTTGCCAGAATCAATTATTTCGTTTGTATCGGATTTTCCAAAACCTAGATAAGGTATGAATAAAGCACCACCTAAAATAGGTAATATACCTCTTCTTGAGAATTGTTTTCTTTTTCTAGATTTTTTTTTCATAATTTTTAAAGCTAATAAAGTAAAACAGTAAAACAGTAAAACAAAATATAAAATAAGATTTGCTAATATTTTATTTTACTTTTTAGGTAGACTCAAACAAATTAAAAATTATAATTTCTTGTAATATTAAATCCAATTAAGAATTCTCCGCCGCCTTTTCCAAAAGGTTTAAACTCTCCTGATCCAAATCCGTTATTTTGATTAAACATATAGTTTTTCTGCGGTACAATTCCATTATAATTGGTAAAAAATATTTGAAATGTATGTGCAGAAGTTCCAAATTCGGCACCAAAACTAATTCCAGGAGGAGGATTATTTTGCAAGAATTTTGTTAGTGGCTGACTATAATCTACTATTATAGATGTTTGGTCACTTATTTTATAACGTCCACCAAAAGCAATGGCAACCATATCATTACGCATCGTATTTTGCACTACGTTATAGTGAGAAATACTAGGAGCTATTTGTAAAGATAATTTTGGATTAAAACGTCTTGCAATGATTAATTGATTGAAATATGAGTATCTATCAGAAAGATCTCCAAATCTAGATGCACTATTTCCAGAATCTAATCTTGTTATATCATCTTTAGGACGTGCATCGATTACAAAATTACCATAATAAGTAACACTTACAGGTATTTTGTTAGAACGTGTTTGTCTTAACAAACCTACTTTCCAGTTAAAATCTTGTAAACGATCAAATTTTGTTGTTCCGTAACCTATGGTTAATCTCTCGTGTATTGCATAAGAAAGTCCTATACGAATATTAGAAGATGCCCAAAATCCAACCATATCGTTTGTCCCTCCATTAATTAAACCAAATCTATGTGCCATTACAACTTCTAAAGTGTTTTTACTAAATAGCACATTGGTTGGGTTGTCAATTAGAGTTGCACTTTCAAATGCAGGACGTTCTGGTTTTTCTTTAACAATTGTATCCTTTACCTTTTCTTGAGAAAAGATTGATGTGGATAACAATAAAAAAGCGAAAAATAATATTTTATAAATTTTCATATCTAATTTCTTAAAGGTTAATTATTTAAAGCTCCTTGATTAATCCAGTCCTTAACTAAATTGATTTTAGAGTCTGGCCATTGCGAACCTGGAGGCATCAACGGTGCACCAACCCCTAAAAGAGTTTTATATAAGGTACTTGATTCAGCATCTCCTGGGACAACAAACCCATTTAAGAGCTCATTGTATGATACATTGTCACGCAAATCTGGTGGTTCATTCCCATTATGACATCCAACACATTGTGCCCATAGAGGAATGATGTCGCTTTGATAAGACACATCCTCGATCGGTGTGTCTGGATCATCTATTATAATCTCTTCCTCTGGGAAAGCATCATAATAACATGAGTTTATTACTAATCCCATGATTATCATTATTATTAATCGAAATAGTTTTTTCATTTGTGAGAGTTTTAAATTATTAATCTATTACTTTTAAAAGTGCAGATATTTAAATCTGCACTTTTAAGTTGTTAAGATTAGTTTTCAATTTTCATGGTTAAAAAGTTTGATTGACCATGACCAATTGCAGCATTATTAAATATGGCTAAACCAAAAGGCATTTCTTCGCCAATAACAAATACAGCATCGGTTGGGTCTCCTGTATTTAATTTTCTTTTTATTTCTACTTGCCAACCTGAACCTACGTGTTTAGCTCTAACTTGAGTGTCTGATCTAAAATCGTTTCCAGCTCCACCAGGATTAATATATATACTTGGGAAACGTTTTGATCCAAATCCTTGTGAATAAGCAATAAGATCAAGATTAGGGTCTATAGTTCCACCATCATAAGTTAATACGCCATTTATAGCTACACCTGTAACAGCTTTAGCTGTTCCATTATCTATTTCAGCTTGTGTAATCCAATAATAATTTTCTCCATTTGGAATTACATATTTTGGTCCTTTAAGATCTGTAGCTCCATCTGTAAATGAGCTTGTAGAATACATTTTTATACCTTCGTCCGTTTTTCTTCCGTTTGCTGAAGCAATACCAAAATCATCTTCCCATTGAATATAGCCATCATCTACA
Source organism: Bacteroidota bacterium (assembly GCA_003650305.1). GTDB lineage: Bacteria > Bacteroidota > Bacteroidia > Flavobacteriales > Flavobacteriaceae > PRS1. The sequence continues at coordinate 8,665 of QMOV01000033.1, read as the reverse complement.
GATTGTGATAAAGCAGTTCTGTTTCGTTTCCAGTGCCATAAATCGGCTAACTCCCCATCATTTGCCATATAATGTCTTGTTGTTTTATGGCCTGGTTGAGGGTCTGATAAACCATTATGACAAGTAACTGTACAAGTTCCGCCAGCAAATCCTTGTGGATAATTGCCATTTACTTTAATAGGGAATATAAATCCAAATTTATCTTCATAAAATTTGTCATTATCATGATTTGCATACTTGTTTTCTCCTTGCCATATACTTGTTATTGGATTAAAATACCAAGATTGTCTGTCTTTACTATCATTATCGTCTTCCCATTCAAATAAAAGATATAGATATTCACCATCATGTCCACCTCTTAATGAATATTTGTAGATTTCTCCTGTATAAGGATCCATTAAATCTACAGGTTCTAATGAAGCATCTCCATTACTTGAACCATTTAGAGGAATAATTCTATCACCTGCTAGTGAAACTGTTCCCTTATTAATAAGTGGTTTAGCATCTGCCCAAATGGCATCTATTTCTCCGTCAAAATCCGGAGGTGTTGCAAATCTTTGAACTAACAAAGTATCAGCACTTTCTCCAATTCCTGGATCTACCGGAGTTAAAATAATAGGTGTCTCATCATGTGTACAGTTTATAAAAAATGTTGCGAAGATAAACATTATCGAAATTAATTTAATTGTTCTCATATATAGTATATTTAAGGTTTTATAAATTTTATGCTTTAATTTCTATACAAAATTATGTAACAAACGTTTCTCAAAATATGATTTAAATCATGTTTAAAAAAAGTATTGTTCTAATTTTTAATTTATAAAAAGTTATATAGCTAATCCAACTAACACTTTTATTATCCCAATTTTTATACCTGTGCTACACGCTTTCCTAAAAACTGAAATACACCTTTTCTTTATTCAGAAAATTTGCTGGAATGAATTTGAATTGTGTGCAATTACACGATAAATTAAAAAACCAATCAAACAGTAATATTATAAGGAAAGTTCTTTTTTGGATTTACAAAACTAAATAGCTTTTATCAATTCCTGTAATCAATAAATTCAGGAATTGATAAAAGCTACAATTAACATATTATTTATAAATAAGATTATTAATCTTGTAAAGCTTCAATTGAATTTTTAATTAAAGCTTTAGCATATTCTGGATTATGGATACCGTTACTACCGTCTGCATTAACAAATAAGTAATTCCAAGCTGCTTCTGCTTCAAGAATAGTAAAAGTACCTCGTTGAGGGTGATCGTCAAGTATAATACCCGTTACTGTTTCGTCTTGGCTAACTACATTTTCTAATAAACCTGCAAGTGTAATTAAGTCTGCTGCTAAACCATTAACTTCACTAGGAGCTCCATTAGTATGACAGGTAATACAAGCATTTTCTGTTGGCCACCAAGTATGACTTCCGTCAGTTCCATCAGTAGTTTCTCCCATATGACATGTAACACAAGAAGATCCTGTTCTATGAGTTGCAGATGCGATTCCTGGATAACCCACGGAACCAGGAATTAAAGCTCCCACTATACCTTCTAGCATAGTAGATTGAGCACCATAATGAGGTCCCCAGTAAGGGCTTGTAATAGCAAATGTTCCCAATCCATCGTCGGTAGGTCCACTTCTTCTAGGTTGATGGCAAGTAACACACGTATTACTTTTTCCTAATAAATCGCTATCATTTCTTATATCAATAACAACAGTTGGATCAATAATTAATTCTACTGGGTCTAAAGTTCTTAAAGCGTAATCGTTACCATCATTTTCAAAATCAAAAGATCTATGATCACTGTGACAACCAGTACAAGTTATAGCATTAGATACTAGATAACCATCTGGGTCTGCACTTTGAAAACCATCATCATCAACAAAGTTTCCTGATAAATAATCTATAAATCCTTCATTATTATGGCATAGGGCACAAGAAGCACTAGTTCCTCTTGCCCAAGAAGTCCCTGAAGCATGGCCAGACATTGCATAAGCATCATTAATAGGATCCCGATGACTAGCAGAGTGACAAGCAACACAAGTGGCTGTAACATCTACGCCATCTAATCCGTCAACTCCATCTATTCCATCAGTTCCGGCTGGTCCAGCTGGTCCAACAATTAGTTCTTGATCGTGTGTACATTGCATAAACAGTAAACTTGATGCAACAATAATCAAATAACTTATTAATTTTAATTTTTTCATAAGAACGGTATTTAAATATTTGTATGTATTAATTCTAGAGCAAAATTATGTAACAAACGTTATTCAAAACATGATTTAAATCATGTTTTGAGAAAATTATTTCACTAGTAATACATATTGAATGTTTTATAATAATTTTTAAAAATACTATCATTTAAGTTGTTCTATATCTATATATTGTTGATAAGTTTGATATACACTTTAAGCTAATTATTCTTATTTTTAACATTCTTGTTTATACAGATTAAAACACCTTTATGTACTTAATTTTTGATACTGAAACTACTGGATTACCAAAGCGTTGGAATGCACCAATAACAGATACTGATAATTGGCCACGTTGTATTCAAATAGCTTGGCAATTACATGACGAATTAGGAAATTTAATCGATCATCAAGATTATTTAGTACAACCAGAAGGATTTAATATTCCTTATGATGCCGAAAAAATACATGGTATTTCTACCGAGCTTGCTAAAGAAAAAGGCATCGCTCTGGTTGAAGTATTAGAGAAGTTTAATGAAGCATTAAGCAAAACCAAATTTATTGTTGGACAAAACCTTGGGTTCGACATAAACATTATGGGCTGCGAATTTGTTAGAGAAGACATTGCTAACAAATTGCAAGAATTTCCTATTTTAGACACATGTACCGAACATACAGCTTCTTTATGTAAACTACCTGGAGGACGATACGGCAAATTCAAACTCCCAACACTTACTGAATTACATAAATATTTATTTAACAAACCTTTTAAAGAAGCACATAATGCAACGGCAGATGTTGAAGCTACAACACGTTGCTTTTTTGAATTGATAAGAAGAGAAGAATTTACTAAAGAGCAGTTGGATGTCCAACCCGACTATTTTAAAAAATTCTCTGATGCTAATCCAAAAGAAATTCAGCTTATCGGATTAAAACATATCAATCTAAAACAAGAAAGTGAACATATAAATACTCGCCTTCAAAAAGAACAAATTAGCGAGATTTCTGACGATAAAATAAATGAAAATATTTCAGAATTAGCGGACACAAATTTTGTGCATTTGCATAACCATTCTCAATTTTCGATATTACAGTCAACCATAAGCATTAAAGATTTGGTTTCTGCTACAGCAAAAAATCAAATGTCAGCTGTTGCACTTGCCGATCATGCCAATATGATGGGAGCTTTTCATTTTGTTAATGCAATAAGCAATCATAATAAAGTTGTTAAAGCAAAAAACAAGGAGGCTTCAGATAAGGGAGAAAAACCAACTTTAAAAACAATAAAACCAATTTTAGGTTGTGAGTTTTTTGTCTGCGAAAATCATTTAGACAGAACTCATAAAGACAATGGGTACCAAATCGTTTTATTAGCAAAAAGTAAAAAAGGCTATCATAATTTGGCGAAGTTGTCTTCTCATGCCTATACAAAAGGATTTTATTATGTACCACGAATCGATAAAAAACTAATCGAGATTTATAAAGAAGATCTCATTGTATTAACTGGTAATATATATGGTGAAGTGCCAAGTAAAGTTTTAAATATTGGCGAAAAACAAGCTGAAGTGGCTCTGCTCTGGTGGGCAGCACAGTTTGGTGACGATTTGTATATCGAGTTAATGCGACATAATCAAGAGGATGAAAATCGTATTAATCCAACTTTAATCAAGTTTTCAAAAGCACACAATATTAAGCTTATCGCCACAAATAATACGTATTATATAAAACAAGAAGATGCTAATGCACACGATATTTTATTATGTGTAAAGGAAGGCGAAAAACAAGCTACACCAATTGGTCGAGGACGTGGCTATCGTTATGGCTTACCAAATCAGGAGTATTATTTTAAGTCTTCTGAAGAAATGAAAATCCTCTTTAAAGATATTCCTGTAGCCATAACCAATATTCAAGAAATTGTAGATAAAGTAGAATACTATCAATTAGCGCGAGATGTATTACTTCCAAAATTTGATATTCCAAAAGACTTTAAAAACGAAGACTCCTATTTAAAACATTTAACTTTCGAAGGTGCAAAAAAACGTTATGGAGATATTACTTCAGACCTACAAGAGCGAATCAATTTTGAATTAAATGTTATAAAAAATACAGGATATCCAGGCTATTTTTTAATTGTAGAAGATTTTATTCGCGAAGCTAGATACATGAATGTCTCTGTTGGTCCAGGACGTGGTTCAGCTGCTGGTTCTGTAGTTGCGTATTGTCTTTGGATTACCAATATAGATCCATTAAAATACAATTTACTTTTTGAGCGCTTTCTAAATCCAGATCGTGTGAGTATGCCAGATATTGATATCGATTTTGATGATGAAGGTCGAGGTAAAGTCATGGATTATGTCATTAATAAATATGGTAGTAATCAAGTAGCACAAATAATTACTTACGGAACAATGGCAGCAAAATCGGCTATTCGAGATACTGCAAGAGTTTTAGATTTGCCGCTTAATGAAGCCGACAGAATTGCGAAATTAATTCCAAATATGTCTAAACTTCATAAAATTTTTGGTTTAGATGAAAATGAATTGCGAAGTAAGTTTAGAGCCGAAGATTTAGATAAAGTAAATCAACTTTTAAATATTGCTGATGGTGAAGATTTAGAAGCCGAAACCATAAACCAAGCAAGGAAACTGGAAGGTTCTGTTCGTAATACTGGTATTCACGCTTGTGGAGTTATTATTACTCCTGACGATATTACCAATTTCGTTCCTGTAGCGACTGCAAAGGATTCCGATTTGTACGTTACACAGTTTGACAATTCTGTAGTAGAAGATGCTGGATTACTTAAAATGGATTTTTTAGGATTAAAAACGCTTACCTTAATTAAGGATACTGTAAAAATTGTAAAAGCAAAGCACAACATTCAACTAGATCCAGATACTTTTCCTTTAGATGATGAAAAGACTTTTGAGTTATTTCAAAAAGGAGAAACCGTTGGTATTTTTCAATACGAATCTGCTGGAATGCAAAAGCATTTAAAAGATTTGAAGCCTTCAGTTTTTGATGATCTTATTGCCATGAATGCCTTGTATCGTCCTGGTCCAATGGAATATATTCCAAGTTTTATTAAAAGAAAACATGGAGACGAAAAGATTGTTTACGACCTTTCTATTATGGAGGAAAGTCTTAAAGATACTTATGGTATTACAGTCTATCAAGAGCAAGTGATGTTATTATCGCAAAAATTGGCTAATTTCTCAAAAGGTGATGCTGATGTTTTGCGAAAAGCCATGGGAAAAAAGATTTTTTCTTTACTGGAAAAATTAAAACCACAGTTTTTAGATGGTGGAGAGTCTAATGGACATCCACGAGAGATATTAGAAAAAATTTGGAAAGATTGGGAAGCTTTTGCAAGCTATGCATTTAACAAATCGCATTCAACCTGTTATGCTTGGATTGCTTATCAAACTGCATACCTAAAAGCACATTATCCAGCAGAATATATGGCAGCAGTATTGTCTAATAATATGAACGACATAAAATCTGTAACTTTCTTTATGGAAGAATGTAAACGTATGCGCTTAAATGTGCTTGGTCCAGATGTTAATGAATCGTATTATAAATTCTCTGTAAATAAAGATAATGCTATTCGCTTCGGAATGGGAGCTATAAAAGGTGTTGGTTATGGTGCAGTAAAAACCATTGTTAACAACCGAAAAAAAGATGGGAATTACAACTCTATTTTCGACTTAACTAAAAGGATAGATTTACGAGCTGCTAATAAAAAAGCCTTTGAAAATTTAGCCCTTGCTGGAGGATTCGATTGTTTTGCTAAAACACATCGAGCACAATATTTTCTTAAGGAAGGTGATGACATTACATTTTTAGAAAAAGCAATTCGCTATGGCAATAAACACCAAGAAAACGAAAACTCTGCACAAGTAAGTTTGTTTGGCGATTCTAGTGATGTTCAAATTGCCGAACCTCAAGTGCCTCCATGTGATGAATGGGGAACTATGGAGAAACTAGCACGAGAAAAAGAAGTAGTTGGTATTTATATTTCTGGTCATCCTCTAGACGATTTTAAAACCGAAATGAACACGTTTTGCAATGCAACTGTTGCTATGTTTAACAATTTAAAATCCTATTTAAATAAAGAGCTTACTTTTGGTGGTGTTGTTACCGAAGTGCAGCATCGCATTAGCAGACAAGGAAAAGGTTGGGCTTTATTTACCGTTGATGATTATACAGATAGTTTCGAGTTTAGAATTTTTGGCGAAGAATATTTAAAGTATCGCCACTTTTTAATGAAGAATAACTTTATTTATGTTAGAACATTTATAAGAGATGGTTGGGTAAATCGTGAAACAGGAAAGAAAAGTGATCCAAGACTACAATTTAATAGTTTTCAGTTATTGCATGATGTAATGGATACAATGGCAAAAAAGCTTTCCATACAATTAAATATAACCGATTTAAAAGAAGAGCGTATTAAAACTTTAAAAGATTTGTTGCGTATGCATAAAGGCAATCATGCATTAAACTTTGTGGTTTATGATAATGATGAAAGTATTAAACTACAAATGCCAAGCCGTAAACAAAAAGTAAAAATCACGCAAGAGTTGTTAGATGAGTTGGTTCTTGAAGATGTAAAGTTTAAGTTAAATTAAAAAATTTGTGCCCTTGCTAAAAAAACCTATTTGCCGTGTTTTGTCTTAAAATAAATTAAAAGAGCATAAGACATTATAGTTATACCATTTGCGATAATTAAAGACAAACTACTAATGTAAATTCCATAAATAAACCATAGTATTATTCCAGAAAAAAATAATAATAGCATTGGCATTGACAAAGCAGACACATCTTTAGTTTTCCAGGTTTTATAGACCTGAGGTAAAAATGCAGATGTTGTTAAAACCGCAGCAACTAGTCCTATTATTTCTATATTATCCAACAATATTTACAATTTTTCCAAGAACAACAATTACTTTTTTAGGTGTACGCCCTTGTAATTGTGCTTGTGTTTTTTCGTGAGCCAAAACAGCCTTTTCAATTTCCTCCTTACTCAAGTCTAATGATAGCTCAATAGTAAAACGCATTTTACCATTAAATGAAATTGGATAGTTTTTACTGCTTTCTACCAAATAACTTGCATCAAATATTGGGAAAGCTGTAGTAGAAATTGATTCGCTATGCCCAAACTGACTCCATAACTCTTCAGCAATATGTGGTGCATAAGGAGAAATTACAATTAATAAAGGTTCCAGAATCTCCTTGCTTGTACATTTTTGCGCTGTTAACTCATTAACGGCAATCATAAAAGTTGAAACACTCGTATTAAAAGAGAAATTCTCGATGTCTTCCTCTACCTTTTTAATGGTTTTGTGCAATGTTTTTAAATTTTCTTTTGTTGGCTCTGCGTCTGTAACTTTAAACCCATTATCGTCAACATAGAGTTTCCATAATTTTTTTAGAAAACCATGAACTCCAGTTATTCCAGCAGTATTCCAAGGTTTTGCTTGTTCTAAAGGTCCTAAAAACATTTCGTACATACGCAAACTATCTGCTCCATATTGATGACATATTTCGTCTGGACCAACGACATTGTATTTGGACTTGGACATTTTTTCGACGTCTCTTGACACTTTAAATGTACCATCTTCTTCTTTTATGAATTTTGCATCCTTATATTCTGGTCGCCAGTTTTTAAAAGCTTCAATATTTAATTCGTCTGATGCATTTACAAAAGACACATCAGCGTGTATTTTCTGAAAAGCAAAATTTAAAGAATCAATTATTAATTTATTTTCAGGATATAGATTCTTTAAAAAATTAGGAATAGTTAAAATAAATTCATCGATTTTTTTTGACAATTTGTCTTTATCCTTTATGTCATTTAAGCCTTGAAACGATTTAGAATAAGTTTCAGAAATGAATATTTTATCTCTTGTCTTTTTAATAAATTCAAGAATGTCTTTGTGTTCATCTGATATAATACTTTTATCCTTGAATCCTTCAGCAAAATGATAGCAAATTAGTTTACAAACACAAGCACTCGTCCCCAAAATCATGCCTTGATTAATCAGTTTTTTTGCAAACTCATCATGTGGCACTAAACCTTTATCGAACATAAATTTTTGCCAAAAACGCGAGTATAATAAGTGCCCTGTAGCATGCTCGCTACCACCAATATATAAATCTACTTGTTGCCAATAATTAATCGCTTCTTGCGAGAAAATTTCATCTGGATTATCAGAATCCATATAACGATTAAAATACTGTGAGCTTCCTGCCCAACCTGGCATTGTATTGAGCTCTAAAGGAAATACAGTCGTGTTATTAATTTTATCATTTTCTACAACTTGGTTGGTTTCTGCACACCAAGCCCAAACTGTTGCGTTTCCTAAAGGTGGTTCGCCAGTTTCGGTTGGTAAATACTTTTCTACTTCTGGAAGTTTAATTGGTAAATGTTTGGCATCAATCATTTGTGGCATACCATTTACATAATACACAGGAAAT
>QMOV01000032.1 GCA_003650305.1 Bacteroidota bacterium | reverse complement strand
GCTTTTATACCCTCTTTTAAAAACTATAATAAAGCAAAATATCCTTTTAGTTTTAAAAAGGTTTTAAAAAAAGAAAAAAATGGGTTAGCAGCAGTTTTTCTATTATTTTGGTTGTTTAATATGGTTGGCAAAATAATTAAAGAAAAAACAATAATTCTTGAGTATGATTTTTGGTTCTTCGGAGCCGTTATCACTACAATAATCTATTTAATCTTAAAGATTATGAAAAAAAGAAAAATGCTTGATGAATCTATATATTAATTAAGACATAATGTCTAATTAAGATTTAAGTTAAGATTTGTATTTTTTATTTATTTTAGGTTAATGCAAAAGAGAACAAAAACAATTATTGCGCTTAGTATCTTACCACAATATTTAATTGTAAAATTGCTTTCAAATTATCCCGATTTTATTGAAACTTATTACAGTAATGGCTTATATCAATTTACATCAAAAGTTTTTCGCTATGTGTTTGGCTGGTTGCCTTTTTCGGTTGGAGATTTATTATATACTATTGCAGGAATTTACATTATTAGATGGTTTATTATAAATAAAAAACGCATAATTAAAGATACCAAAGCTTGGTTAATTGATATTTTTGCAGCAGTATCTTTAGTTTATTTTGCATTTCATTTGTTTTGGGGAATGAATTATTACAGACTTCCTTTACATAAAACTTTACAGTTGGAGAACACCTATACAACTGAAGAACTTATTACTGTAACTAAAAAACTAATTAATAAATCAAATGCAATACATAGAAGCATTACCAAAAACGATTCTATTAAAGTTGAGATGCCATATAGTAAAAAAGAACTTCTTAAAAAAACTACAAATGGATATGATGCATTGGCTAAAATCTATCCGCATTTAGAATACGCTCCTAACAGCATAAAATTTTCAATCTACAGTTTGCCACTAACATATATGGGTTTTAGTGGCTATTTAAATCCGTTTACCAACGAAGCACAAATAGATGGTTTAATTCCGTTGCATAAATATCCAACAACTGCTTGTCATGAAAAAGCGCATCAAATAGGTTATGCAGCAGAAAATGAAAGCAATTTTATTGGGTGTTTAGCTACAATACACAATGAAGACATATATTTCAATTATTCTGGTTATATTTTTGCTTTAAGACATTGTTTGAATGAAATTTACAAACGTGATATCGAAATTTATAAAATCTTAATTGAAGATGTTAATAAAGGCATCCTTATAAACTATCAAGAATCTTATGATTTTTGGATGTCATACCAAAATCCTTTAGAACCTTTGTTTAAAAGCACTTTTAACGCTTTCTTAAAAGCCAACAACCAAGAAAAAGGCATAAAAAGCTATAATTATGCTGTAGCATTGTTTGTTAATTATTTTAAAGATGAACTCTAACAACAAATGTTAAAAAAATCTTAATTCGCTTTTCTAGAGTTCATATTCAGTATATTTAAAATTCTAATTCATTACTTACTAATTATGTATAAAAAGTATCTTATTTTAATGATGCTTTTGTGTAGTTTTTCAATAATCTCACAAGAGCACTTCCCAAAAAATGATGGAGTAAAATCAAAGAACACAAATTACACTGCATTTACAAATGCTAAAATTTATGTTACACCAACTCAAATTATTGAAAATGGCACATTACTTATTAAAGATGGAAAAGTGATTGCTTCTGGAAACTCTGTTACAATTCCGAAGAATTCTGTAATTGTAGACATTTCTGGAAAAAGTATTTATCCTTCATTTATCGATATGTATTCTAGTTTTGGGGTCGAAAAACCAAAACGTCAAGGCGGAAGAGGAAGAGCTTCACAATACGATGCAAGTCGTGAAGGCTTTTATTGGAACGATCATGTAATGCCTGAACAAAATGCTATTGATGATTTTAAATTTAACAAGAAATCGGCTTCCGAATTAAGAAAAGCTGGTTTTGGTGTTGTAAACTCACATATGCAAGATGGTATTGTTAGAGGAACTGGTATTTTAGTTGCACTAACAGATGAAGGAGGTGACTCCGAACGTATAATTGATGGACGTTCAGGACAATATTTGTCATTAAGTAAAAGCGTTAAATCTCGACAATCGTATCCAACTTCTACAATGGGAGCTTTAGCTCTTTTAAGACAAATGTATTATGATGCAGATTGGTATGCAAAAGGAGGTTCAAACTCAAAAGACAGGTCTTTAGAAGCTCTAAATGCTAACAAAAACTTGGTTCAGATTATTGCTGCAGGAAGTAAAGCCAACGATGTTCGTGTTGATAAAGTTGGCGATCAGTTTGGAATACAGTATGTTATTCTTGGAGGCGGTGATGAGTACGAACGTATTAATGAAATTAAAGCTACAAACGCATCATATATTCTTCCTGTTAATTTCCCTAAAGCCTATGATGTAGAAAATATTTTTTTAGCAAGTGTTTTGGAACTCGAAGACATGAGAGAATGGAATCAAAAACCTTCAAACCCAAAATCATTAGCAGATAACGGAATTTCATTTGCTTTAACAACACATTCTTTAAAATCTCCAAAGGAATTTAAATCTAATCTTTTGAAAGCATTAAAATATGGCTTAGATAAAACTAAAGCATTAGAAGCTTTAACGTCAGTTCCAGCAAAACTTTTAGGGAAATCGAATACTTTAGGATCTTTAAAAAATGGAGCTTATGCAAATTTTTTAATTACTTCAGGAGAAATATTTGATAAAAAAACTACACTATTTGAAAACTGGGTAAAAGGACAAAAAAATGTATTAGAATCTATGACAGTTAAAGATATTCGTGGAGATTACACTTTTAATATTAGTAATACTTCTTACGATTTATCCATTTCTGGAGAACTAAGCAAACCGAAAGCAAAAGTAAAAAGTGGTAAAACAGATTTGGGTTCTAAATTAACATATAAAGATAATTGGATAAACTTAACATTCATAAGTGCAGATACAACCAAGCAAGAATATTTCAGACTAACATCTAGAATTACTAAAACAAATAATTTAAGCGGAAAGGTAATTCTTCCAAATGGTAATGAAACATTCTTCTTTGCTCAAAAAGCTGAAAAAGAAGATTCTGAAGACAAAAAGAAAGGGAAGAAACCAGACACAGATAAAGATGTAAAAATGATGCCTGTAACCTATCCTAATGGTGCTTATGGCTTTACCCAACTGCCAAAACAAGAAACTATTTTATTTAAAAATGCAACTGTTTGGACCAATGAAAAAGATGGTATTCTTAAAAATACAGATGTTTTAATTAAGAATGGGGAAATAGCAGCAATAGGAAACAACTTAGATTCTAGTGGTGCAAAAGTAGTTGATGCAACAGGAAAACATTTAACATCCGGAATTATAGATGAGCATACACATATCGGAATTTCTGGTGGTGGTAATGAAGCAGGACATAATTCTTCTGCCGAAGTTACTATTGAAGATATTATTAATCCTGAAGATATAGGTATCTACAGAAACTTAGCTGGAGGTGTAACATCTATGCAAATTTTACATGGTTCGGCTAATCCAATTGGTGGACGCTCTGCTATTGTTAAATTAAAATGGGGAGAATCTGCCGATAATTTACTCTATAAAAACACGCCAAAGTTTATAAAATTCGCTTTAGGAGAAAATGTAAAACAATCAAACTGGCAAAGCTTCAGTAGATTTCCACAAACAAGAATGGGAGTTGAACAATTGTATATGGATTATTTTACAAGAGCTTCGGAATATGATGTTAAAAAGAAAAGTGGAAAACCTTATAGAAAAGATATTGAAATGGATGTCTTGGCAGAAATTTTAAATAATGAGCGCTATATCACTTGCCATTCTTATGTTCAAAGTGAAATCAATATGTTGATGAAAGTTGCAGATAAATTCAATTTTAATATCAACACATTCACACATATTCTTGAAGGTTATAAGCTTGCCGATAAAATGAAAGCTCATGGTGTAGGCGCTTCAACCTTTAGCGACTGGTGGGCTTATAAATATGAAGTAAATGATGCAATACCATATAATGCTACAATAATGCATAACGTAGGTGTTGTTACTGCAATTAATAGTGATGACAGCGAAATGTCCAGACGTCTAAACCAAGAAGCCGCAAAATCGATTAAATATGGAGGTGTAAGTGAAGAAGAAGCATGGAAATTTGTAACACTTAATCCAGCAAAATTATTGCATATAGACGATAGGGTTGGAAGCATTAAAGTTGGTAAGGATGCAGATGTTGTTTTGTGGAGCGACAATCCAATGTCTGTTTACGCTAAAGCTGAAAAAACTATTATTGAAGGGGTTACCTATTTTGATATAGAAAGAGATAAGCAATCTCACGAAGCCATTAAGAAAGAAAAAAGTGAACTTATTTCTATGATGCTCAAAGACAAAAATAAAGGCTTAAAAACACAGCCTATTAAAAAGAAGGATAAACCAGAATTACATTGTGATACAATATAATCTTAAAACTGAAAATTATGAACAAAATTAATTATATATCAGCCCTTTTAATGTTGTGTTTCACAATAACTTTTGCACAGCAAACTCCTGCTCCATCTCAAACTGAAGCTTTTACCATTACAGGAGCAACAGCACATATTGGAGATGGAACAGTTATAGAAAACAGTGTTATAATTGTAGAAAACGGAAAGATAACAGCTTGTGTTAATGGTTTAACATCTAAAATAATATTTAAAGGGAAAGTTATTGATGCAAAAGGTAAGCATGTCTATCCAGGTTTTATTGCACCAAATTCTACTTTAGGTTTAGCTGAAATTGGAGCAGTACGAGCTACAAGAGATTTTGATGAAATAGGTGCAATGAATCCTCATATTAGAAGTATTATTGCTTATAATGCCGAATCTAAAGTTGTAGAGTCTGTGCGTCCAAATGGTGTTCTTATAGGTCAGATTACACCACGAGGTGGAACCATTTCGGGAACTTCGTCTATCGTTCAATTTGATGCATGGAATTGGGAAGACGCTACACTAAAAGTTGATGATGGCATCCACTTAAACTGGCCAAACAGTTTTACTCGTGGTCGTTGGTGGTTGGGAGAAGATCCTGGACTAAAAGCTAATAAAAACTACGCTAAAGAAGTTAATAATATTAGCACATTTATTACCGAAAGTAAAGCCTATTTAAAAGGAAATAAATCTACTAAAAATCTACCTTACGATGCTATGCAAGGTTTATTTAATGGCTCTCAAAAATTATATGTTCATGTTAATGACGAAAAAGGAATTACAGATGCTGTAGATTTTGCAAAAACAAATGGCATTACAAATATGGTTATTGTTGGTGGTTATCAAGCCTTTAAAGTTGCGCATCTATTAAAGACTAATAATATTCCTGTATTAGTTAGAAGAGTTCATAGCAGACCAAATAGTGATGATGATGATTACGACTATCCTTATAAGTTAGCAAAACTATTAACAGATCAAGGCGTTTTAGTTGGTTTAGAAAACAGCGGACAAATGGAACGTGCAAATGCAAGAAACCTTCCATTTCAGGCTGGGCAAGTTGTAAGTCAAGGCATGAACAAAGAAGATGCTTTAAAACTCATTACCTCTAATACTGCAAAAATCTTGGGTATAAATGCAGATTATGGAACTCTTGAAACTGGCAAAAGTGCCACATTATTTATTAGTGAAGGTGATGCTTTAGATATGCGGACAAACATTTTATCACATGCTTTTATAGATGGTCGTGTCATTAGTTTAGAAACACATCAAACCGAACTTTGGAAGCGTTATTCCGAAAAATACAAATCACAAGAATAAATAAAAAAAGGAACCAAATGGTTCCTTTTTTTATTCTATAGTTTTAGCATCTTCAGGCTTTTTAAACATACTATCATCTGGTTTAGTTTTTAAAATAGAAACATTAACAAAATTTACATCGTTACGTTTTGTAGTTGGTTGGTTATTTTCATAATTATACCAAGTCAATGTTTTTGGTAATTTTAAGCCTTCAACAGTTTGCCAATCACTATATTTTATAAAATGGAATTCTTTACCTTTTTCTTTAGAAAAATAAGTTACTGTATAAGCAAGCCATTCCATTTTATAAGTTTCAGGATTGTAATACAAAATATATTCATCATCAGGCGACTCTCCAACTCCAGCATCATAAGAAATAAGTATTCCAGGATAGTCTTTGCCTTTAAAATTTAATGGTTCTGTATCTTTATAAGAAATACCATCATCGGCTAAAATAAAAGGCATTGAATAGAAGTAAAACATCAAATTGTAGTAGAATCTTGGATTTCCTTTATAAGTAGTGGTATCTTTTTGTGATAACCATAGCTCATTTCCATCAAAACCAATAGTATGAGAAGGCATTTCTATTAATGATTCTCTCGATTTTAAATTAGTTGTGGTTATCTCGTCACCATCTGGCTTTGGCATAGTAAACACCAATGATTGCATGGTATTCCATACATCTAAAGTTCCGTGTGCATCAAATATTTTTGAAATGTTTTCAGGATAAATAGATGTCGTTACATCTAATGTTTCATTTTTATAATCGGTTGTTTTTGTGTCTTGCTTGCAAGAAAAGAACACAAGTATTGTTAGGAATAAAAGTGTAGTATTTTTCATTTTTAAAGTTAGTTTGGTATTTTGACGTTTAAGCTACAAAATAATTACAATAATTAATCTATTTTTGCCTTGAAATGACAAATCGAATCAATAGTGCACTAAATCCTTTTGTTAAGCAATTAGTACAGCTTAAATATAAATCCAAAGAACGAAAAAAGTCTGGCTTATTTCTAATTGAAGGTGAACGCGAAATTACATTGGCTTTAAAGGGAGGTTACGATATTGAAACAATTTTATTTTATCCTGAAATATTTTCAGAAAAACAACTAAACGACTTAACAAATAAACAACAAAACACTATAGAAGTTTCCAAAGAAGTCTATCAAAAATTGGCATATCGTGAAACTACCGAAGGTGTTATTGCTGTTGCAAAAACTAAAGACCTATCGATTAAAAGCATCTCATTAAATACTGCCAATCCATTAATTTTAGTTGCTGAAGCACCTGAAAAACCAGGAAATATTGGAGCTTTATTAAGAACTGCGGATGCAGCAAATGTCGATGCTGTAATTATTGCCAATCCAAAAACCGATTTGTATAATCCTAATATTATAAGGTCGAGTATTGGTTGCGTGTTTACAAATCTAATAGCAACAGGAAGCACTCCTGAAATCATTGAATTTTTAAAAGAAAATAATATCAACATCTATTGTGCTTCTTTACAAGCTTCAGTTGAGTACCAAACACAAGATTATACAAAACCAACAGCCATAGTTGTTGGAACAGAAGCTATAGGATTAAGTGATGATTGGTTAAAAAACGCAACTCAAAATATAATTATACCTATGCAAGGAGAAATAGACTCCATGAATGTTTCGGTTGCTGCTGGAATTCTTATTTTTGAAGCTGTTCGCCAAAGGCTAATTAATTAATAATGAACAATGTGTAATTAACAATTGGTTTATGAAAGAAAATATAATCGCTACAAAAACATTTAATTTTCCATTAATATTATTAATTTAAATAAAGCTCTAATTGTAAAAAAAGAATATGTCCTTTCTAAACAAATATTAAAATCTGGCACATCAATTGGTGCAAATGTTGAAGAAGCTATTGGTGGAATTTCAAAAAGAGATTTTAGAGCTAAAATGTCTATTTCATACAAAGAAGCAAGAGAAACACATTACTGGTTAAGACTACTAAAAGAGACAGATTATATAACTGTTGAAGAATTTAAAAGCTTTGAAACTGAACTTTCAAGTATACTAAAAATACTCTTTAAAATAATTCAATCATCAAAAGAATAACTAATTACACATTACTAATTATTCATTATTAATAATTTTATGACTTCTACTACTTTATTCTATATCATCATTGCCATACTAATCATCAACTTCATCATCGATAAAATCCTTGATGCACTAAATGCAAAGCATTATAACAATCCAATTCCAGAAGAATTACAAGATGTTTACGACGAAGATGAATACAAAAAATCACAAGCATATAAAAAGACGAATTACAAATTCTCTAACTATACATCAGCATTTTCATTACTTCTAACGCTAGCCTTTTTCTTTTTTGATGGTTTTGAATATATAGATACTATTGCCAGAAACTACAGCGACAACAACATAATAATAGCCTTAATTTTCTTTGGAATTATTTTGCTAGGAAGCGACATAATTACAACGCCTTTTGCATATTATAAAACTTTTGTGATTGAAGAAAAATTCGGCTTTAATAAAACAACAAAGAAAATATTCATTTTAGATAAAATAAAAAGTTTGCTCATGATGGCAATTATTGGTGGTGTGATTTTAGCACTTATTGTTTGGTTTTATGACTTTACAGGAAATCATTTCTGGTTGTATGCTTGGGCAACAATTGCTGTATTCTCACTGTTTATGAATATGTTTTATTCGCGTTTAATAGTGCCATTATTTAATAAACAAACACCTTTGGAAGATGGCGAATTGCGGAATAAAATTTCTGATTACGCTAAATCTGTTGGTTTTAAACTCAATAAAGTATTTGTGATAGATGGTTCTAAACGTAGCACTAAAGCCAATGCCTATTTTTCTGGGTTTGGGAGTGAAAAACGTGTCACACTTTACGATACTTTGATCAATGATTTAGAAGACGAAGAAATCGTTGCTGTGTTGGCACATGAAGTTGGACATTATAAGCGGAAACATATTATTTTTAATTTGATGTCTTCAATTTTACTAACAGGATTAACATTATACATTTTATCTATCTTCATTTCAAATCCATTATTATCAAATGCTTTAGGAGTAGCCATTCCGAGTTTTCATATTGGTTTAATTGCTTTTGGATTGTTGTATAGTCCTATTAGTGAAGTTACAGGTTTAATAATGAATTATTTCTCACGCAAATTTGAGTATCAAGCCGATAATTACGCCAAACACACATACAAAGCCGAGCCTTTAATTACGTCGCTAAAAAAACTATCTAAAAACAGTTTAAGCAATTTAACACCACATAAGGCCTATGTGTTTATGCATTATTCACATCCAACATTATTAGAAAGAATTAGGAATTTGAAATTATAAATTTCTTATCTCAAAAATAACAAAAGAGTTGGCTGTTAAACTTCTTTGTACTACTTTAGTTTTATGACAGATGTCGAGATAGAAAAAGAAAATGCAGCCATTGCAAAACAGTACAAACAGCTTTTAAAAGTTAGTTACTTAACCCTTTCTGCGAAAGACAAAAAACTGATTAGAAGTGCTTTTGATGTTGCAGTAGATGCGCATAAAGAACAACGCCGAAAATCGGGCGAAGCTTATGTTTTTCATCCCATTGCAGTTGCAAAAATTGTAGCGCAAGAAATTGGTATGGATGCTACTTCTATTGCTGCAGCACTGCTTCATGATGTTGTTGAAGACAATCCCAACTATACAATAGACGATATACAGCAACTCTTTGGTGAAGCTGTAGCTAGAATTGTGGATGGTTTAACCAAAATATCTTCACTTAAAAAAGATATGGATGTTTCTATGCAAGCCGAAAACTTCCGTAAAATGTTGCTAACACTTAATGATGATGTGCGTGTAATCATTATTAAAATTGCCGATAGACTCCATAATATGCAAACTATGGAATCTATGAGACCAGACAAACAAGTCAAGATTGCATCTGAAACTTTA
This sequence comes from Bacteroidota bacterium, assembly GCA_003650305.1. Classification (GTDB taxonomy): domain Bacteria; phylum Bacteroidota; class Bacteroidia; order Flavobacteriales; family Flavobacteriaceae; genus PRS1. Next base: position 16,477 of record QMOV01000032.1, on the reverse strand, counting down.
TACATTTATGCGCCTTTGGCTCATCGCATAGGGCTTTATAATATTAAAACAGAGCTTGAAGATTATGGATTAAAATATACCGAACCAGAAGTATATAAGGACATTTTTACCAAAATAAAAGATAGTAAAGAACAACAAGACGCTTATATAAAAGAAATTAATAAAATTCTTAAGTCATCGCTTAATAAAGAAAAGCTAGATTACAAAATAAAAGGAAGACCAAAATCTATTTACTCTATTCGTCGTAAAATGGTTAAACAAGGTGTTTCTTTTGATGAAGTTTACGATAAGTTTGCGGTTAGAATTATTTATAAATGTGATATTGAAAATGAAAAGTTTATTGCCTGGAAAATATATTCTATTGTAACCGATCATTTTAGACCAAACCCTATACGACTGCGAGATTGGATTTCTTCTCCAAAATCTACAGGCTACGAAGCATTACACATTACTGTAATGGGACCAAAAGGGCGTTGGGTAGAAGTGCAAATTCGTAGCGAACGCATGAACGAAGTTGCAGAAAAAGGCTATGCAGCACATTACAAATACAAACAAGGTAAAGCTGCTAAAGAAGATACCCTTGATGATTGGATTAACAAACTACAAGAAGCCCTAGAGAATCCTGAAACAAATGCCGTAGATTTTGTTGAAGAGTTTAAACTCAATTTATATTCCAAAGAAATATTTGTGTTTACGCCTAAAGGAGACTTAAAATCATTACCTAAAGGAGCCACACCTTTAGACTTTGCATTTAGTATTCATACCGAAGTTGGCATGAGAACAAGAGGTGCAAAAGTTAACGGAAAACTAGTGCCTTTAAGCCATCCTCTAGAAAGTGGAGACCAAGTAGATATCTTAACTTCAGATAATGCTAAACCAAACGCTAATTGGTTAGATTATGCAACTACAGCAAGAGCTAGAAGTAAGATAAAATCTTCATTAAAAGAAGAAACGAAAGAAATTGCAAAAGATGGCAAAGAAATTTTAAGGCGCAAACTAAAACAACTTAAAATTTCTCTTAATGAAAAATCTATAAACGAGCTTGTAAATTATTTTAAACTAAAAACAAGTTTAGACTTATTTTATCGTGTGGGGATAAGTTCAATAGACAACAAAATGCTTAAGGCTTTTGCAAGCTCTCGTAGCAATGTTTTTGTGAGTTATATTAAAAATAAAATTCGTAAACCAACCACAATTTATGATCTAGAAAAGGACGAAATTACTTCTAAATTTGACATGCTTGTTTTTGGCAAAGAAGAAGAAAGATTAGATTATAAATTATCAAACTGTTGCAATCCAATTCCAGGAGATGCTGTTTTTGGATTTCTAACTATTAATGACGGAATTAAGATTCATAAAAAAAACTGTCCAAACGCTTTAAGCCTACAATCTAATTATGCATATCGTATAATGTCAGCTAAATGGATAGATTCGTCCCAACAAGAATTTACAGCAAGCATACAAATGACTGGAATAGATAATATAGGTTTAGTAAGTGAAGTAACAAAAGTCATTTCTGGAAATATGCATGTTAATATAAAAAATATCCGTTTCGAAACAGATCATGGCTTATTTACAGGAAAAATAACTGTAGTGGTAAAAAACAACAACTTGGTTAAAAAACTAATGGATAGAATCAAAAAAATTAATGGTATTGAAAAAGTACACAGAGTTTAAAAATTAGTTTAAATTTGTGAGGAATTATGAGTATTAAAAAGGAAAATAAAAATCAAAGTATTGTAAAGAATGTTTTTACTAAATTTTTAGAAGATAACGGTCACAGAAAAACTCCTGAACGCTATGCTATTCTTCAAGAAATATATGCTTGTAAAGATCATTTCGATATAGAATCTTTATATATTAATATGAAGAATAAAAAGTATCGTGTATCTCGTGCAACACTCTACAATACTATAGAATTATTATTAGATTGCTCTTTGGTTAGAAAGCATCAGTTTGGTCAAAATTATGCACATTACGAAAAATCTTATTTCGATAAACAGCACGACCATGTAATTCTTACAGATAGTGGAGAAGTTATTGAGTTTTGCGATCCTAGAATTCATTCTATAAAAAAAACGATAGAAGAAGTTTTTGATATTGATATTCACAATCACTCACTCTACTTTTACGGAACCAAAAAAGCAACCAAATAACTAATTACATAATGGCAGTAGATTTACTACTAGGTTTACAATGGGGAGACGAAGGCAAAGGAAAAATTGTTGATGTACTCACCTCTAACTACAATATTATTGCACGATTTCAAGGAGGTCCAAATGCTGGACATACTCTAGTTTTTAATGGCATGAAACATGTTTTGCACACTATTCCATCAGGAATATTTCATGATAATGCCATAAATTTAGTAGGTAATGGTGTCGTTATAGATCCCGTTATTTTTAAAAATGAATTGAGTAAACTCGATGAGCAAGATATAGACTATAACAAATCGCTTCGTATTTCGCGTAAAGCGCATCTTATTTTACCAACACATAGACTGCTGGATGCAGCAAGCGAAATTGCAAAAGGAAAAGCAAAAATTGGTTCTACATTAAAAGGTATTGGACCAACATACATGGACAAAACCGGACGTAATGGAATTAGAGTTGGTGATTTAGAATTAATTAATTGGAAAGAAAAATATCGTGCATTAGCTAATAAGCATGAAAGAATGATTGCCTTCTATAATGTTGATTTACAATACAATCTTGATGAGTTAGAAACCGAGTTTTTTAAAGCCATTGAAACTCTAAAATCCTTAACTTTTATAGACTCCGAAGAATACATCCATAAAGCACTAAAAGAAGGAAAATCTATTTTAGCCGAAGGTGCTCAAGGTTCATTATTGGATATCGACTTTGGTACATATCCTTTTGTAACTTCATCTAACACTACCGCTGCTGGTGCTTGTACAGGTTTAGGTGTAGCTCCAAATAAAATTGGAGATGTCTTTGGTATTTTTAAAGCTTACACTACAAGAGTAGGTTCAGGACCTTTTCCAACCGAATTGTTTGATGAAGATGGCGAAACCATGGGACGTGTTGGGCAAGAATTTGGTGCAACAACTGGAAGAAGTCGCAGGTGTGGTTGGTTAGACCTTGTAGCATTAAGATATGCTTGTCAAATAAATGGTGTAACACAACTTATGATGATGAAAGGCGATGTGCTTTCTGGTTTTAAAACCTTAAAAATATGTACAGCATATAACTATAAAGGCGAAGTTATTTCTCATTTACCTTATAATATTGAAGCAGATAATGTATCACCTATATATACAGAGTTTAATGGCTGGAGTGAAGATTTAACAACTATGGAAAATGCTTCTCAACTTCCAAAAGAATTAAACGATTATATTGCTTTTTTAGAAGACGAACTAGACATTCCTATTAAAATAATATCTGTTGGTCCAGATAGGAAGCAAACTATTTTTAGATAGAAATTTCAGTTTCTATTTTAGAAGGTTTTTGTTTTCTTAAAAATCTCTTAACTAACAATAAAAGAATAATATAATAGTTATTTTTACCAGAAATATTCAATACTTATAACACTTGAAACTGCACAAAACCTTATATCTCTTAATCCTTTTTGCATTACTTCTATCAAGCTTTTCGTATGCTCAAGAGAGGCGAAGAATTGAAATTGATTATTCAGGTTTTTTAGATAAGGATGAAACTAATTATCCTGATGCTACTATTTTGACTAGAGATGATATGAACCAAGTTAAAATTTCGCATGATGGTGTTATCATGTGGTGTGACCAAGCCATTCATTATACCAAAGAAGATTTTATTGAAGCCTATGGTAACGTACTTATTAAGCAAGGAGATACCATAACAATGACTTCTAAATATGTAGAATATAGTGGACGCACAAAACTTGCATTTGCGAGTGGAGATGTTGTGTTAACAGACCCAACTTCTGTAATCACAACAGACACTTTATTTTTTGATCGTGTAAAACAAGAAGCCTTTTACAAAAGCAAAGGAAAAGTTGTAAAAGATACTTCTGGTACTATTACAAGCCAGATTGGAAGATATTACATGAACAAAAAAAAGTACCAATTTGTACAAGATGTAAAATTGGTAAATCCAGACTATATTATTGATTCTGATCAGTTGGATTTTTATACTGAATCTGGTCATGCCTACTTATATGGACCAACAACAATAACTGGAGAAGACAGTAAAATTTATTGCGAAAAAGGGTTTTACGACACAAATAACGATGTAGGTTATTTTTTAAAAAAATCAAGAATAGATTATGACGATCGTATTATTGAAGGAGACAGCCTTTATTTTGATCGTAACAGCAGTTTTGCATCAGCTACTAACAATATAAAAGTTACGGACACAATAAATAACTTTATTGTAAAAGGTCATTATGCTGAAGTCTTCAGAGAAAAAGATTCTGTTTTTATAACCAAACGCGCCTTGGCAATAAGTGTTCAGGAAAACGATTCAATTTACATACATAGCGATACCATTAGAGTTACTGGTCCAGAAGAACATCGTATTACTAGAGCTTTTTATAATGCCAAATGGTATAAATCGGATTTAAGTGGTAAAGCAGACTCTATTCATGTAGATCATAAAACCGGACTTACTCAACTTATTAATTTAAGTCGATTTTCTTCTAGTGATGCTTTCACTACTAAACGTAATCCTATCCTTTGGAATATTGAAAATCAAATAACTGGAGACACCATACATTTAATCTCTAATCCAGAAACCGAAAAATTAGACTCTTTAAAAGTATTCGATAATTCATTTATTATTAGTAAAGATACTCTTGGAGGTGGCTACAATCAGATAAAAGGACTAAAACTATTTGGTTTATTTAAGGACAATGAGTTATATACAATCGACATTATTAAAAATGCTGAATCCATCTATTATTTAAGGAATGAAAAAAACGAATTGGTAGGCATCGATAAGTCTAAATCTGGAATAATTAAAATTCGGATTACCAATAATACTATTGATGAGGTGAGAAAAATTAATCAAATTGATGGTGATACTTATCCTGAAGAAGAATTCCCAGAGAAAGATCAAATTCTTCGTGGTTTCGATTGGCGAGATGAAGAGCGTCCAATGAGTGTTGAAGATTTATTTAAAGACGATCCTCCATTAAACCTTCCTATAATTAAAGGTATAGAAGATTACGTTCCTCAAAAAGAATTTTTTGATGAGTCTTTAATTAAGCGTGTAAAAGCATCAGATAAACAAGTTAAAACTACCAAAAAAGAAAATAAGGCAGCTCGAAATATTCCTAAAAAATTACTTGAAGCAAAAACAAGAGCAAGAAAAAATCGTCTTAAAGAAAAAAAAGAAGATAATTAAAACAGATTTTTTTAAATACCAAGCACAAACTACACCACATCCTTTAGCGATGCAAATCTCTCATGCTGAAGGCAGTTATATTTATGATCAAAATAATAAGCCTTACCTCGATTTTGTTGCTGGAGTTTCTGCCTGTAGTTTGGGTCATAAACATCCTAAAGTAGTTTCAGCCATTAAAACCCAGTTAGATAAATATCTACATGTTATGGTTTATGGCGAATATATACAAGAACCAGCAGTAGAACTTACAAAATTATTAGCACAACATTTACCAGAACCATTAGAGAGCACATATTTAACAAATTCGGGAACTGAAGCTATAGAAGGTGCATTAAAATTAGCCAAGCGATTTACAGGTCGCTCCCAAATTATTGCTGCAAATAACGCTTATCATGGCAATACAATGGGCTCAATGAGTGTTATGGGTTTTGAGAAACAAAAGCAAGCTTTCCGACCATTAATTCCAGATGTCAATTTTATTGATTATAACAACGAAGAACATTTAGAGCAAATCACCACAAAAACTGCTGCAGTTATTTTAGAAACCATACAAGGTGGAGCTGGATTTATCGAACCCCATAAAGACTACTTGCAAAAAGTAAGAGAACGCTGCTCACAAGTTGGTACACTTTTAATTTTAGACGAAGTTCAAACAGGATTAGGTAGAACCGGAAAATTGTTTTGTTTTGAGCATTATAATTGTGTTCCAGATGTTGTAGTAACCGGAAAAGGTCTTGGTGGTGGTTTACCAATAGGTGCTTTTACAACTTCAAAAGAAATGATGGATTGTTTAATGGACAAACCTAAACTTGGTCATATTACCACTTTTGGAGGGAATCCGGTAATTGCTGCTGCTGCTTTGGCAACTTTAAAAGAAATTACAACTACCATTCTTATTGCTGGAACTTTAGAAAAGGAAATTTTAATCAGGAAACACCTTGTACATCCTTTAATACATGAAATTAGAGGAAAAGGACTTATGCTTGCAGCAATTTTACCTTCTTCTGAAATTGCTAATCAAGTAATTTTAAAATGTCAAGACGCTGGATTGATTCTATTTTGGCTACTTTTTGAGCCTCGAGCAATACGAATAACACCACCACTTACAATATCTAATGACGATATTATTAAAGGCTGTAACATTATTAAAGAGGTGTTAAATAACATTCCAAAAATAAAATAGCCTGTTTAAAATTTGATTGTTAATTATTTTGTTGAAAACATTGAATAAAAAAATTACAACCATGACAGATAGAATACTACATTTATTCCAGTGAACTATTTAAATGTCTATGGAATATAGTCAGTACGACGACAACAACAATTTATCGCTTTCAAAGTTTGAGTCTATGTTAAAAACAAACCATGTTTTGTTTTTCGACTCTAATGAATTTGAAAATATTATACACCATTATATGGATATTGGCAAAATGGCTTTAGCAAAAAAAGCTATTAAATTAGGCTTAAAACAACATCCAACATCTACAAACTTAAAATTATTTCAGGTAGAAGTATTTGTCTTCGAGAATAAGCTAAAAATGGCTGATCAGCTTTTAAATAAGTTATATGAAATAGAACCTTCAAATGAAGAAATTTATATTCAGAAAGCGAATATCCTATCTAAAAAAGATAATCACGAAAAGGCGATTAATATTTTACAACAAGCTTTAGAGTTTTCCGAAGACAATGCAGATATATTTTCTCTTATTGGTATGGAATATCTATTCTTGGATAAATTTGAAGATGCAAAATTGTATTTTTTAAAATGTTTAGAAGCAGATTATGAGGATTACTCAGCACTTTACAATGCCATTTATTGTTTTGAATATTTAGAACAAAATACCGAAGCCATAGAATACTTAAACACTTACTTGCAAAAAAATCCTTATTGTGAAGTGGCTTGGCATCAACTTGGAAAACAATATTGTAATACTAAAGATTATACAAAAGCATTAGCTGCCTTTGATTTTGCTATAATTTCCGACGATCTTTTTATTGGAGCTTATCTGGAAAAAGGAAAAGTATTAGAAGAATTAAAACAATTTAACGAAGCCATAGAAAATTATAAGATCACTTTAGCTTTGGACGATCCTACATCATTTGCCTTATTGCGCATTGGGTGCTGTTACGAAAAATTGGGTCAGGACGATTTAGCTGTACAACACTACTACAAAACAGTAGAAGAAGATCCGTTATTAGATAAAGGCTGGATTGCAATTACAAACTTTTATAATAATAATAAAAATTATCAAAAAGCCTTGTACTACATAAACAAAGCTATAAATATAGATTCTGAAAATGTTATTTATTGGAAGTTGTATGCACAAATTAACCAGCGATTACACTTTTTAGAAGAAGCCGAAAGAGGTTATAAAAGAACTTTAGAGCTTGGCAATTATGAATTAGATACTTGGTTAGCAAGAGCAGATATTCTAATTGGTTTAGGCGAATATGAAGCTGCTAGTTTTAGTTTAATTCAAACAGCTGAATTCTATCCAGATCATGCTGAAATAGAATATCGTTTGGCAGGACTTTATTTTATTATCAATCAATCTGTTAAAGGTCGTTTTCATCTTAAAAATGCTTTGGCTTTAGACAAAGACTATATTTTTATTATCGAAGAATTATTTCCGACTGTTTTTAAACGCAAATCGATAAAGGAAATATTGGCAAAATTTTAAAAACGCTTAACACTAAAATTCCATACCTTTACATACCTTACCTCAATAAAAAGCAAATGCAAAGACGTTTTTTAGATTACCTTATTATTTCCCTTAAAGGAGTTGCAATGGGAGCAGCAGATGCAGTTCCAGGAGTTTCTGGCGGAACTATTGCTTTTATTTCTGGTATTTATGAAGAGCTAATTGCAACCATTAGTAATATTAACTTTTCGTTACTCAAAACCTTAAAAAAAGAAGGTTTGAAAGCGTTTTGGTCTCAATTAAATGGCAATTTTATTGTAACACTTTTAACAGGAATCATCATTAGTTTTGTTTCGTTTATGAGACTTGCTAAATACTTAATTGAGCAACATCCTGTTTTAATTTGGTCTTTTTTCTTCGGACTTATAGCAGTCAGTATTTATTTTGTGGGTAAACAAATTACCAAATGGGATCTATTTACTTTCATTGCTTTAATTTTAGGTGCTTATACAGCTTATTATATTACTAGCCTGCCATCATTAGAAAGCAATTCTAATCCGTTATTTTTGTTTTTTGCTGGAGCAATAGCAATTTGCGCTATGATTTTACCTGGAATTTCAGGATCTTTTATACTTGTTATTTTAGGTGCTTACAAAACTTTAAGTGATGCGTTTCATGACTTCGATTTAAAAAAAATTGCATTATTTGTATCTGGTGCTATTGTTGGTTTATTAAGCTTTAGTAGAATTTTAAAATGGCTCTTCAAAAACTATCACAATACAACCTTAGCTATCTTAACTGGTTTTATATTTGGATCTCTAAATAAAATCTGGCCATGGAAAAAAACGGTTTCTGTTTTAAATGAAAAAACAGGAGAAGTAATTCCTTTTTCTGACCTATCTAATTTAGGAACATTATCCATATATCAACAACAAACCAATGATTTTGAAACCTACAAAACTGTAGTAGAAAACAGTATTTCTGCAGTTCAATATGCAACAATTAACAATAGTATTGATTCGCAACTACTTCCAGCTATTATATTAATGATTGCAGGATTTTTAACTATTTTAATTTTAGAGAAATTAGGTTCAAAAAATAACGACTAATCTAAAATGCAAAGCACAAGAACACTTTCAGATAAAGTTTTTATCTTTTTAAAAGGGTTAGGCATGGGAGCTGCAAATAAAGTTCCAGGTGTTTCAGGTGGTGTTGTAGCGTTTGTAGCAGGGTTTTACGAAGAATTTATTTATTCTTTGCAAAAAATTAATGGCAAAGCTTTTAAACTAATTATTAATGGTCGATTTACTAGTTTTTATCGCTATATAAATGGTCGGTTTTTAGGTCTGCTTTTTTTAGGAATGATCTTTAGTTACTTTAGTGTTTCTAAAGTTCTGGATTACCTTATTGCAAATTTCGAATTGTACGTTTGGAGTGTTTTCTTTGGGATGATTATTGGATCCATTTATTATATAAGCAAAGATTTTAAAGATTGGAATATTAAAACAATTATAGCTTTAGTTATTGGAATAGCTATAGGAATAAGCATAAGTTTCCTTGATCCAGCAAAAGAAAATGATAATCTTTGGTTTGTGTTTTTTTGTGGTATTATTAGTGTTTCTGGGATGGCATTACCAGGTTTTTCTGGTTCTTTCATTTTAATTTTATTAGGAAACTATGTGTTGCTTTTAGTCGATTCGGTTAATGCGCTTTATGATACTATGTTCGATATTTTTACAGGAGATTTTAGTTTTACAGAAAATCCTGTTAGGATAAGAATGCTTAAAGTAATTGCTGTTTTTACTTTTGGTTCTTTTGCAGGTCTAGTAACCTTTTCTCACTTAATAAGTTATGTTTTAAAACATTATAAAAACATAACACTTTCTGTTATTATGGGTTTTATTATTGGCTCTCTTGGTGTGGTGTGGCCTTGGAAAAAAACCCTTTATAAAACTATTGAAGACGGTTCGTTTTTATTAGATTCAACAGGAGAGAAAGTGATAGAAAATTTTAAGCGGTTTATTCCAGAATTTTCTACTGAATCTTTTATAGCAATAGCCTATATTGTTTTAGGAATATTAATTGTTTTAGCGTTAGAATGGTATGGTCAAAAAACAAGAACAATAAATGTCTAAATTCGGTCTTATTGGAAAAGATATTGAGTATTCATTTTCAAAATCATACTTTACAAATAAGTTTGATAGTGAAAGTTTGCCGCATTCATATCAAAATTTCGATATTAAATCTATCGACAAAATTCTAGATATTGTTAAGTCAAACCAAGATCTCATAGGTTTAAATGTTACCATTCCTTATAAAGAAGCAGTAATACCTTATTTAGATAAACTAGATAGCAAAGCTGAAAAAATTGGTGCTGTAAACACCATAAAGATTGCCAAAGATGGAAAATTAAGTGGCTATAATACCGATTATTATGGATTTCAAAAATCTATTAAACCTTACCTAAAACCTAATCATAAAAAAGGCCTTATTCTTGGCACTGGAGGAGCATCAAAAGCAATTGCATTTGCCTTAAAAAGTTTAGGAATTGAATGTAGTTATGTTTCAAGAACAGATTCAAAAAATGCTACATTTACTTACCAAACACTAACTGAAGAGATTATAGAAAACCATCATATTATTGTTAACTGCACACCACTTGGCACCTATCCAAACACTAATACTTGTCCGCCTATTCCTTATGATGCGATTAGTAAATCACATTTATTATACGATTTAATTTATAATCCAGAAGAAACCAAATTTTTAACAATTGGTAAGCTAAAAGGTGCTAAAATCTGCAACGGATTAGTAATGTTAGAATTACAAGCAGACAAAGCCTGGGAAGTCTGGCAATAGCAAGAAAAACTCTATAAATACTCTATAACCTTTGTAATTTTAATTGTTAATATTATCTTTAACCGTTAAAGTGATTGAGAACCTAAACATTGAAAGATATGTCTGAGAAAGATAACCTGCTAAAAGCAGACGGAAAAAAAGATGCAAAAACACCCAAAAAAGAAGATCTTAATGTAGATGTCGAAACCGTTATTGAAGACGCGAAACAAAACATTGCAGAAGTCCAAGAAAAGACCGCTTCTAATATTGCAGAAGATTCTATAACTGAAGCTGACAATGCTGAAGAAATAGAAAGGAAACCAGAAGAAGTTGTTGAAGAAATAACTACTGAAGCTGAAACAGTAAAAGAGAACAATACCGAAAACCTTTCCGAAAACAAATCAGAGACTGAAACAAAAGTTGAAGATGAGGCTTTAACCGAAATTGAAGTTGAAGATGCTAAAGAAACAGAAGATAAAGCTGTTGAAACTGAAACAGCAACAGAAGACAATACCGAAAACCTTTCCGAAAACAAAAAAGAAGATCAGCCAGAAAAAGGAGATGAGGCTTTAACCGAAATTGAAACCGAAAATGCTAAAGAAGCCGAAGATGAAGAGAAAAAAAAGCATCCAATAATTGAAGAAAAAGATTATCATACCATGTCTATGAACGATTTGGTAGATGAACTTGAAGTATTAGTTGAAAACGAGAAGATACAAGCTATAAAATCTCAAGTAGATACAATAAAGAGTGAGTTCTCTGCAAAATTTGGAGCCTTATTAGCAGAGAAAAAAGCAGAATTTATCGCAGAAGGCGGTAATACTATTGACTTTTATTTTGATAGTCCATTAAAAAAACGTTACAACAGTATTTTTAAAACTTATAGAGATAAACGTCAGGCACATTATAAAAATTTAGAAAAATCGCTAAAGGAAAATTTAGAAAATCGTTTAGAGATTATAGCCGAAATAAAGGGTTTAATAAATGTAGAAGAGAATATAAACACTACTTATAAGCATTTTAAAGCACTACAAGAGCGTTGGAGAAATGCTGGTCCAATTCCGCGAGATAAGTACAATAATGTATGGAATAACTATCATCATCATGTCGAAATTTTTTACGATTTCTTACACTTAAATCGGGACTTAAGAGATTTAGACTTCAAGCACAATTTAGAACAAAAAATAAAATTAATTGATCGTGCTGAAGAATTAGCGCAATATGATGATTGCAATAGTGCATTTAGAGAATTACAAGTATTACATAAAATTTGGAAAGAAGAACTAGGTCCTGTAGATAAAGAACAACGCGAACAAATATGGGAACGCTTTAGTGCAGCAACAAAGGCTATACATGAAAAACGACAAGTATATTTTGGTGAATTAGATAAAGCTTACGAAAAAAATCTTGAGACAAAGCATGACATTATAGCTCAAATAAATGCAGTAACTAAAGATGATACAAGTAATCATTCTATATGGCAAAAGCGGATAAAAAATATTGAAGATCTGCGCAATCAATTCTTTAATGCTGGTAAAGTTCCTATAAAAGTAAACGAAGCTACTTGGTCTAAATTCAAAACATCTGTAAGAGAATTTAATCAAAAGAAAAATGCGTTTTACAAAGGATTAAAAAAAGACCAATACGAAAATCTGCAAAAAAAATTAGCACTTATTAAAATTGCAGATGAGAACAAAGACAATACAGACTTTGAAACCACTACACCTTTAATGAAGAAAATTCAAAGTGATTGGAAAAGTATTGGTCATGTGCCAAGAAAAGATAGTGATAAAATTTGGAAACAATTTAAAGCTGCATGTAACCATTACTTTAATAAGTTTCATGATGTTCAAAACGAATCAAACAAAGAAGAAATCGAAGCTTTAGATAAAAAAAATGCGTTATTAGAAAAGCTTAAAACTATAGAAGTTACAGCTGATGTTAAAACTAATTTAGCACTTATAAAAGATTATATCGCAGAATGGAAAACTTTAGGAAGAGTACCATATAATAGGCGTTTTATAGATGGGAAATTCAACAAAACTATTGATGGATTATATAATAAACTAGATATAAGCAAAGCTGACACCGAACTCTTAAAATACGATAATAAACTAGAATCTTTGGCAAATGCAAATGATAAGCGTTTATTAGATAATGAGCATAACTTTTTGCGTAAAAAAATTGATGATATTAAAGGAGAAATAAATCAATTAGAAAATAATCTACAATTTTTCTCTAATGTAGATGACACCAATCCTTTAGTAAAAGACGTTTATAAAAATATTGAAAAGCATAAAACAGCACTTCATTCTTGGAAAAGTAAACTTAAAAGAATAAAACGTTTTTATTAAAAAAGTCACATCCTACTCGTTAATAAATACAAGCAGGATGCTGACATCTAACTAAACTAAATAAAATTGTTATTATCCTTTACTTTTAAATTGGATAAAATGCTATTAATCTATGCAATTTTATTACTCTATAAATTATAGATATTTTATATACGCTTAATGAAGTACTTTTGGATGTTTTTAAGTGAAAATTTATAACATTTTTGCTTCTTCCCAATACACATCCATTTCAGCTAAAGTCATTTCGCTTAACAGCTTATTTAAAGTTTTAGCTTTATTTTCCAGATATTGAAAGCGTTTGGTGAATTTTTTGTTCGTGGCTTCTAAAGCATTCTCTGGGTTAATATTTATAAATCTAGCATAATTAACCAATGAGAACATAACATCTCCAAACTCTTGTTCCAAAGCTTTTTTATTTCCATTTTTTACTTCTTCCTTAAATTCTTTTAACTCCTCCTCTACTTTTTCCCAAACTTGGTGCGGTTCTTCCCAATCAAAACCAACTCCTGCCACTTTTTCTTGAATACGACTTGCTTTTACAAGGGCTGGTAAACTTTTAGGGACACCTTCTAACACACTTGTTTTTCCTTCTTTAAGTTTTAATTTTTCCCAGTTTTGTTTTACCTCAACTTCATCTTTAACTTTTACATCGCTATAAATATGAGGATGTCTATTAATCAATTTTTCGCATATAGAATTAGCAACATCGGCAATATCAAAATCGTTGGTTTCGCTACCAATTTTGGCATAAAACACAATATGTAACAAAAGGTCTCCTAACTCCTTTTTTACTTCTTGTAAATCGTTGTCGAGTATAGCATCACCAAGCTCGTAGGTTTCTTCTATTGTAAGGTGACGTAAGGATTGTAAGGTCTGTTTTTTATCCCAAGGACATTGCTCACGCAACTCGTCCATTATTGTTAACAAGCGGTCGAAAGCTTTGAGTTGACTGTCTCTATTATACATTTTTAATTAGAATTAAATTTATAAAATCAATTTTGTGTTTCCTTTGTAAAATCTAAATCAAGTACACTAAAATTATTTGCAGCTTTAACTAATAAAGTCGAGCCAATGGTTTCAAATAAATGATTGGTTTTAAGTATAAATTCGGCTTGTTTTTCAATTTTGTAATTAGGAATACCTACTAATGTTAAATCTGTAGATTCAGATTGTTGTTTGATTATATTATAAAATGGTTTTTGTTCAACAGCATTATTAATAATTTTAATCTCAACATTTACTCTTAAATCCTCAACAAGTTTAGAAATTTTTGAATGTATAATCTCTTTATCTACGTTGTTATTATTTACAAATAAAACCCTAATATTTGTGTTATGCCACCTTGTAGAAGCAATAATAAATCGTGCAATATTTAGCATCATTTCAGCATTCTTACTGTCGGTTTCTCGCCACCATAAATCAACCGTTTGATAGTTACCAAATTTTGCTTCTTTATCAAAATCTAAATACAGTAAATTATAATCTAAATGTAATAAAGTTTCAGTCATTTTTGAATAGTCCTTTGAATTTTCCAAGCCTTTAGGCCAACCCATCATTATAGTATTAGGTTCAACTCCAGAAAATCCAAAAGCTGTCGCAATAATAGTAATGCCTTTATATATATTATCAACTTTTATTTGTCTTGCAAAAATACCGAGTTCTTTGAAGGTATCATCTCTAATAATTTGTTCGGCTTTCTTAAAGGGTTTATCATTCTCTTTATCTATTATAAGTTTAAAATTAGTAACAATTCCTGTACGTCCAGATACAGTTTTGCCCAATTCCAATAAATAAGATTGGTGTTCACTTTGACCACTAAAGAGGATAATATTTGGATTCCAATTTGAATTTTCATCAACTTTAGCATCTATTTTTTTCAAGCCTTTGTTCACAACATTTTCCCAAACACTTCTCCAAACGTCATTAGATTGTAATTTCACTTCTTTACGTTGCAAGCCAAAATACAAAGCACCAACAACAGCTAATGCAACAAGCATAGCAAACATATCTAACTTAAACATAACTGCAAAACAAGCAATAAAACCAAGCAATCCAATCCACCGTTTGATTTTAAATGTTGGCTGAAAATCTGGATTTGCCCAACTTTCTAAAAAATAAGAAATGTTAATAAAGCCATAAGCTGTTAAGTAAAACATAGAAACTAAACGAGCTATGACATCTAATTCTCCGATTAAAATACCAGCTTCAGCAATAATAAAAACCATAAATAAAGCATTTACAGGTTCATTATTAGTTCCTTTTCCTTTACCAAATATTTTAGGAGTTACTTTATCAATAGACATCGCTTGTAAAATTCTTGGTCCTCCAAGAATGCCTCCAATAGCCGAAGATAATGTTGCTCCCCAAATTCCAGCAACAACTGCTGGAGCAAATAGGGCAATTTTCATTAAAATATTATAATCGGTTTTTAACACTTCTGAATTTACATTATAAGCAATAAAAACGGCAAGAATGATATAAACTAAAAGTCCGACTCCAATAGCTAATAAAGTACCTTTAGGAATAGATTTTTTAGGTTCTTTTAAATCGCCACTCATAGCAATACCTGCAGTAAAACCTGTAACAGCAGGGAAAAATACGGCAAACACAATTTCTAAAGAAACAGAATCATTGGTTGAAAATAAATGTACAGTTTCTGGAGCAATTTCTGTTGTTCCAAAAAATATAGAAACCAATGAAATTATAATGGCTGCCAGAATAAAAAATTGAGCTTTAAGTGCTACAGAAGTACTTATTAATGCTAAAGCTGTAAGTGAAATTAATGCTATGGTTCCTGTAAATCTAACATTGTTAATAGACATCCCAAAGTTAAAATAACCATTAAAACTTTCGGCAAAACCTATTAAATATAAGGCAATAGAAAGTGCTGTACCAACATATAAAGCAATACCAATTGAGCCTCCAATGGGAATTCCCATACTACGCGAAAGCACATAATAGATTCCTCCAGCACCAATTTTTTTATCTGTTGCAACCGAAGATATGCTTAAACCTGTTGTAACTGCAATAACATGAGCAATAACTATGATTAATATTGAACCTATAAGCCCAGCATTACCAACAACCCAACCTAAACGCATATACAATATTACACCTAAGATAGTTAAAATTGAAGGTGTAAAAACGCCTGCAAATGTTCCAAATTTCTTTTGTACTGGCATTAATTTAAGTTTGCTTTTTTTAATTGCAAATATATAAGTTAAAAGTAACGGTTTTTAATGAAGTATTTACCTGCCTAATTAAAGAAAAATTATTTAAGAAATTTTAAAGTTACGCTTAT